>NZ_LMFK01000036.1:0-15671 GCF_001426785.1 Ensifer sp. Root142
CATCCGTCCTCTGCAGCTCGGACTTTGGCCGCTGCCGATTCGCGGGTGAAAGGGGGCAGTGGTGGGCGTTGTTCAGTCATGGTCATGATCTCCAGATCTCTTTCACTGTACCGATCGGTAAACAGTGTGTCAATCGGTACATGTGACTGAGTGCAGCGTCAACGGTCAACGCTGGGCGCTGGCCGTTTTTGCCGTGCGAATTGAAAGGTTGCGCCGTAGACTGCCGGGTCCGCGTCACGCCGAGAGCTGCGATCTTAGCTGTTGTGGCCAGGCCGGTTGCTAGATGTTTGTCCGCTCAGTGCATGAGTTCACGAAAGACTGTCTCAAGCTCGACGTCTGAGGCCGCCACCACCGCGTAATAAAGCATCTTTGTCTCGCTCTCGGTGGTCTCGGCTGGCCAAAGAACTCGCTCGGCGATCGACCGCTTTCGCTTCATGAGACGCTGCAGCAGACAATCGAAGGATCCAGCGCCAAGCCGTGTGTGCGACAGATCGGGGATAGCGACATCAGTTCAAAAACAGGTAGGCACAGATTTCGGACGAGCCCGGAGACATACCTCCTGTCCCGCGCGTCGTCGCCTCTCATCACCGCCCTGCGCTATATCACTGCTGGTCAGTGGGCGGTCGCTTACGCGCAGCTCAGAAGGATCGTGCGTATCAGCTCTCCGCATCCGAAGATGACATCCAGGGGGCGACTGATGGCGATAAGGGTGCATGGCTTCGATAATCCGCTCCCTGTCCGGGCGGAACATGCGAATATGGCTAGGGCGTGCCAGTCACCATCGCGAGCGAGCACGTGAACGTTGTCGCCAAGTACAAAACACCAAAGCGCGGCAATGTACTGTGGCGGGGAGGAACGTGCGTCTACATTGGGGAAAATGCACCTCGTTTCTGGCAGCGGAGGTTCCGCTGCCAAAAACGTTTCAACCAGCGGCCTGCTTATTTTGCTGGGGGCCCATAGGAAGATGCGATTTTGCCCGCCTTCTCTTGCGCAGCCTGGAATTCCGCGCCCGTGTAGGCTCGCACGGTTTTTACATTCGATACAGCTCCCGATGCGCTGACAACGAGAAGTGCGGGGACCACGTCAGCGCCATCGTCGAATTCCGTGATTGCCATCCAGTCGGTTTCACCCGTCGTAACGTAGAAAGAATGCAGTTTCCCGCCCGCTGCTTCCATGATGCCACGGGCCGCCTTTTCTCGGTCCGATGGACTGTCAATCATTCCCTTCGCTGACGTGGTTGTATAGCACCCTGTGGTTATGAACAGTGGCATGACATCCTCCCTCAACTGGGCAGATCGGGTGACCTGCCATACTCAATATCTCAAAAAACTTGGCGTTAGACGAGCGTTGAGCTGCAGAGCGCTAGATTGGTCACGCACAATTCGGCGACGCACAGTGAGCATGATCGCCACCGCGGCGGGCCTTGAAATGACGGCACTACCAGCCGTCGCATCCGAAGCGGTTGCACGTTAAGGCGTTGGACCGTTTAGCAGGGATTCCCCTGGCATATAGCGTCCTGCCACCGAAGTTCCAAATCGAGCGAAGCGTGTTGTTCGAGGGCGCATCGACAGCGATTTCGAGGGCCTCATCGATCATCTCATCCGACAGCTCTGCCAGGCAGTGAAACTTCTTTCCTTGCTGAGGGCGTAGCCTCGGGTCTGCTCCCAGGAACGAGCATGGGATAACGGCGCGCTTTCCCGCATTCAGTCGTTGAGACTTGGGGATGCTGCTGGCCTGCGGGCACACAAACGAACAACGCCTTTCTCCTTAGAGTTGATCGAATCCATGTTACCGTCATCCAGGACCAGGCAGATGGCGGCACCGCCAGCAGGTCCGCCTGAACGTTGATCCGGGGCCGTCGCGCTTCGATTCCTACGATGCCGTCTTGTTGGGAGGATGTGCCATGGCGGGGATACTTGACGTGGTTGTCGTCGGAGCGGGCTCGGCCGGGCTTGGGATCAGTTATTTACTCAAGCAGCAAGGTCGCGATCATCAGGTGCTTGAGCGAGGCTGCATCGGAGAAACCTGGCGGACCCAGCGCTGGGATTCCTTCCGTCTGAACTCGCCTAACATTCGCTCGCTGCTGCCCGGTGATTCCCATGACGTGCCTGATCCCTGGGGTGCCAGCACACAGCATCAATTTGTCGCTTATCTCGAGAAGTATGTTGAGCGGCACCAATTGCCGGTGATAACCGGGACTCCAGCAGAGGAACTGTCCCGAGATGACGAACTCTTTCTTGTGACGACACCGCGTGGTGTCTTTCAGGCCCGCAACGTCGTCGTCGCGAGCGGTAGCCTGAACTGTCCGAAACGGTCGCCTGAGTCGGCGGAACTGCCGGCAACGGTCCGCCAACTCGATTCCTCGGCCTATCGCAATGCAGCCGAGTTGGAACAAGGTGCTGTTCTTGTAGTCGGCAGCGGTCAATCGGGCGACCAGATTGCCGAGGACTTGGCACTCGCGGGACGCTCGGTCTTTCTGGCGACGAGCCGAGTCGGCCGTCTGGTCCGCTATTATCGCGGCGGCGACATCTTCAATTGGATGACCCTGTCCGGCTATTTCGACGTACCGCGCAGGGAAATCATCCTGCCATCGGGGAAGCTGCCGCCGCGAGGCTTGCTTGGTACCACCCACACCATCAGCCTGCAATCGCTGAGCGCCCAGGGGGTCGTGTTGCTCGGTCGCTTCTTGGGTATGACGAATGGCAGCCTGGTATTCGGCGACAACCTGGATGAGCACATGCGTTTTGCCGACGAGAGCTCAGCCAACGTCAAGCGCCTTATTGACGCTTACATCGGGCGCGCCGGGCTGAACGCGCCGCCTGCCGAGGATGATCCTGCCGAGGTGATCGCCCCACGCCTCGCCGATCCACCGATCCGCTCAATCGAATTGGCGACGAGCGGCATAGCGTCGGTAATCTGGGCACAGGCTTCAGAGGCGATTTCCGGTGGATCAAAGTCCCGGACACCATCGACGACGACGGCCAGCCTATTCACGAGGAGGGGATCGGATTCGTTCCCGGACTGTATTTTTCCGGCCTCGATTTTGCCTCGACTCGGAAGTCGGGAGTTATACCTGGGGTTGCTGAGGAAGCAGCACGGTTGGTGAACCATCTCGCCAAGAGATCGGCGAGTTAATTCGATTGGTTAGCATCTGCATGGCAAGCGTCGTTACAGGGGCCCTTGTGAAGGGGTGGGCCCCTCCTCGGAACGCCGTGTTGGAGTTTCAGAACTCCGGCGAGACCGACCGAACCTCTCTCAAGTAGCGCTCGATGGGCGCGAGCCACCTGGCGATCGATGTATTGTTTGCCGGGACGTACATCATTGCGCTGCTGTCTATCAGCCCGTTTCTCACCGCAATTGTCCTGGTCATGTTGACCGCTCCAAAATGATCGCGGTCGGGGCAATGGGTCCCTTTGGCTGAGGGTCAGGATGTGCGCCTGACGGACGCCTGACCTCGGGATCAACATCGCAGTCATGGTTCAACACGCTGAATGAGGCGTATGTGAAAGCCCGCTACTCGGGACACTACGAGATCAGCGAGGAGGCAATGGCATGGCTGACCGCTCGAACTTCCGTTCTCTACGATCCGGTCAAAACAATCTGCGCGGAACACCTCGCTAAGCTCGAACGGGCGGACAATTCAACCTTGCTGCGCGAAAAGGGTAGTTCCTGAAACTCCGTCTCCGTCACCGCAATTTGCCCTCTCCTCCGTCACCGCGCGATAAAAGGTGATCCCTCGCGGCGGCTTCTAATTGAACTGGTGGAAAGCTTTTCATGGAGAGGCCAAAGTCGGAATGCCTGTGGTTGCGAACGACATACCCGCAATTCAATTCACCTGAGATCAGCGACCCGAGGGGCCGTAGCCGTCCAGATGCCAGCGACGTCGCGATAGGCCCTCGTCTTCAGGTTCCCCTCTGCCTGACAGGCTCGCTGCGTTGCGGAGCCGGCAGCAAACTACAGTGGGGCCGCGCTCGACATCGAGGACGGCAAAGTCGTAGCGACCTATCTCGGCCATCGCGCCGTTTGGTGAGCGGTCCCTGGATATTGGGCAATGGCTAGGTGTCGCCGCGAACCGCAATGCTACTCTCCTCTTGGCGGTCAGCTATCAGACTTGACCTGGACCTGACGAGCCGCAGCGAGGTCATTTTGGTTCCCACCCTTCGGCATATGACCGAACATTTGCGGCTTGATCTGGTTGATCCAGGAAACGGCGGCGGGCTCCTTGCTCCACAGCGTTCTGGCAAAAGGCACAAGCTGCTCGCCAACGAGGATGCCAAGAAGGCCAACCAGGGCGACAACCGGCGGGGCCGGCGAACGCACATTGAGGAGGCTATAGACAATGCCGACCAGCAAGCCGGCACCGATGGACATGAGATAGAGTTTCATGGAATTCGTCCTCGCTGAGATGAGATTGCCGCTCCGACGGGCTTGTCCTGGCGGAGCGGCTGTTCTTGCTGGGTTACTTTGCCGGGTTCGGGCCAATCCGCTTGCCGTGCGTGACGCGTTCAGCGGCCTTGTGGACCATGGTGTAGGCATAATCGATGCCCATGCCGTAGGCGCCGGAATGCTCCTTCAACAGCGTGGTGACGGCGTCATAGGTTTCCTTCCGCGCCCAGTCGCGCTGCCACTCAAGGAGGACCTGCTGCCAGGTCACCGGAATGACGCCGGCTTGAACCATGCGGTCCATTGCGTACCTGACACGACAATCTTCTTGCGGCCGTTGGCAGCATTCTTCGCCAGCGCATCGCGGACGTTCTGATCGTCCCAGGAGTTCATCGAAGTGCGCTCGAGGATGTCGTTTTCCGGGAAGACGGCGAGCAGTTCGGGATAGGTGTGGCCGGAGAAGGATTCGGTCTCGACGGTGGTGATCGTCGTCGGAATATCGAAGACCTTGGCGGCCTTGGCGAGGCCCACGACGTTGTTCTTCAGCACTTGCCGATCGATCGACTGGACACCGAATGCCATCTGCGGCTGCTGGTCGATGAAAATGAGCTGGCTGTTGACGGGGGTCAGGACTTCGAGCTTGGACATTTTAGTTCTCCCTTTGATGTCTGGTGCGGTGTGGCGTTTGAAATTGATAAGCCTTCGGCGGTCGACTGCCTGGCTCAGGCAGCCGTCTCGAAAGTGAAGATGTGTGTTGATCAGGGGACCGGTTCAGATCGGATCCTATGCGGCAAGCGGAACCAGGTTTTCTTCGATCTGGTCACGGAAGGCTTCATATCGGTTCGGAAGCTTGAGCGCTTCGCCGAGATGTGCGGTGTCTTCATCACGATCGAAGCCGGGCTCGTTGGTCGCAATTTCGAACAGGATCCCACCCGGGGTCCGGAAATAGATCGCCCAGAAGTAATCTCGGTCGATGACCGGAGTCACCTGGTAGCCGGTATCCATCAGCGCCTTGCGCACTTCGAGCTGCTTCTCGCGGTTGTCGACGGCAAAGGCAATATGGTGGACCGAGCCGGCACCTTGGCGGGCAAACGGTGTTTTCGGAAGCGCTGCTAGATCGATCGTATCGGCACCGTTGCCGCCAGGGATGATAAAGCGGGTCACGTCGCCTTCGGTCTCGGCACGCTGGTAGCCCATGAAACCAAGCAGTTCCTCCGTGGCCGCCGTATCATGCAGGTTGAAGCGGGCGCCGGCAAAGCCGCGAATGGCCGTCTGGTCTGAGATGCCCTCCGCGATCCAGGGGGCACGGGTGTCATCGGCCGTTTCGACCAGGGCGAGCCCGTCGCCATCAGGTCCGATGAAACGGAGGCGGTTGGCGCCGAACGCTGCGTCTGTTTCCAATCCACCGACGCCCTTGGCAACTAGGCGATCCTTCCAGAAGCCGAGCGAGCCCTTGGGGATGGAGAACTGGGTCTCGCCCACCTCGCCCACACCTGGGCGGCCAATCATCATATTCTGGAACGGAAAGTAGGTCATGACCGTGCCGGGCGTCCCGTTCTCGTCACCATAATAGAGGTGATAGACACTGGGATCGTCGAAGTTGACGGTCTTCTTCACGCGGCGCAGTCCGAGGGCGTCGGTGAAAAACTTGTTGTTTTCGCGCGCATCCGACGCCATCGAGGTAACGTGATGCAGTCCCTTGATATCCTTGATCATGGCCGGTGCCTTTCTTCGTTGGCTTTGTCCGTTTCGATGGAGAAAGATGTAACCGGGTTGATGGATTCGCGGAATTGCAATATTTCTTCCGATTGAATTGCTATTTTTGAAATAATCGAGATGAACGACTACAAAGCCCTCCGAACCTTCCTACTCGCCGCCGAAAAACGTAACTTCGCTCAGGTCGCCCGCGAACTTGACATGACGCCGGCAGCCGTGACCCGTGCCATCGCTGCGCTGGAGGCCGAACTTGGCGTGCAGCTCTTCGTGCGCACGACAAGGCAGGTTTCGCTGACAACTGACGGAGCGATTTTCGCCGCGCAGATCCAGCCGGCCGTGAAGACGCTTGAAGATGCACGGCGGGATGTCATGAATGCGCACAAGGCTGATCAGGGACGGTTGCGCATCAGCGCGCCGACCTGGTTCGGCAAGGCCGTGCTCCCGCCGATCCTATCGGGCTTCAGGGAGCTCTATCCAAAAATGAGCTTTGAAATCTCGCTATCTGACGGTCTGGTGAACATCGTCGACGACGACTACGACCTTGCGATCCGCATTTCCTCGCAGCCATCGGATAAGTTCACCATCTGGCGCAAGATCCGGGTCGTGCCGCGCATTCTCGTTGCCGCACCCGGAAGCCGGTTTGTCGATATACAGCATCCCAGCGAACTGACGCCCGACGATTGCCTCGCCTATAGCGGCGAAAGCCGGCGGGAAAACTGGGTTTTGTCGGACGGCGGATCGAGCATAACGATCTCGGCGGGCCGGGCGTTCAGTGCCAACAACGGTGAGGTTCTGGCTGACATGGCAGCTGATGGTGCCGGAGTGGCGATGCTGCCTGGATTTCATGTCTCGGAACATTTGAAAACAGGCCGCTTGGTTCACGTCCTGCGTGGATGGGCGCCGCCCGATCTGTGGCTGACGCTTTATTACCCGCCCTATCAGGCATTGCCGCCCCGCATTGCGTCTTTCTCGAAATTCTTCGAGGAGCAGGCGGCAGGTCAGATGGTGATGCTAGACTGAGGTATGGGTTCATGACCCCGCGTGCGAGGCCCCTCGCAGTATGGAATCTGACGCGTTTTATAGGATTAAGTGGGTGCGGCCGCGGCAAGTTTTGCCGCGGCCGCAACTTCTACATCATGACAGAACGAAGGCGAGAAGGTCAGCGTTCAAGACGTCGGCATTCACGGTCAGCATGCCGTGCGAGAAGCCCGGATAGGTCTTGAGCGTGCCGTTCTTCAGAAGCTTGACCGCCTTCAGCGCCGAGTCAGCGATCGGTACGATCTGGTCGTCCTCGCCATGCAGGACGAGAGTCGGAACAGTGATCGCCTTCAAGTCCTCGGTCTGATCGGTCTCGGAGAAAGCCTTGATGCCGTCGTAATGAGCCTTCGCGCCACCCATCATCCCCTGACGCCACCAATTCTGGATCACGCCTTCCTGGACTTTCGCACCGTCACGGTTGAAGCCATAGAAGGGACCGGCCGGGACGTCGCGGAAGAACTGCGCGCGGTTAGCGGCGAGCGCCGAGCGGAAGCCGTCGAACACTTCCATCGGCAGGCCTTCAGGATTGATTTCAGTCTTCAGCATCAGCGGCGGAACGGCGGAGACGAGGATGGCCTTGGCGACGCGGCCGGATGGTTCGCCATGCTTTGCGACATAGCGGGCGACTTCGCCGCCACCGGTGGAGTGGCCGATATGAACGGCGTTCTTCAGGTCGAGGGCTTCGACGACCGCAAAGGCGTCTGCGGCGTAATGATCCATATCGTGACCGTCGGAAACCTGCGCCGAACGGCCGTGGCCCCGGCGGTCATGGGCAACGACGCGGTAGCCGTTGGCGAGGAAGAACAGCATCTGGGCATCCCAATCGTCCGACGACAGCGGCCAGCCGTGGTGGAATACGATCGGCTGCGCATCCTTCGGGCCCCAGTCCTTGTAGAAGATTTCGACGCCGTCCTTGGTGGTGATGGTGCTCATTGCATTGTCCCCTTCGATTGAGTTGGCGGTGGAAGCAGCAGCGTTGCCTGCAAAGCTGAATGATGTGGAGAGTGCCATGGTGGCGGCGGCAGCCGCTCCGGAAAGCAGCGCGCCGCGGCGCGTCATGGGAAGAAATTTGTCAGTCATATTCGCGCCCTGCGATCTTTGTCTTTTGCCCTCAGCGACGCTGTGTTCGTCTGACGAAGGGAAATTGCCACCAATCCGGAGTGACAACAATTGCAGCAATCGTTTCGATTCCATTGCATCCTTTGAAATAATATGGAGGGCGATGAGCACCATCCTCCCGCGTTGATGCTCGCACAACGTTGATTTTGATCTTACAATTGAGGTGAGCGACCAAGCGCTTTTACGGCCAAAGCGAGTAGCGGCAAGACACCGCCCACGAGGCTCACACCGAGCCAAGAGCCATTTTGCCAGGCAACTGAAGCAAGTGCCGATCCCGTCGCGCCGCCAAGAAACATTCCAGTCATGAAGATCGTGTTCAGGCGGCTTCGTGCATCCGGATTGAGTGCATATATAATGTGTTGATTGGAGACCAATGCGCCCTGAATGCCGAAGTCGAGGACGATGACGCCCATGATGAGAGCCACGATCGAAGCCCATGCTCCAAAGATAATCCAGGACACGACAGTCAAGGCCGCGCCAAGCCAAACAACGAAATGCGGTCCACGCTTGTCGGCAATGTGACCCGCTACCGGAGCAGCGAAAACGCCGACCGCTCCCACGATACCGAAAAGCCCGGCAATATCGGCACCAAGGCCGAAGCTCGGGCCCTGAAGATATAGCGCAAGTATGGTCCAGAACGCGGTGAACGAAGCGAAGAGGGCGGCTTGTACGAGGGTCGCTGTCCGAAGAGATGGCTCATGTGTCCAGAGGTGCCCCAGCGATTTGATCGCGTTGCGGTAATGCAAACGAGACGTGGGAGCATGATCTGGAAGCGTCGCGAACATCATCGCGGCGGCCACCAAGGCCATCGGCACGCCAATCCAGAACATCTCGCGCCAGCCGGCATGTTCGCCGACAAAACCAGATAGGGTTCGGCTGAACAAAATGCCCGACAGGACGCCCGCCATCACGGTTCCGATGGTCGCCCCGCGCTTGTCAGCAGGTGCCAATGAAGCCGCGAAGGGAACGATCTGTTGCGCTACCGTCGAGCTTGCTCCAACCAGAAGGGAACTAGCGACCAATATCCACGCGGACGAGGAAACAGCGGCTAGGGACAGGGCGATGGCAAGGATCAGAAACTGTCCAATGATGAGCTTGCGTCGGTGGACCAGATCGCCAAGAGGCAGAAGAAGGAAGAGACCGAGAGCGTATCCCAACTGGGTGGCGGTCGGTACTAGAGCGGTTGCGGACTGGCCGGGAAAATCGGCCTCGATGATGCCTAGCATCGGCTGATTGTAATAGATGTTGGCGACAGCGATGCCGCTGGCGGTGGCCATGGCGAGCAAGCCAACTCTACTCAATCCCGTAGGCGTTTTTGCATTCACGGTCGTGATTGTCATTTCCGGAGCCTTTCAAGCTATGAGATCGCGACAGATGTAGCTTTGCATCGCCTTCCGTTGTAGTATTGGCTAATGTTGAGCCTGTTTATCGAAACCCGTTATAATGAACACTGACGACATCGAGGTCTTCGTGGGCGCTGTTTCTTCCGGAAGCATATCCGAGGCAGGGCGCCGTCTTGGTTTAATGCCGATGGCGGCGACACGGCGCCTCTCCGCGCTGGAAGCAACGCTTGGCGTGCGTTTGCTTCACCGGACGACTCGGTCACTGTCGCTGACGCCCGAAGGTGAAACTTTCCTTCCGTACGCTCAGGCCATCATTGAAAATGAACATCAAGGCCGCGCACAGGTTCGCGCGGACACGCTTGGCGCAGCGGGGCTTCTTCGCGTCTCGGTGCCAATCGTATTTGGCGTGAAGATTGTGACTCCGCTGGTCCCAGCTATCCTTGCGGCTAATCCAGAACTGCAGATTGCCCTGGATATGAATGACCGCCTGCCTGACCTGACGGCTACCGGAACCGATTTGGCAATCCGCATCGCGCGTCTAAAGGACAGCAGCCTGATCGCACAAAAACTTGCGGATAACCCACGAACGCTTGTTGCCTCGCCGGGCTATCTTGAGCGGCGTGGGATGCCGCGTTCCATCGATGACCTCGCTCACCATGATTGCCTTCCTATGACAGGAGTCACGCATTGGACTTTCGTCGCCAGTGGCTCCGAAACCCATGTTCGCATAGGCTCTCGGTTTTCTTCGAGCAGCATCGCTGGATGCCAATCTGCTTGTGTCGCCGGGGCTGGGATCACCCTGCTTTCCGAATGGGCGATCGCCGATGACGTACTCGAAGGGCGGCTGCAGCGCGTGGTCCTCGATGACGCCACTCCTGAAGAAATTGGGATCTGGGCAGTCTACCCGACCACCAGGAACGTCCTGCCCAAAGTGCGCGTGTTCGTCTCCGCTCTGAGCCTTGCATTGCAGTCGGAGACCAATGCTCGTTAGAGCGTGTGACGGAACGAAGCGGCCTTTTCTTTGTGCGCCACAGAGCTCTCTGCCAACGGCGGTCGACGCACGCAAATCTCAACTGGTTCTGCAGGCGAGTTGCCCCAACACGTCGAATTCAGGACAGCAAGCCTTCGGGATTCAACACTAACCGCTGTCGTTTTCGTCGATGCCTTCCGCAGCGCCGGGACTAATCCAGATGCTATGCGTTTTGAGAAAATACCGCTGGAACACGCCACAATCTCCAAGGTCTCAGTGACAACAAAAGCCGCTGAGACCTTCTTTCGAGGCAGTTAGCTCTCGTGAAGAGCCTTCGATGTCATGGCGCGTCAGATTTCCGTTACCGCTGGGCGACCGGGCGCACCAGCGGCGTCACGCGGCGGATGGTCACGCGGCGGTTCTCCTCCTCGGGCTCTTGCGTGCGGATCTTCAGGAAGCGCTCACCATAGCCTTGGGTGACCAGGTTTTCCGCCGGGATGCCATAGACCTCGGTCAGGAGGACTGCGACGGACTCGGCACGCTCATCGGAGAGTACCAGGTTCGAGCGGTCGGAACCGACAGCGTCCGTGTGCCCCTCGATGAAGAAGGTCTCACCGGGATCCTTGTCGAGAACCTTCTGCATCGCGTCCGCAACCTTGCGCAGTGTCTTGGCCTGCGACATCGACACTTCGGCACTAGCCGTCACGAAGTGGATCGTATCGAGATCGATGCGCCGGACCTTGTCACGGAGACGGGCCGAATTGCGGACCTCATCGATCGTATAGACCCGTTCGACGCGTTCGACCGGTGGCTCGGACAGGAATTGGTAGTAGTCCCGATCCGGTTCCTCCGCGTAATCGACGATGTAGTCGTCGACCGGAATCGCCAGGCGCATCGGCGGCAGGTCGTAGCCGACGTCGACGATCCCCGGACGTCGTTCCTCCTGATATTCCGGCGCGTACATCAGCACATACTCGTTGCCGTCGCTGTCGACGCGCGACCGCTGCAGGATGTTGCCGTACCGGTCGTAGACCGTGACGATGCGATAGCCGCCCGGGCGGACGATCGTTTCACGAACGCGGCCGCGCGCCAACTGATCGTAGTAGGTCTCCTCCGAATCGCGGCGGAGCCTTGGCCGATCGTCGCCACGCACGAAGAACTGGTCGCCGACGCCGAGGACGACGCGATCGTCGATCCTCTCGACCACCTGCACCTCGGTCACATCATTGTTCGTGGTGTTGTTGATCACCGTGTTGTTGATGACCGTGTTATTGACGATGTTCGTCGTCTCCGGGACCGCGAAGATTGGCGCCGCTTCGACGCGTTGGCCTTCTTCCTTGATCGCGGCCTCGATCCTCTGCGGGGCCGCCTGCCGCACTTCGGCTGGAATCTCCGCCTGGGCCGCGGCGTCGTCGGTCGGCGGCGCTATGTTCTGCTCCTGGACGCGCAGCTCTTCGCGCTGCTTGCGCCGAGCCTCGCGCCCCCGGTTGCCACCGGCATTGTCGGCGTCCTTGTCGCTGTCGAGCACAGCCGCGCCGTTATCGACCGGAAGCACTACGGTCTCATCGGTCGCCGCCGGATCCTGTGCTATCTTGCGCTTCTCTTCCTTCGTGCGCCTGTCGACGACGATCGGAGCGGACCTGGCCCGAGGCGCTTCACCCTGGAGCTGCTCCGCCGTTGCGGGTTGTTCGGACCCCGGAACGGGCTGCTGTCCTTCCGCCTGTTGTTTGCGCTTCTTGGGCGCAGGTATCTGCTGCTCCCCGGCCTGCTGTGGGGTGCCTTCCTCTACGGCAGGCTGCTGTTCTTCGACCTGCTCCTTGCGCTTCTTGCGCACAGGAATTTGTTGCTCCTCAGCCTGCTGCGGAGCCCCTTCTTCTACGGCGGGCTGTTGTTCTTCGACCTGCTGCTTGCGCTTCTTGCGCGCAGGAGTTTGTTGCTCCTCAGCCTGCTGCGGAGCGCCTTCCTTTACGGCGGGCTGCTGTTCTTCGGCTTGCTGCTTGCGCTTCTTGCGCACAGGAGTTTGTGGCTCCTCAGCCTGCTGCGGAGCGCCTTCCTCTACGGCGGGCTGCTGTCCGTCCGCCTGCTGCTTGCGCTTCTTACGCACCGGCACCTGCTGTTCCTCGGCCTGCTGCGGTGTGCTTTCCTCTACGGCGGGCTGCTCTTCGGCTTGCTGCTTGCGCTTCTTGCGCACAGGAGTTTGTTGCTCCTCAGCCTGCTGCGGAGCACCTTCCCCTACGGCGGGCTGCTGTTCTTCGGCCTGCTGTTTGCGCTTCTTGCGCACCGGCTCTTCTACCTGTCGCTGCGGCTCTTCGGCCTGCGGTTGTTGCTGTTCTGTCTGCCCTTCCTCGGCGGCATGCTGCTTCTTGCGCTTCTTGAGCAGCAGCAGGTCCTCAGGCGACTGCTGGTCGGCCCCTTCCTGCGCTACCTGAAACGGCGCCATCAGGCTGTCGGCCAGCGCCGGCTGAATCGCGAATGATACGGCGAAAACGGGCAAGGCCACTGTTGCGAAAAGTTTGGATCGAATCGACATGATCTTCCTTCGTCTTGTTGGGAGGTCCCCGCGCCAGTTGCGCGTATCGCCCGCATCAAAGTCGGTCGAGCGGCGTGCCCGCTCGCGCACAATCCCGGGGGGCCATGACCTGCGGTTCCGACTTTTTTGTGTCAGTCAAACACTAGTCCCAACGCCGCAGCTACCGATCGGTTCCGCTTGTAGGCCTATCCCGAACCTGCCGACTTATGCCGAAGAGAGACCCGAAGGCTTGGTGGTCAACAAGCGCGTGCGGGCGATGTCCCGTCCAATTTAAAACCAAACGTCGACCAATTTAAATTCCAAGCCATCCGGTCATCGCCCGCAGCTTGCTAGTTCAGCCGTTCCATCCGACGATCCAGTCCAGCGCCATGCACGGCGACCGCTCGGTGCGCCGAGGTGAGGCGGGCAGGCCTGCTACTGCCCCGGGTCGGCGGTCCGCCGTAGCGTTGTCAGCGGCCAGCCCAAATAGAAGGGTTGCGTATATTCGCGCGCCCTAATGGAACTTTTAGCATCAGGTCCGATTCTACAATTATTCACGGAAGGAGCGAATTAATGGCCCGACCCCAGACTGCAGCAATGCATCGACAAGTGCCTCCGCTGGAATTCCGTCTGTCCCTCGACCCGATGCACAGCGGACTGCGAGCGCCTGGCCGATATGAGCGTTCGTGTCGAGACTTGCGGCAGATGCACGGGTGGCTGTCGCCGGCGTTGGACGGATGGTTATTGATGTAAGGGCGGCTGTCAAAGGCTTGCGATGGCTGGCGATTACGATGGTCTGCGCCAGCTGTGCTACCTGTACATCCACTCAAGCGCCGCACAAGAACCGCAGCAATGGATATACTTCCGAAATTGTACACGGCGTGAAGGCGAGCACGCGGGGCGCCTACGGCAAGAATATTCGCAAGGGTGGTGGCCGCTATATGGTCGGTAAGCCCTATGTGGTCAAAGGCAAGCGTTATTATCCGAAGGAAGACCCGAACTACGACAAGAAGGGTGTCGCTTCTTGGTACAGCCCGGCCTTTCGCGGGCGGCGGACCGCAAACGGCGAAATTTACGATCCGGATCACCTTTCCGCCGCGCATCCGACCCTTCCCTTGCCCAGCTATGTGCGGGTGACCAATCTTGAAAACGGTTCTTCGCTCATCGTGCGCGTCAACGATCGCGGTCCGTTTCATCGGGGTCGCATCATCGACGTTTCCAGCAAGGCAGCCGAACTGCTGGACCTGAAGCCCCGTGGCACGGGCGCCGTTCAGGTGCAGTATGTGGGCCGCGCCCGCCTGGGCGGACAGGATATGCCCTATCTCATGGCCTCCTTTGTGAAGAAAGGTGATCGCTTCCCGGCCGTCAATCCGGAGCCTCAGATTGCAACCGGCCTACTGGTGGCGTCGAAGCAGGCGAAGGGCGACCATTCACGGAGCGACGGTCAGCCCCTCTGGCCGATGTTGCCTGAGATCGGCCACGTTACATTTGAACGGCCGTCCGAATACGCCTGGGCCGGCGGCCTGGGCGGCGATGCAGATGTCAGATGTCAAATATTGCTTGGACAAGGACATTGATGACGGTGCGCGCGACATGTGCGAGATTCAAGTTATCCCTCTGCCGGGTTGGGATCGCGATCGGCGTCTGATCGGTGTGATCTCTATAAGGCGACGCCGCTCTCGTTGTCTTGCGCACCAACAGCGCGTCAACGTGGTAGGATCGGGTCAAGCGGACAACATCAGGGCCAGCAGGTCATAACGTGCCGCACAAACAGGCCGGAGACATGACTGCACCCGACCCGCAAAGCTCAAACATGCCCAAAACCACATTGCCAAACGGGCTTCATCCAGACATGGCGTGACCGCCCGCAGGCGACATCCGGGCGGAAGCGGGCGACCGTCGAGTTAACCGAACGCATGATTGTTGGAGCGCTGGGCATGCACGGCGCCGAGTTCGCGCCTTTCCGCCTCGGTCTCCATCGCCAGATCGAGCACCTTCTGCAGGTTTGCCGCATGGCGGAAGCCGGGCTCGACCGTCTTGGCATCSCCAGATCGAGCACCTTCTGCAGGTTTGCCGCATGGCGGAAGCCGGGCTCGACCGTCTTGGCATCCCGAACCGCGGCGACGAAGCGCTGGTAGTTGGTCGGAACAGTACCGGCACCGACATCACGCCAGGTTGCCGTTTCAACATCCGTGCCGAGGCAGGCGCGAAGCGTCGAGCCATCGGGCGTATGGACAACCTCGATCGCCCCCTTGTCGCCATGCAGCCGCAGCCGCAGCTCGTTGAGATGGCCGGTGGCCCAGCGGCTGGCATGGATCACGCCCATGGCGCCGTTGCTGAACTCGGCCGTCATGACGAAGCTGTCGTTGGCGTCGAGATCATATTCGCCGATCCGGTTTCCCGGCGCCTTGTCGAAGGTCTTCAGCCGCGCGAAGATCCGCTCGGCCTCGGTGCCGGCGCCATAGCCGGCGAAATCGAGGATATGGATGCCGACGTCGCCCAGCACACCGTTCGAGCCGTGTTTGGTCGACAGCCGCCAGAGCCATTGCGATTCCGTCGCCCAGTCGCCCCACGCCTTGGAGACGAGCCAGCT
>NZ_LMFK01000037.1:0-11922 GCF_001426785.1 Ensifer sp. Root142
CAAGCGCTGCGGATGAAGATAGCGATTTTTGAAAGGAAGGTTCGTCAGGGCGCAGTTGCTAAATGCGCGGTAACCAAAGTTCAGCAAGCAAATATCGATAAATCGCTGATAGAGAAAACTGATCCGAAAGTCAACTTTTAGTTTCTGGGACTCTATGGCGCGCTGGTGGCTCCCTCCACTGGGCGGTCCAGGCTCAGGGGTTGATGTTCGACCGAGAGCCGTGAGAACAGACCGACGGCTGACAAACAGGCTCGCTACAGCAAAGCTTTGTTTTGCCAATGCCTCGAACGAAGACATCGATTTTGGATCTCACCCCGGTCTTGATCGCCGGAACGTCCTATCTCTGGCGCAAGGTGCATGGCTGAAGGCAAACGAGAACCTAATCCTGACCGGCCAAACAGGCACCGGAAAGAGGTGGATTGCTTGTGCCTTTGCACAACAGGCGGCCCGCCTCAACGACTCAGTCCAGCCAACGCTGTTTGAGGACCTCGCACTTGCCAGGCTGGATGGACGCTTTCCGCGCCTCGTCGATAAGCTTGCGCGCGTGCACTTGCTGGTGCTGGATGACTGGCGAACACATACCTTGAACGATCGACAGCGCCTCGATCTGCTAGAACTCTTCGAGGAGCGATATCGGCGGAATCGACCTGATCACGGCTCAGCTTCCCGTGGCCCGGCACGAAATGATCGGAGAGGCCACTCTGGCTGATGCGATTTTGGACCGTATTGTTCACAACGCTCACCGCACAACGCTCGAAGGCGACAGCATGCGGAGACGAAAAAACCGACGCTCTTGACCGGCTGCGAAATAACCGAAATCAACATCCGTAACAGCAACCAGGCGACCGGAGTGGGGATCGCATCCCTTGTCCGGACTTAGCGAAACGCTTGTCCGCAACCGCTGAAATGACTATCCCGATTTACCGAAATCCGCACGGTTGAGCCGCTAAACCAGCCCAGGCGCCAATGCCATTCCCGCGGGAGCTACGAGCATTGCTCGCCGATCACTCCGATGACGATAGGCATCTGCGAACTCTAGGACGTGGCGTCAAACAACAGGCCCAGATGGTCAGCAGGACCCCGGCGCCTGCGACCTCGCCGCGCGAACCTCTGCAACCAATGTGTCGATCAAGGGTGCAGTATGATCGCGATCAAGATCGCAATGAGGTGATCCGAGATACCACGATCGCCGAGCCGCCGTCCGCAAAGACAAGGAGGGGGAACAATACGGCATCGGAAGTGTTTATTTATCAACCTTCCGCGCCGCTTGGAAGGGAGGAGAGGCCGGGAAGAAGTGCTTTCAGCGTTTCGTTTCCGGCCTTTTTACGCGGAGTGCACTTATTAGGTGGAGGCAGTCATGAACCTCGCGAACCTCCAGATCGAAGGGCTACTGATGGCGATTGCTTCCATCAATCACGTGTTGGTTCGGCGCGGCCTGTTATCGGCCGAAGACATCGAGATCGCATTGCGAAAGGCTGAGGCGATCGAGACAGGTGGCGAAGCCTGGCAGGGACTGTCGCCGGTGCATCGTGATGCGATCAGTTTCCCGATACTGCTACTGCAACTCGCTAATCGCTGCCAGCCCGAGGCGGATCTTCCATGCTTCTCCGAGTTGGCCGGCATGGTCGGCAGAATGAAAGCCCCGGGCGAAGATCAGGATAGACCGTTCTCGAAGTAGGGACCACCTCGACTGCAACTAGGTACGATGGCGCCGTCCGCTAACCCTCTAATACCTGGCCGCCCTTCACGGGCAGTCAGACGACCAGGCCCGTAGCCTGGAGGACCGCTCCTTCCGGATTGAGACTCCGCTTTGGGGGGAGTCCTCAACCCTTTATATTTGTCCGCTACTCGGACTAGCGTTCCCAGCGGCCTTCGTATTTGAACTCCGGGGCCGTCTTGAGCTGATCCTTGGTCGCGTCCATCACCGCCGTCCACTTCTTGTCGTTTTCGACGTATGTGATTTTGACGGCCTTCGGGCTCACAATTACATAGCGATCTCCCATCCCCAGAAACCCGCCAACCGACACGATGTACCCCGTCAGCTGGTCGTCCGACAGGATCAAATCTTTGATCTCCCCGATCGCCTCGTTGGCATTGTTGGTGACGTTGAGATTGATGAGATTGTAGCTCAGCACATCGGTCGGCTTGGCGGTGACGAAGGTTTCGGTGGTCGTGGTTTCGGCCGTCTGCGCGGAAGCCGTTCCTAAGATCATCGCAGTCGCAGCAACAGCAGTCAGAATACGTCGCATGGTCCCACTCCTTTGAGCATGTTCATGAACCCGGAAACGCCCTGATGTGAGCAAAAGTTCCAACGACCTCAGTTAATTACGCCGGTTTCATGCACCGCTATTTGAGCCAATATGGGGGCTGCGGGGATTCAGAATCGTTCATGCCAGGGCAGTCCTGTTTGAGTTACCTCCAATTGTCTTCGGCCCGATCCCAGTCCATGGGCGTTTTCTCTTCTCTTGGTTTTGCGTCTATACAAACAACTCACAACGTCGGAATTGGTTCGAGCCGTCGCCCAGACGGTTCGAGATCTGTTTCGAGACGCGTTGGCCGGAAGCACTGGCCGCGGTTTTTCTGCTCAGAGTTTGTTTTTCGGCCCGTGCCCCGCGGGGTGATCTGCGGCGCAGCTCGGTTATCGAGATCGCTGATCATGTGGCGTTGCGTGCAGGTCGTCGATCGGCCTGGTGCATTGGCACTTTCAAGGGCAGACAAGGACTATATAGCTAGACAGTCTAGCCAAAATGGAGCGAAACTATGGAATGGCAACTGCAGGACGCCAAGAACCAATTCTCGAAGGTGGTGCAGAAGGCGCGCCATGAAGGGCCGCAGATTGTCACGCTGCGCGGTGAGCGCACAGCCGTCGTGCTGTCCGCTCATGACTACGACGCTCTGCGCGCCGGCCGGCCAACGCTGGTCGACGATCTGCTGGGCGGTCCCGCTTGGGACGATCAGTTCGCTGATGTGGGGAATGTACGCGCCAAGCCGCCAAGCCGCGATGTGGCCTTCTGATGTATCTGGTTGACACCAACATCGTCTCAGAGGCGCGACGCGGCACGCCGCAGGCGGTGTCTTGGCTGCGCTCTGTCGATCCGCTCAGCATCCACCTGAGTGCGCTTACCCTCGGCGAAATCATGCGCGGCATTGCCCTGAAACAGAGGTCGGATCCAAAGACTGCCGCGCACTTCACCGAATGGTTGCGCAAGCTGCGCCACGACCATGGCGACCGCATTTTGCCGATAACCAACCAAATCGCGGTCGAATGGCGCCGCATCGCGGCAATCCGCCCCTGCGGCGATATCGACGGGTTGATTGCCGCGACTGCGATCGTCCACGATCTCATCCTTGTCACACGCAACGTCAAGGATTTCGAAGACACAGACGCCTCCGTGATCAACCCTTGGGAGAGCTCGGCGTGAGCCGCTCGGCGTCGATCACCCGTTGCATGCCGGCATTCACTGTGTCCATTCGATGGCGTGCCGGTTTCCTGTTTTAGACCTCTGAAGTTGCAAAATGTTATCGACTGTTGTCTTCCCGACCCTTCATAGAATGTCACCCGCGGCAAAGACACAGTTTCACGTGTTCTGGGAGCGAGCTTAGCGTCAGCCGATTGACGGAGCGCGGCCGGCGCCCCCTTCTGTCCAGCGCCGGAAGAGTGCACTGGCATTGACCCCGCCAAAGCCGAAGCCATTCGATATGGCGTATTCAGTGTCCAGGTGTCGCGCTTCGTTCGCGACGAAATCGATACCATCGGCTCCGGATCCGGAGCATTCAGGTTCAAGGTCGGTGGTGCGACCTGGTTGCTGAGCGCCAGAATCGTGAATATGGCCTCCAGTCCTCCGGCCGCGCCGAGCAGGTGCCCCGTGGCCGATTTCGTCCCGCTGACAGCCACGGTCATTTTGGAACCAAAAACGTTCTTGATCGCCCTGATTTCACCGAGATCCCCGACCTGTGTCGAGGTGGCGTGCGCGTTCAGATGACCGATCTCAAGCGGAGAAATTCTAGCTTGTGAAATAGCGATCTCCATGGCTCTGCGCGCGCCGGTCCCGTCTTCGGGTCCGGACGTTATGTGATGGGCGTCAGCAGTCGTGCCATATCCGACCAGTTCAGCAAGTGGCGTGGCGCCGCGAGCAAGCGCGTGGCTTAGGGATTCGATGACGAGCATGCCGGCTCCTTCGCCCATGACGAAGCCATCGCGTGACATATCGAAGGGACGCGATGCCCGGCTTGGTGCTCCGTTAAAGCTGGTCGACAGCGATCTGGCAGCTGCGAAACCACCAAGACTGACGATATTCATGCAGGCTTCTGTCCCACCGCAAATCGCAATATCGGCTTCATCGGCGCGGATGAGCCTGGCGGCATCGCCGATTGCCTGAACGCCAGCAGCACATGCCGTTACGGGCGCGCCGAGGGGGCCTTTGAAGCCATGGCGGATCGAGACTTGCCCCGCTGCGAGATTGACGAGAAACGACGGTATAGTGAAGGGTGAAAGACGACGCACACCACGTTGATCGACGGTGCGCACCGCTTCGGTGATTGCGGGGAAGCCGCCGATGCCCGACGCGATGATCGTCGCGGTACGTAGCCGGTCTTCATTCGAGGTCGGGTTCCAGTTCGCCTGCGCGAGGGCCTCTTCAGCGGCCGCCAGTGCGAAGATAATGAACCGGTCGACCTTGCGCTGGTCCTTCGGAGCCATGATCGTGTCGGGATCGAAACCGCCTTCTTGATCCTCAGTGAACGAGGAGACCACACCTCCAATTTTCGAAGGCAGGTCCCCAACGACGTCGTCACCCAGTCGCCGAATACCACTTTCACCCGCAAGCAGGCGCGACCAGGAGATACCGACATTCGCACCAAGGGGACTTACAGCTCCCATTCCTGTTACAACGATACGACGCATGTGTTCTCACCTGTATTCAGTTTAAAATAGGCATGCCTCTAGCCTCCCGGCCGACGATGCGGTCAGGGTCTGTTGTTAAAACATGCAGTACGTACGGCCTCGAAGACGCTCTCACCCGAACCGGGCGGTATCTAAAGCTGGTCCTTATTCGCGCCGAGTTATCGAACCAGCTCAGCCTTCAGACGACATCGTCACCGCGCGCAATGCTTCTGACTTCGCTGGCCGCCGCGTCGAGGATCCCTTGCGACAAATTCTGGTCTTCCATGATCCGTGACAGCGTAACGGCCCCCACCATGAGTGACAGTATGGCCATCGCCCTACTGCTGGGATTAGAGTCCTTTTCGCCGATCAGTTCATCCAGAACCTCAAAGTGAGCCCGGATCCCGACTTCAAACGGGCGCCTTACCTCTTCGCTCTGGCGAGCCGCGTCCGATCCCAACGCCACCAAAGGGCAACCCTCTGCTTTTTCGCCTCTGTGGTCCGAGGAGAGATAGAACTCCATGACGGCTTCAAGCGGATCCGGACTGTTCGCCGCCGCCGCTGACCATCTTCGGGTAGCACTTTCCATTGCGCGCCTCGAGGCCAGCGCAGCAAGGTCGTCCTTCGACGCGAACTGCTTGTAGAAACCACCTTGGGTAAGGCCAGCACCCTTCATCAGATCCTTGAGCCCGATGCCATCGAAGCCATGTTCTCGAAAAAGACGACTTGCGACGTTGATCACCGTCTCACGGTTCTCCTCGGCCTGTGCCCGGCTCACTCTCATATCGACCTCCGTTTAGATTTCATTTGACATCTATAATGCAAATAGAGTTAGATCGCAATCTAAATTATCCGCGTCGCCGGTCAAGAAGAGAAACTGAAAATGAAACGCAAACATGTCCTGACTTTCGTAGGTCTCGTGGCAGCGGCAGCGGCAGCCGGTGCCTTTTTCCTGGTTTTCGAACCCGCCAGACGGGAGGCCGAGGCTGCTGACCCAAGGACGGCTTCACCACTGGTAAGAGTGGCTGAGGCGGCGAGGACTGGAACAGCGGAACGCTCGTTTACCGGCGCGGTCGCTTCCCGGGTACAGAGCAATCTCGGATTTCGAGTTCCGGGCAAGATCCTTGAGCGGATGGTGGATGTGGGACAGCAGGTCAGGCAAGGTCAGGCTCTGATGCGCATTGACGAGACCGATCTCCAGCTTGCGCTCACAGCGAAGCGCAATACCGCTGCCGCAGCACGCGCCGTTCTGATCCAGGTGCAAGCAGACGAAAAGCGCTATGCGGCGCTGGTAAAAAATGGATTGGCGGCCACTCCACAGCGCTATGAACAAGCTAAGGCGGCGCTCGACACTGCCATGGCACAACTTGCAGCAGCTGAAGCGGAAGCCGAGGTCGCGGAAAACGCGGCCAGCTATACCGTTCTTCTAGCAGATTCGGATGGAATTGTCGTCGATACTCTCGGAGATCCCGGGCAGGTCGTTGCAGCGGGTCAGACCGTCATTCAACTTGCCCAGGCGGGGCCGCGTGAAGCTGTTGTCTGGCTACCAGAGACCCTGCGGCCGAAGATCGGTTCCGAAGCGCAGGCCAGTGTCTATGGAGGCGAGGGTCTAAGCGGGAAGGCAAGGCTGCGACAGATTTCCGATTCTGCCGATCCCCAAACTCGGACTTACGAGGCGCGTTATATTCTCGAAGGCAACGCGGCCTCAGCCCCGATTGGCTCGACTGTGACAATCAGAATTCTAGATGCTGACCGCCAATCGGAGGTTGCCGTACCAGTGGGCGCTATCCTGGACGATGGTAGTCGGACAGGTGTGTGGGTGGTCGATAACACATCTTCATCCGTGAAGTTTACTCCGATCGAAGTGAAGCGGATCGGCGAAGAGACGGCGTTTGTTATCGGAGTGGGGGTTGGCCAACAGGTTGTCGCTCTCGGCGCGCATCTGCTTGAAAATGGCGCCACCGTCAGGGTTGCCTCTCAGCAAGAGGTGACAAAGTAATGAACTTCAACCTTTCCGCCATCGCCGTTCGCGAACGCGCCGCTACCTTGTTCTTCATCGTTCTGCTGGCAGCTGCGGGCGCCTACGCCTTCGTCAAGCTGGGACGCGCCGAGGATCCCTCCTTCACCATCAAGACACTGACGGTCACATCAGTTTGGCCGGGTGCCACAGCGCGCGAAATGCAGGATCTTGTGGCAGAGCCCCTAGAGAAGCGTATCCAGGAACTCACCTGGTACGACCGCGTCGAGATGACAACGCGACCGGGTTACGCCTTCCTGACGGTCACGCTCAAAGACAATACGCCAGCATCTGCCGTCGACGAGGAGTTCTATCAGGCGCGCAAGAAGCTCGGTGACGAAGCCCCAAATTTGCCCCCGGGCGTTATTGGCCCGTTTGTCAACGACGAGTATTCCGATGTCAGCTTCGGCCTTTACGCATTGAAGGCGAACGGGATGCCGATGCGCGACCTCGTCCGGCAGGCCGAGGTCATCCGCCAGGATCTCCTGCATGTCCCCGGAGTTAAGAAAATCAACATTCTCGGAGAGCGCCCAGAACAGATCTTCGTCGAATTTTCCTATGCCAAGCTGGCAACACTTGGAATATCGGCGCAGGATATCGCTGCTGCTTTACAGAGACAGAACACAGTCACGCCCGCGGGCTCAATCGACACCAGAGGGCCACAGGTCTTTATCCGGTTCGACGGGGCCTACAACAGCGTGCAGGCGATTGCCGACACGCCCATTGTTGCTGCTGGACGAACACTTAAGCTCTCCGATCTGGCCGATGTGCGACGCGGTTATCAGGACCCCGCAACCTATGTCATCCGCCATGAGGGCGAACCCGCGATCATGCTCGGCGCGGTGATGCAAGCGGGCTGGAACGGACTGGATCTCGGCAAGGCGCTTGAGGCTCGGTCCGCCGCGATCGCGCAGACACTGCCGCTGGGCATGACTCTCACTAAGGTCAGCGATCAGGCCGTGAACATCGATGAGGCGGTCGGTGAGTTCATGCTCAAGTTCGCAATGGCGCTTGGTGTCGTTCTGTTGGTAAGCCTGGTTGCACTGGGCTGGCGTGTCGGTATCGTCGTGGCCCTTGCCGTGCCGCTCACACTTGCGGTTGTCTTCCTCATCATGCTGGAAACAGGGCGGTTTTTCGATCGCATCACGCTCGGCGCTTTGATCCTTGCACTGGGGCTTCTGGTTGACGATGCCATCATCGCGATAGAAGTCATGGTCGTGAAGATGGAAGAGGGCATGGACCGCATCAAGGCGGCCGCCTATGCGTGGAGCCATACCGCGGCGCCGATGCTATCGGGCACGCTGGTCACGATCATCGGACTGATGCCCGTGGGTTTTGCAAAATCAACCGCTGGCGAGTACGCTGGCAATATCTTCTGGGTCGTCGGTTTCGCGCTGATCGTATCCTGGATCGTCGCGGTGACGTTTACGCCCTACCTTGGCGTAAAGATGCTGCCAAAAATCAAGCCAGTCGAGGGCGGTCATCACGCCATCTACGATACGCCGAACTACCGTCGCCTGCGTTCCGTCATCGAGTTCGCCGTCCGGCATAAATTTATGGTATGCGCCGTGGTTGGCATCGCCATGGCCGCCTCGGTCGTCGGGATGGGCGGTGTGAAGCAGCAGTTCTTCCCGACATCGGACCGTCCCGAGGTGCTGGTTGAAGTGCGCATGCCCGAAGGCACGGGCATCGAGGCCACATCATCGGCGGTGAAGAAAGTCGAAGATTGGCTACAGGCTCAGCCAGAGACAAAGATCGTCACTAGCTATGTGGGGCAGGGCGCACCCCGGTTCTTCTTTGCCATGGCTCCGGAATTGCCAGATCCCGCCTTCGCCAAGGTCGTCGTGCTGACGCCGGATGCCCATGCACGCGAAGAACTGAAGCACCGCCTTCGTGCCGCAATATCGGAGGGTCTTGTTCCCGAGGCCTCCGTGCGCGTGACCCAGCTCGTATTTGGACCGTATACGCCGTTCCCAGTCGAGTTCCGGATCATGGGGCCTGATCAGGATGAACTCTACAAGATTTCCGAGCAAGCTCTGGCAATTATGAAAACTGTGCCCGATGTCCGTCAGGCCAACCGGGATTGGGGCAACCGTACGCCGGTGTTACGCTTTATTTCGGATCAGGAGAGGCTTAATCTGATCGGTCTTTCACCGTCGGAAGCGGCTCAGCAGATGCAGTTGCTGCTCAGCGGTGTTCCTGTCACACAGGTTCGCGACAATATCCGCAACGTGCCTGTTGTCGCACGCAGCGCTGGCGAAAATCGCCTCGATCCATCAAGGCTTGCCGACTTTTCGCTGATGAGCCGGAATGGCCGCCAGGTTCCCCTGGATCAGATGGGGCATTCCGAGATCCGCTTCGAAGAACCGATCCTGAAACGCCGCGACCGGACCCCGGTCATCACCATCAGGTCGGACATCAACGAGGCGACACAGCCTCCGGAGGTCTCGCAACAGGTCATGAAGGCCCTTCAGCCGCTGATCGCATCGCTTCCAGTTGGATACCGCATCGAAATGGGCGGCAACATCGAGGAGTCCCTGAAGGCCAACGTTGCCCTTGTGCAGGTTTTCCCACTGATGATCGCAGCTATGTTGATCGTCATCATCCTGCAGGTTCGCAGTCTATCGACAATGACAATGGTGATGCTGACCGCACCGCTTGGTCTTGCCGGGGTGGTTCCGACCTTGTTCTTGTTCAATCAGCCATTCGGCTTCAACGCTATTCTCGGATTGATCGGGCTCGCAGGCATCCTGATGCGAAACACGTTGATCCTCACTGAGCAGATCAAGGAGAACCAGGCGGCTGGTCTCGATGGCTACCATGCTGTCATCGAAGCCACTGTGCAGCGCACGCGCCCTGTCATCCTGACTGCTCTCGCGGCAATCCTGGCCTTCATACCTTTGACCCATTCCGTGTTCTGGGGATCGATGGCTTATACTCTGATCGGTGGCACAGCGGTAGGCACAGTGATGATCCTGCTCTTCCTTCCGGCCCTGTATGCCGTGTGGTTCCGTATCAAGCCACCCAAAGCAGATGGGAAAGAGGAAACGGTCGAACATCTGGCACAGCCGATGGCGCTGGCGGCAGAATAGGGGCGTCCATGCCACGTATCACGATCCCACAGGGGCGCACGGGCACCGAAGTCGAGATGTGGCGCGAGCGTATACTCGATGTGACGGAAGGACACTTTCGCCGCATCGGTTACCGGAAGACAGCCGATCGCGCTTATGATGCAGACAGCCGGCATGACCTCATCCTTGATCAAGGCGGCGAACCAGTCGTTCCGCCGCGCCGGCATCGCAAGCATCAACATGTCTATGATCGTATCGCTTACAAACAGCGATGGGGCATCGATTTGCCAAACTCAAACAATGGCGACGCATCGCAACACGCTATGACAAGCTCGCCGCCCAATTTCCTCGGCTTCATAAATCTCGCAAGCATCATGCTCTGGCTCAAATGATTAATTCGCCACTACAGCCTAGTCCTTCTCTGGGCCGCTTGGCGTCAAAGTCGATTCTTCGCGGGGCTACGCTTGCTATCAGGCCGAAGTCGAACTAAGTTTATGAGACTAAGTTCGAGGTAGGGCCATGCACACTGTAAATATTCACGAGGCGAAAACTCATTTGTCCCGGCTCATTGAGAAAGCAGCGAAAGGCGAGTCCTTTATCATTGCCAAATCGGGTAAGCCTTTGGTGAAGGTCGTCGCGGTCGAGACTCCTACCGCCGACGAAACTCGTCGCGTCGGATTCATGGCGGGGCAGTTTTCCGTACCGGAAGACTTCGATCGTATGGGTGGCGAAGATATCGAGAAACTGTTTGGCGGCGAATGATGAAACTCCTGCTGGATACGCATCTTCTGCTTTGGGCTGCGGGAGAGCCTGGGAAGCTGCCGCCCGCCGCTCTGGCTGAAATCGAGAATACCGAAAATGTCTTGCTATTTAGCGCGGCGAGTCTTTGGGAGGTGGCCATCAAGCGCGGACTTGGCCGGGCCGATTTTACCGTAGATCCACGACTACTTCGCCGCGGTCTCATCGATAACGGCTACCAAGAGCTCCCAATCACCAGCGCACACGCAGTAGCGGTGGAAGGACTGCCAGCGATCCATAAGGACCCCTTTGATCGGATTTTAGTCGCTCAATCGATCGTGGAGGGTGTCACCTTGTTGACTGTCGATGAACTGGTCGGGCAGTATCCAGCTCCCATTCGCTGTATGCAAAAATAGCGCGAAATCCCCTGCTCGCTCATTCGGAGCGCGCCGGTGTGGACGAATTCCCGCGTGTTCATGTTTCCCTCAGTCGCGCCGAGGCGTAGGCGCTTCAAGGACGTTCATTTATCTTTGCGATTGCACCGAGCCGGACGCACGATTTGCGCCCCCGGCGTTCAGTACCCAGACGTTCTACTTGTTTGGTAATGATGTTCCCGCAGACTTAAGGTTGAATTGCGTGCGATCGAGGAGGCTTGGAGGCGCTTGTCAAATGCCGATAGAGCTCCAGCGCATAATCTTCCTTGCCGTAGATGAAGCGATAGATCGTCTCGGTGCAGACACGSACGGCGCTSACGCCATCGGCGAACAGGCGACCGGCGATCTGTTCCGGTGACCACAGCGCCTCCAGCTGCTCGATGACCAGTGCGCGCAATTGCGGGTGCCGCATCAGCTTCCTCAAACGCCGCCGYCGCTCTTTGCGGATGTCGTCGGCAACCGTTGGGAAGTAGCCGCTGTATTCGGGCAGTTCGCGATCGTGGAATGTATTGCGCCTGATCTCGCGATAGATGGTGGAACGGTGACGACCGAGTTGGCGCGCCATTTCATTGATCGGCACCTTGCGTTCGACMAAGTGATAGAGGCGGCGGCGATCCGCCAGATTCAGCTGCGAATAGCTTCGTGACATCCCAAAATCTCCAAGGGGAAACCATTGAAATCATTGGCATGTCGCACTTGAAAATAGAATGTACCCGGCTACACGAGATGTGGCAGCAAGGTTGAACTGTCACGTTGGCGCAAAGTAGAAATGTCACTTTG
>NZ_LMFK01000038.1:0-11603 GCF_001426785.1 Ensifer sp. Root142
TGACCTTCTTCCATCATTTGGTGTCCACCTCTTTTAGGTGGACACCTCATGCCAAAGCTCACTCAATCACAGAAGGTGCGGGGAAATTCGCGCTTACGCTTCTGTCCACGAGTTCACGGGCCACATGGTCTTGTAGTTGAACGTGTTCTTCTTCGTTCTCCGGATATTCGATGCAGCGCAAGACGCGAACCATTTCGCCATCGATGTAGTGCCCTAGCTGTCGGCCCCATCCAATCACACGATGCATGTCGTGCTGCATGTGGGCAGGCGTTCCAACCGGCGCTTGAGACAGGAAGGCCTGGCGCTGATGTTCTTCATTTGCGTGGTTGGACGCTGAACGAGAATCATCATCCTAACCGCGTTTATCTAGAATCATCACGAGGCGTTCGAATGCAAATGGATCGAGGTCAATAACCGGCTGAAGTCTCCTTCCGCAAATCTCCAATAGGGCGCCGGCGATTTTGGTAGCAAGCTCGGCTTGCGTCTTGCGCTGATAGAGTTCAGCGAAGCTTCCGGAAAGCCAAAAGGTCGTCGTCATCGATGTTGGCGCGGTCCTTCTTCGCGGTGCCAAGAGCACGTGTGCACATCAAATTTACGGAGTAGCCCAACGAAAGCAGCCGAAAACCTCGGCTCCCCATGTCGGGGGCGCCGACGATCCCACGATGCTGCTGGTCCGCGAAGTGCGATTGCCATTGGCATCGTAGGCGTACGCGACGCACCTGTCGCCTTCATAGAAGGCGGTTTCGAGACGACCAAGCACATCATACGTGTAGACAATCGATGCGGCGAACGCGGGCAACGATATGGCCAGGACGGCACCTGCCGCACCGACAACCGATACTCTATGTGCAAGTTTGGCGAACATACGAGGCCCTTAAATCGTGCATTGCAACCGCAATCTAGGTGTGCAACAAAGATCAAATAAAAGCAATAGCTGCACACGTCCACTTGATTTACCTAAACTCTCAGTTGCTACGAGGTCACGAACATGCAGCGACGAAACGTGCTCGTCATCATCATCGCGGCGGCATTCTCTGCGCTGTGCAATGCACAAGCAGGTCATGCCGCCTGCCCTCCGCTGCCCCATCAAATTGCGAACGGCCAAGTGGCGGACGCCACCAAGCTCATGGAGAACTTTGGCGCGGTGAGAGATTGCGCATCTGCGCCCGGGGGGATGCCCAACGCGATACAATACAATGACGGCAATGGAGGATTTGGCGGTATCGGCCCACTCACGGATGGCCAACTGATTGTCGGCAATTCAAATGGCGTTGCTCAGGCTACAGCACTGACGGCCGGTCCGGGCATTGTCATAACAAACGGGCCTGGGACAGTGATGATCGGCTCTGCTCAAACAAGCAGCTTCCAGCGGGAATCCGGCCCGTACGCTCCCCCAAATGCAAGCTCGTTCACAGCGATCGACACTCCAGCGTCCATCGTTCCAACCGTTAGCAACGTGGCGAATGTCGGGATGGTTTATTCGGTACCGATCACGAGTAACACCACAGCATTCCCTGCTGCTTACAGACCGGTACCGCAAAATGCGACGTGGACGCTTACCTTCCGCGCCAAATACTCGGTTCTCATGGGAAGCTATCCCGAGTTCGGCGTATGGCTCAAAGACAGCGCCGGAAAGATGCTCGGCGCCGTGATGGAATCCAGATCAAGCAGCGCCTCTCTCGTCGTAAAGAGATGCAACTCAAATACACAAGTTAATGCGAATGTGTACACTCAAGCGGTGAGCGACCCGCCCAACTGGTTTCGTGTGCGCTATGACGGCCAGAACATAGAGTTCGCCTTTTCGTGGGATGGTCAAAACTGGCTGATCGTTTGGTCAGAAGCAAAAAATGCGTTTCTCGACGGTTCGTTGCAGCTGGTCGGCATCGGCGGTTTATCCGGAATATCAAACGCGTCTATGTGGCAGCCAGGATCTACGATGGGTGGCATCGTAACCTATTGGGACATTGACGACGATCCCGCGGCAACTCGCGCCGTCCAGTAGCGGTTATCCCCGCGGCTAAGGCCGGCCCGCATTTAGCTCCCTCTCAAACGTCGTCGCCAATGTTCGCCTCCGAAACAAGGAGCCTAGCAGATGTTCTCCATGCGTCTTAGCGCTTTGATGCCGCTGCTTTATGCCACGCTGCTCTTTTCATTCCTCGGCGCATCGTCGAATACAATGGCGGCGACGAGCGGCCGGGAAATCTATGCCTCTCTAGCGGAACCGCTCATTGCGACAAAAGCGACGACGGGTGCGGAGGACAGAGCGCTTCTCGACGCGATCTCCGCTTTGCGGCATCGGAAGAATCCGAGCGACTTCAGCGCTTTGGTCCACTTTCTCGACTCGTATCCCCAATCCGGCTGGAAGTCGGCTGTCTTGACAAACCTGGGCCTGTCCTATCTGCACGATGGGCATTTCTCGCGCGCGATAGAGGCATGGGAATCGGCGTGGCGCGAAGGGAAGGACGCACAGGAGCCTCGTGCCCGAGCGTTGGTCGATCGCGCCGTCGGCGAACTGGCGCGATTGAGGGCAAATCTCGGCCACACTGAGCAACTGGCCGCCTTGTTTGATGAAATTGGTCAACGCCCGGTCACGGGTTCCGCCACTGAAGCGATTCAGGTCGCGAAGGAACAACTCATTCTTGCTAAGGAAGATCCCCGTCACCTGTTCAATTGCGGCCCTTTGGCATTGCGTGCTCTTATGCAGCAGCGAGGCGCAAATCTCGATACGATAAATTTCTTGCAGTTCTACCGCGCAGGAAGTGATGGCACGAGCCTAGCAGAGGTAGGGCAGCTCGCTGATAAGGTGAACCTCGACTATCGTTTGGTCCTGCGCCAGCCAGGCGAAGCCGTTCCCGTGCCGTCTATCGTGCATTGGAAGGTCGGACACTTTGCGGCGATCATCGGAAAAACGAACGGCCGATTCCAAGTGCGTGATGCCGTTTTTCCTGGGTCCGATATCTGGGTCACAGAAGCGGCACTGGATGCGGAGACGACTGGCTATTTCTTGGTCCCCTCGGACGTGGCGACCAAGGAGGTATGGCGACAAATAGAAGTTGCTGAAGCTGCGGCAATATGGGGTAAGGGACCTACGAATGGTACCAGACCAGGTGGCGCTGGCGATCCGCCAGCAGATGGCGGACCAGACGGCTCCGCCGGGCCAGGCGGCCCCGGCGGTCCAGAAGGCGCCGGTGGGCCAGGTGGTCCCGGTGGGGCTGGAGGCGCAGGTGGACCCGGAGGAGCAGGAGGTGCCGGCGGGCCTGGTAGCGGAAGTGGCTGCCCTCTTTGCACCTACAACATCAAGGAATCCAGCGTCAGCCTGACATTATCGGACGTGCCGGTGGGCTACATCCCAGCCTTCGGTCCTGCGATGAAAGTGCAGATTTCCTACAATCAGCGAGAAGACAGTCAGCCGGCGAATTTCAGCTTCTTCAATGTGGGTCCCAAATGGACCATCGACTGGCTTAGCTACGTTGTTGATGATCCGACCAACCCCGGAGCAAATGTTTCACGGTTTATGTCGGGAGGAGGCGCTTTTTACTATACCGGCTACAATTCGGCTTTACGCCGTTTCGCCGCCCAAGACGATGATGGTTCAATCCTCTCGCTGGTATCCCAATCAAATGTGAGTTATCGACGCAAGTTGCAAGACGGACGTGTCGAGATCTACGCCGAGTCGGATGGGAGTACGTCCTACCCCCGCAACATATTTTTAAGTCAGGTGATAGACCCGCAGGGAAATGCGGCGACCTTGCACTACGATGCGCAGAGGCGGTTGATATCGATCACTGATGCGCTCGGTCGCGACACGACGTTCACATATGGCCTACCCGATCGCCCGTTATTGATAACAAAAATTACCGATCCTTTCGGTCGGAAGGCAACGCTCACGTATGATAGCTATGGTCGTCTGTCGTCCCTCACCGATATTATCGGCCTCACTTCGAGTTTCACATACGATGTCAATTCGCTCGTCAACGGCATGGCGACGCCATACGGTACGACGACCTTCGCCTACACAGCGCCCGGCACTGTGAAGCCGCGCTTCGTGCAAGTAACAGACCCACTTGGTTACAAGGAGCGAGAAGAGTGGCTGGAGCCCGCGCCGATTCCCGCCAGCGATCCAGCTTCGACGGTGCCGGTCGGCATGCCGTTGCCGCCGTCGAACAGCTACCTGACCTATAGAAATAGCTTCCACTGGGACAAGGACGCTTACGCGGCCGCCGGATGCACGGATGCTGGTGGCTGCGACTACACGAAAGCGCGTCTGCGTCATTTTGTGCATATGCCCGGAGCTTCGATCAAAGGCACGGCGATCGAGAGCAGCAAGACCGCCCTTGAAGGCCGCGTCTGGTTCAATTATCCGGGCCAGAAATCCTCGGCCGGAAGCTTGTATGGGGGCACTTACAATCGGCCAGTTGCGGTCGGCCGCGTGCTCGATGACGGCACAACACAGATCAGCAAGTTCGAATACGACGAGGACAACTTCTTCAATCTGACAAAAGCGGTCGATCCGATCGGGCGAACGACGAACTATTCCTATTCCAACGGCATCGATCTGGTTGCGATCAGCCAGACATCAGAGCTCGGCGCTCAATCGACGTTGGCCCAGTACGTCTACAACGGCCAGCATCGTCCCATATTTTACATGGATGCGGCTGGACGAACTTCCACCTACATCTACAATCCGGCGGGCCAGCTAACGTCCGTCACCAATCCGCTTGGTGAGAAGACGACCTATGCATATGACGTGAGCGGGAACATCTCGACCATAACGAACGCGAATTCCGAGGTCGCAGCCAGCTACACCTATGACGATTTCGCGCGGGTTCGGACGTTCACCGACTCGGAAGGATGGGTGGTCACCGCCGACTACGACGCGGCTGACCGGATCACGAACCTCACCTATCCCGATGGAACGAGCGAGCGATTTATCTATGACAAACTGGATCTTGCTTCCTATCGAGACCGGGAAGGCCGGTTGTGGAAGTACGAGCACGACGCCAATCATCGACTGACGAAGGTCATTCAACCTTCGGGGAAAGAAGTTTCGCTCGGCTACAACAGCCTCGATCAGGTCGTCTCGCTGACGGACCCCAATCTTAACGAAACTGCATGGAGCTACGATCTCCAAGGCCGCCCGACTGGAAAACAGTACGCGGACGGCCGCACGGAGATCTATGCTTACGAGCAAACGATAAGCCGGCTGACCTCGATCACCGATGCGCTCAATCAGGTGAAGCAGATTTCCTATGCCGCCGATAACAAGCCGCTCGCCATCAACTATCTCAACGTGGCCAATCCTACCCCCAATGTGGCGCTGACCTACGATCCGTTCTTCCTACGCGTCGCATCGATGACGGATGGTTCCGGAACGACCCGATATTCCTATCGCCCGATGTTCGAGGATGGAGCCCTGCAGCTCGAGAAGGAGTGCTTCACCGCCACTGGAGAGACGTCCTGCGCCCATCAAATTGACTATGCTTATGATGAGCTCGGCCGCCCGAAAGCAAGGACGATCGAGGGAAGCGGAGCGGAAACGCTTGCTTATGATGCGATCAACCGTGTCGCTCAGCACAATAGCGATCTTGGGGCATTTGCGTTCAACTATCTCGGACAAACGTCGCAGGTTACCAGACGGTCCCTTGCCATCACAGGCTCAAATCTGTCCACCTCTTGGACATATCTGGGCAACAGCAATGACAGGCGGTTGGCGAGCATCAGCAACAAGGGGCTGGCGCCAGGTCAGTTCACGGATTTTGCATTCACGACGACACCAGAGAACCGCATTGTCGGCATCATGCAAAGCAGCGATGCATCCGTCCTCATGCCCAACACCGATGCTCAGACCGCTGCGTTCAACGAAGTAAACCAGTTGACATCCCTCTCCGGTCAAGCATTCGAATACGATGCGAACGGGAATCTGCTCTCGGATGGGACGCGATCTTTCACATGGGATGCGGAAAACCGACTCATCGGCGTCAGCTATCCAGCCGAGCCAGGCCGCGCGGTCGCCTACGCTTACGATGGTCTCGGCCGGCGCATATCAATCACGAGCACTCCCGCAGGTGGCTCGCCATCGGATACCAGATATGTCTGGTGCGGCAGTACCCTCTGCCAGGCCCGCGATGCGAGCAACGAGCTCGTCCGCGGTTACTATCCCGAAGGCGAACTTGTCAAAGGAGCCACCGACCAGCCGCTCTATTACGGTGTTGATCAAATAGGTTCGGTTCGCAGGGTGTTCGCATCGCCGATTGAGGCGCCAGTCTATGACTACGACCCGTTCGGGGTGTCGCTGCAATCTGCAGCCAAACTGACGGACTTCGGCTATGCTGGGATGTTCACGGCGGACCCGGGCGGCAATTATCTCACCTGGTATCGCGCCTATGCTCCGGTAATTGGGCGCTGGCTGTCACGAGATCCAATTGGAGAAGACAGCGACCCGGCCGCCAATCTTTATGTTTACGCATCCCTCGATCCGCTTGGAAATACCGACCCACTTGGCTTGTTTCCACGGCCTTCTCCAGGAGGCGCACAATGCGGCAATCTTCCCAGTAGCCCTGACAAGACACCCATCCAACCCGCAGGAAGTCCCCGAACGGGCGAACCATGGGGGATGTGGACAAACGGATATGACACGACACGCATGTACGACGGCGGGGGCAATGCTTGGTATGATATCGACCGCGGCCACCATGGGCGGGGGTGGGAGTATCATATGTGGGAGAATGGCGTAAGACAGCCTGGCGTTGAATTCGAACCAGGAAAGAGATGAGACCAATGATGAACGATCTGAATAAATCGCTGTTTGCGGATTGTGAGATAAGAACGCTCGCCTTTGATTACCCGAATTTGACGTTAAAGCTATTCGACTCCACGGAGGTAGATTTTTATAAACTTGTATTCCACAACGTTGAATTCTTCATTTTTGAAAGTGACCATCTTCAGAATGTCATCAGCGCAATGCAGGTATTTGACAATTTGAAAGATGCGCTACTGGACTCCGCTTTCGCCAATTATGCTAGACAACGGAAATTGGAGGAAGAGTTAAGCAAATTAATTGGTAACCATCGGATTTGTTATATTCGGCCGATCACGGGGGGGGACATGGTGATAGTCTTTGCTGAATGGGAACAACAGGAGTCATAAGGTATAGCGCAGTCTTCAAGTATTTCGAGCGCCCGTGAATTTCTCTTAATTAAGAACGGCGACTGAGTGGTTTATGCGCAATCGTCGATATGACCGGCATTCTCTGTCCCGCACGAGTGGAAGGAGTTTCGCTTTAATGAACCGGCGCAAGCCGATGCGTATGTTTGTCATTGAGTGACTTGTAGATCTTGTAGACGATGCGTTTCGTCATAGTCGAAGTCCAAGTCGCGTGCGAGTGTCAGATCCAGCCTAGAATCTGATGCCCTGCTTCACTCAATGGAAATGGATCGACAGAAGGGCGCGCCCCTAGTGTAGCCCTAGCCAAACCTGCAATAGCTCCAAGTTCGAGCAACCTCTATCGCGGATTGTGGGAACGCTGGAAGGCCGCGAAACCCGATGGCGGAGAGGGTGGGACTCCCGCCTAACTGCCCAAAAACCCCAGAAAACAAGGGATTCGCGTCGCCGTTGCGCTGTTGTGTGTACCAGTGTTGTGGACGCACAATTAGAGAACCAAACGACGAATGGCAATGTTACTTTTCAGCAAAAAAACTCGCGCCCAAGGAAGAACCGTTAGGGATTCTTACGAGATTGTTTGCTACCTATGGTACGCAGTTTCGCAGATGGCTATTGGGCAGTATCTTACTGGTGGGTCTTCATGACTGAAAATCAGCTCACGTTTCAGCCGAGAGCCCGCATCATTCGAACGATCGGCGACCAGCTGATTAGCGGACCAGAGGCCGCCGTTATTGAGCTCGTGAAAAACGCCTACGATGCTGATGCTGACGCTGTACGCATTAAATTCCACCCGCCCCTGAACGGACCAGACGGACTCATATCCATCACCGATGACGGCCATGGCATGTCACTGGATGACATCCGTCTCAAATGGATGGAACCTGCGACATCATCGAAAACCAAAGAGAGATTATCGCCGAGAAAAAAGCGGCGAATGATGGGTTCGAAGGGTATTGGTCGTTTCGCTGCGGCGAAACTTGGCACCATGATGTCGCTTCTTTCAACTTATGGCGAAGCGGGTTCCTTAAAATCGGTTCTGATACCAGAGCTCGATTGGACGTTGTTCAGCGACGATATCTACCTTTCAGAAATAGCAATCGACTATATCGTCCAAGATGGTGAAGAGCCAACAGGCACGACCATCGAGGTCCGAAATCTCAGCGAGGCATGGTCTCAGGAAAAGTTGCAACGACTCCATGTCGAGCTACGCAGACTACTGTCACCGCTAGACAGAACCGAAAATGACGACTTCTCAATATACTTGGACTTGAGTGAGTGCACGTCCGAAAACTCTGGTTTTGACGGGCCCAGCCTGATTAACGGGCTATCTGCGGAAATTGACGACGACACCGATACTGTCCCGGATACTGCCGGGAAAGAAATCAACCGGGTACAGCCCTTCCCGCTCTTAAAGGCTTGCGACTACGAGCTACAAGGAGTTTTCGATTCCTCGGGCTCTTTCTCAGGGACTTTTCAGATTCATCGGGCGGGCCGCGGTGTTGAATGTCTGGAGTTGAAGTTCCCAGGGGATTCAGAGCCTACGCCAGGTAGTTTCGCGGTGCATCTTTTTCTATTCGATAGAGAAGCGGACGCAATCAAAAACAACATGAGAGCAGCCGGAATGGGCGATTTGAGCGCCTCCGAGGCCCGTCGACTGCTCGACAACATTTCCGGGGTTGCGATCTATCGTGATGGGTTTCGTGTACGACCGTACGGCAACCCAGAAAACGATTGGCTTGCCTTGGACAGCCGACGCGTCCAAGACCCCTCGCTGCGAATCGGCCATAATCAGATCGCGGGTTTTGTGACCATTGAGGGACAGGACGGTTCCAACTTGGTCGAGCGAAGCAGTCGCGAAGGATTCGAAGATAACGAAGCGTTTTCCCGCTTACGGCAGCTTGTTACTGAACTACTTTCCACAGTTGTTGAACCCAAGCGGTTCGCGTTCCGAAGCGAAACCGGACTCGCCAGACGAAGATCGACCACTTTCGATGAGGTCCGGGAACTGTCGGAATTAAAGAAAATCCGTAGTCTCATTGCCAAATTGGAGCCGGACGAAAGAGAAGCTGCAGAAAAAGTTATCGATCAGCAGTCGGCCAAGCTTATGGAGAGGATCGACGATCTTCAAGAGCGGCAACGCTTACTTGAGGCGAAATCATCACTTGGTGCGATAGTGGGCCAAATTTTGCACGATGGTGGACCACGTGCCGTATACGTTGTCCGCACGGCTGAAAGAATGCAGAAGGCTTTCCCTACGATGTTCGGCTTAGGGAAATTGGCTACTCAGACAAAAGAAGACATCAGCTCGCGAATTCCCAAGCTCCTGCGTGCCGGTCATGACTTAGAGAGCCTATTTCGGAATCTGCGTCCCTTAGCGGGTGGCAAACGGGGGCAGCCGAAATTCTTCAGGCCTAAAGCCGTGATCCGGAGAGCCGCCGAGCTTTTTGAAAGCAGTGGCGTCCCGATAACAATTTTGGAGGCCGATGGCGAGTTCGATCTCATCGGCTTTCCCGACGACCTGTCGACTGCGCTCGTTAACCTCATCAGCAATGCGGTCTACTGGCTAGACGATAGCAAGACTGCCACTCCATTCATTAAAATCACTGTTTCGCGAAAGGGCGACAACGGAAGGATTCTTGTTGAGGATAATGGCCCGGGCGTTCCTCAGGAATTCGTGGACCATATCTTCGATTTGAAGTTCACACTGAAGGACGGTGGAACAGGTCTTGGATTGAATATTGCTAGAGAGGCACTGGCTCGCTCGGGTGCGACATTGTTTTACGATATCGAGCACGATGGCGGCGCGTTATTCGAGATTAATTTCCCAGCAAGGGCAACGCTATGAACCGGAAGTACATTCTTCATGTCGAAGACGACGAACTAAATCGTGATCTTTTTCTTGACTCCATCAATGACTGGAATGCTGCTAACGCCGAGGCTGGTAAAGAGTGGGTACTGGTCGCCACGGGTTCATATGACGAGGCCATCCAGGCTTTAGACCAACATCGATTCGATTGCGCGATAGTCGACCTTCGGTTACCCGAGAAGGAAGATGCACAGGAAACTCCAAACGTGGGAAACAAGCTCGCTAAGGCGATATTGTTTGGGCAGGGGCTTCCACTCGCAATTCTCTCCGGTCATCCCGCAGAGATTGATGAAGGTCTCAGAGACGCGGGGCTGGTTTCGACCTTTGATAAAGGTGACGGGGATGGATACGAAAACGCACTCGGCTGGCTGTCCAACAAATGGGGAATGATGACAACCTTGAGGGCAGCGAAGGCTAGCATTGATGGCCTTTCTGCAGAAGTCTTCGCAAAGCGCCTGTGGCCACGATGGAACGCATTTTCCGACTTGGAACCCGATAACCAAGCGAATTTGATCAAAATTATCGCCCGCCAATATGTCAGTCATATTGCGGACATAATGGGATTAGACGGCCAAGGAAACGCGGGCTGGCATCCATTCGAATGCTATAATGTTCCATCGCTTTTCGATGATCGAGCGCACACCGGGGACCTGTTCGCCCTGGATGATAGCCTTTGGGTTGTGCTGAGCCCCCAATGTGACATGGCGACAAAAAAGATCGCTAACGTCCTACTGGCTAAATGTCACCGTGAGATTGAAAACTGGCCCCAAAACGTGGAAACGCTTAAAACACCCGCGAATGAAAAGAAACGTGAAAAGGCAGAGTCATATTTCAAACGGCTCGTGAACCAGAACATCGCGTCCTCCACACACTTCCTACCGCCATTGCCAGGTGAACCTTCTCCGATCCTAGTGTCGTTCGGAGAGATTCGCACGCTTTCCTTGGAGGTGCTCACCGCCCATTTGAATGATCGGGTTGCATCCATCTCTTACCCATTTGTTTCGAATCTGGTCCAGCGATTTGGTTCCTTCATAAGCCGAACAGGGCAACCGAATATTGAGGTCACGCACTTCGCCAGTTAGAGGGGCGAACTTCCACGTGCTTCCGCCAGAAAGCCCAAAAAGACGTTCTTAGTCGCTGGTTCCTCCAAGGTAGGCTGTTTCCTCGCACGACACTCCTGCTCCGTTGAAGGATCGCCTATCGGGTGATCGGCCTGGCGATCCTCGCCCATGGGCTTCCGCTAGCTTGATCCCTTCGTCGGCAATAACCATTGGCGGGGCTATCGTTGGCCTCACCTCTCGATACCTCAAGCGCCGCGTGCAGCCTGAGAAGATTCGGCGACGCCGCGAGCTGGCGAACGCTGGCCGCGCGTATCTGGTTCCGCTTCGAAATTCTCCGTGAGACGGACATGCAACCATGCGCGAAGCCGTGGCTCGCGGCGGTCTGGCACACGCTCCCGGAATTGGTGGCGATCGGCCGTACGCATCCGAGGAGGGCCGCCTTGCTGAGAAGTGAGGCGAACTGGATGTTCTGTCTATATGGACGTCAATATAGACAGTGTGAGAACCGTGGATTT
>NZ_LMFK01000039.1:0-4990 GCF_001426785.1 Ensifer sp. Root142
GCCAGAACGGCATCGTCGATCCTGTCCTCATCGATCTCCATGAACCGACGTTACCACGCGCGGCGCCCAAAATCCTGCGGCCCTGCTCGGATGGATACGATCGGCCAGACGCTCCTTGACGAGAAAGACGAACCCAGGAGCGTTGCCGCATTCGAAATCGCGCCCGTGTCCACCGACGCCGACACGAATTCCGGCAACGGCGGCGATGACAAGGGGAGCGCGGGGAAGACCGGATCGGCGGGAACGGCGGCAAAGCCTCGTCCGTCTCCTCGGCTGGCCTTGCCGGTCGTCCCCGTAGTCTTGACCGAGGCCGAAAAGACGGCGCTCGGCCTCGACAAGCGCGATTCGAACGCGGCGGCGAAGAATGACGTCACGCCTCACGGTCTGGACGGAGCAGATGGCCCAAAGGGACCTGGAGGTCTGAAATGATCGATCTGCTCGCGGAACCACCATCAACGGACATTGCTTGGCAGATCGTCAATGCCGTGCTTCCGAGCGAAGCGACGACAATGTACGGCCGCGTGCTCTAGGTCTTCACATCGACCCTCTTCTTCCTCGGCGGGCTTGCCGTCGCGTTACAGTTCGTGCAGGGCATAGTCGCCTCGGCCCGCACGGGGCAGGCGCTTGGCGAGCGGTGGCATCACATATGGATGCCTCTGCGGATTGTCCTCGGTCTCGGCCTCCTGGCCCCTATGCCGCAGACAGGATTCTCCAGCGTCCATTTCGTACTCCGGGACGTCATCGCGCGGGCGGGCATTAATCTCGGCAACGCCATCTCCAATACCGGCATCACCGGCGTCGTAAAAGACGGCGTTACGATAATGCCGGCGTCCTCGAACGGGTCGAGCATCGCCATGATGGTGCTGCAACACGAAGTCTGCGCGGCGGTCTACAATCAGGCCGGCAGTCTCTGGGGATGGCAGGCGCGCCTGCCCGATCGAGAGGGTGCTGAAACGGGTACAGGCATCTTCGGGTCCGAGCGCCGCCACACATGGGCTTATGGTCCGACATGCGGTCAGTTCTCCCTCACTGCCCTCGACGATCGCCCATCATTTTCCAAGGCTCGGCGCGAGGCGATTAAGGCGTTCGTGGTTACCTTCCGGACGGCGGCAGGCGGATACGCACGCCTTGCCGCGGAAACCTCAGGACTGTCCTCCGCGGGCGCGGCGGCAAACGCCGTTTCGTCCAAGGTCCTGTCGCCCGATCTTGTCCAGACCATCCGCTCGATGGGCGCTGCCTACGACCAGGCGATAACAGCCGCAGCAAAAGAGGAGGCCAAAACCGTCGCAGCAGGTTCCCGCGACGCGCTTGTCGAGGATGCCCGTAGACAGGGGTTCCTTACGACCGGCATATACTGGCGAACCTTGGCGCAGGTCTCCGACATCACGACGTCAATGACCAACGAACGGCCCGAGGATACCCCGCCGCGCGTAGACGGCGATTTCGAGGAGGCGATCCAGAAGGCATTCGCCGCACTTCGGTTGCAGGTGTCGGGGGAGGCTGAACGGCAGGCTTTGAGCGCCAACGATTTTGCATCGGCCGGCGACGAGACCGCTGACCTCGCCACCAAAATCATCGCGCCGATTTCCCGTTCGATCATCGAATGGGCCGCGACTCCTGCCGATAGCCGAGAGGAACGCGACGAGATGGGTGCACTGATTTCCTCTGGGCATGCAATGCTGGCGGGCGTGTCCGCCGCCATTGCCGCCGGCGGTGTAATCGCTGGTGTTGCGGGCAACAAGGTTCTGGAATTCTTCGGGGCATCCGCGGTCAACTATTTCCTGGACTGGTCGAAGTTCGTCATCATCCCTGTGTGGATCATTGGGGCGCTGCGGGCTTACGTCATCCCGTTCATGCCGTTCCTGTTCATGATTGCATCGGGCGTCGCCCTGCTATCCGCCCTGATGGAGGCGATGATTGCCCTGCCTGTCTGGTGCCTTCGGTGGCTCAAATTGGATGGCAGTGATGAGTTCGCAGGGGACAGCGTCAGGCTCGGATTGCTTGCTGCGGTCAATATCTTTCTTCGGCCGGCGCTGGCCGCTCTCGCGGTTTTCGCGGCCTACGGTGCGTTCAACCCTGTACTCGGAATGATCGATCGTCTTTGGGCGACCGCGTTCCTCGCCCAGTCGGGTGGCCATGTCGTCGGGCTTCCGGGCTATCTGCTCCTGACCCTCATGCAGACTTATATGGTCTGGTTCGTCTGCCTCAAAACCTACGGCCAGATTTGGGCTCTTCCCGATCGTGTACTGAACTGGCTCGGTCAAGGCACGTCGTATGGCGAATCCGGGCTCGTCTCCGGTGCATTCGGCGGAATGCTGGCTGTTGCCGGACGCGGCATGTTGCCCAAGACTGGTATCGGAACGCTCATGACCGGAGGAAAATCGAAATGAAGAAACTTATGATCTGGACGACGGCTGGACTTGGGCTGGCAGTGGCCTGCGGGCTGGCGGGACTGCCGCACATGTCTGCCTCGATCGTCACCTTGACCGTAAGCGGTTAGCCGACCACGCTCGACTCGAAGTTCCACGGCATCGGAGCGTCGATATCCTGCGCGGGCCATCCGTTGGCCATGCGAACTAAGGTCTGTGTCAGCCAGGCGAGCGGATCGACGTTGTTCATTTTAGCTGTCTGCAAAAGCGTGGCGATCGTGGCCCATGTGTTGCCACCGCCTTCGCTTCCGGCAAATAGACTATTCTTCCGTGTGATCGTTTGGGGACGGATTGCGCGCTCGACGATATTGGAGTCGATCTCGATGCGGCCGTCACCGAGAAAGCGTTCCAGAGATTGTCGGCGGGTCATTGCATAGCGGATCGCTTCCGCGGTTTTGGACTTGCCAGAGACCTTCGCCAGCTCCTTTTCCCAGATGTCAAAAAGGTTGGCGACAATGGCCGCAGACCGCTCTCGTGCGGCAGCACGGAGGTTGGCATCCTTTCCCCGGATCTCGTCCTCGACCTTCCACAACTCGCTCATCGCCTTCACCGAGGCTGTCGCGGCGTGATTGATACCACCGATATGCAGTTCGTAGAATTTGCGCCTGACATGCGCCCAGCACCCTGCCAACGTGATGGTTTCGTTGCTGCCGGCCTTGACCTGCTCTTTGACCATGCTCGTATAGGCGCCGTGCCCATCAACCTGGAGAATGCCGTTGAAGCCGCTCAGGTGACGGGCCACACAGCGCCCACCTCTGCTGTCTTCAAATCTATAGGCGACCATTGGTGGCCCTGATCCCCCGAACGGCCGATCATCACGTGCATAGGCCCACAGCCATGCCGTCATTGTTTTTCCCGAACCAGGCACCAGGGTCGGCAATGTCGTTTCGTCGGCAAAGACCCTTTCACCTGCCTTGATTTTCTCCAGGATGTAATCGGCCAGGATCTTGAGCTCGAAGCCGAGATGTCCCATCCATTGAGCCATCAAGGAGCGGCTCAGCGTCACGCTATCGCGCAGGTAGATTGTTTCCTGACGGTAGAGCGGAAGGCCGTCGGCATATTTGGACACGGCGATGTAAGCCAGGAGCCGTTCGCTCGGCAGCCCGGCTTCGATGATATGGCCAGGCGCTAGAGCCTGCAGCACACCGTCACGCCCTCTGAATGCGTATTTCGGCCGGCGGGTAACGATGACCCTAAACTTCGGTGGGATGACATCGAGCCGCTCGGATCGGTCTTCGCCAATCAAAACCTTTTCCAGACCTCGGCATTCTTCGGGGATTTCAGGCTCGATGACCTCCTCGATGCGCTCGAGATGGGCGGCAAAGCCCTTGCGCGGGCGTGCTTCCCGCTTCTGCTTGTCTTTCCGTGACTGGTCGAGCTCGCTGTCGATCGCTGCCAGGCCGGTCTCGACTTCCTCGAACGCAAAGTCGATCTGATCGTCGTTGATCCCCAGTCGCAGCCGTTCCGAGCGCGTGCCTTTCTGAGCCCGCTCAAGCACTTTCACAATCGCAGTGAGAGTGGCTATCCGCTCGTCCGTATCCTTCTTGAGCGCCTCAAGCCGGGTGATCTCCGCTCGGGCAGCGGCGCCTTCTGCGCTCATGGCGACGATCATCGCCTTGAGTGCATCAACGTCGTCAGGAAGGTCCGAAGCAGAGAACGTCATAGCAGGAAGGAGATCACGAATTGTGATCTTTTCCTAGCGTTTACAGTAACATGCGTGGGATTTCTTGGATGGGTTCAGCCCGTCGAAAGCGGCCTCCTGATTGTCGCCGGGCGGATCCTCTTCCAATCCATTCCGGCCAGTAGGGCCATGAGCTGGGCATGATCCAGACGGATGCGCGCCGCCGTCGCTGCCGGCCAGCAAAAGCCATTTCCTTCGATAACTTTCGAATAGAGACAGACCCCGCTGCCATCCCACCACACGATCCGGACACGGTCCTTCCGCTTGGAACGGAACACGTAAAGGGCGCTATTGAAAGGATCGAGACCGCCATCCCTGACCAAAGCCATCAACGAAGCCGCTCCCTTGCGAAAGTCGACCGGTTGGCAGGAGACGTAAACGACAACGCCAGACGCAATCATGCCTTGCGCACCGCCCGTAGGATCTTGGCAAGATGATCCGGCTCGATATCTCCGGCCACGCGCACCACGACGTCACCCATGACGATCTCCACCGGCGAACTTGCAACAGCTTCGACGCGCGCGAAACTAACCCTTTCATGAGCCTCTTTCGAAAGGGGCACCACCGATCCCGAGGCCAAGGCCTTGCGACGCCAGCCGTAAAGCTGCGAGGGATCTAGCCCCTCAGCGCGGGCGATCGCTGATACATTCGCCCCCGGCAGCATTGTCTCCGCAATCAGCCGTGCCTTCTCAGCATCCGGCCAATCTCGTGGCGTGCGCCTCGTCCGTATTGGTGTCGCCGTCAGAACCTCAAAGGCACGAGCCTGATTCACACTGTCGCTCATAGATCCCATGGGCTGGATCACGGCCGCCGTTTTTTTGCAGAATGAGTGGTCGTCCGATCAACCACCTAATCTGAGGAGACTGCGATGCTTAAGACC
>NZ_LMFK01000040.1:0-3175 GCF_001426785.1 Ensifer sp. Root142
CGCGAAGAGCGGCGCATCGAACGCGAACGGGTAAAGAATGAGGAGCGCGAGCGCTTGCAGGCCGAGGCCGCTGAGCGCGAGGCGGCACTCACGGCTGCCGCAAGAGCTGAGGCCGAAGCGCGCGAAGCCGCCGACAAGAACCGCATTTCACGCGTGATCGAGGACGAGGCTGCTCGCAAGGCCGAGCGCGACCGGCGTTACGCCAACCGCAAGGCACGGCAGGCTTAAAAGATCAGTCGAAAAACTCAGTGGGGGTGGTGGTCAGCATCGAAAGCGCATTATGCTCCGTGGCGAGACTGCTCCCCTTAGGTGGTTGTGCTCGGCTCGACTTTGGCCGTCACTCTTCGTAGCGTCGTTGACAGTGCTTGTGGCTTGGCAACGTGCTAACGGCTGTGTGGTTTGGTGCACACCAACGCCGCTCCTATAGACCACCAGAGCACGCCCCTGAGACCGCTATCCTACATTGAACATGACATCTAATGGTCCGCGCTGAAGCAAAAAGGTAGCAAAATGGACGAGAAACATCCCTATGCAAAGAAGCAGTTCTTTGCAGCCGTGCGAACGCTCGCGGCGTCTGCCGACAGCATTCAGACTCGTCTGATCGAAGCAAATATCAGCATTTTTGACGGTAACCATCGATGAGTTTGATAAAGACATCGAACTCAAGATCAAGTTTGCCAGAATACTGGACCTTCTCGCCGTTGATCGAGACGACATGGAAGAGGTCGCCATTGAAACTGCGGCGCACATGACTGAATCGGAGGCGATGATAGTCGCGGAACTGATTTGTGACTTTTTCGAAGAGCTAGACTGACTTCAGTCAATGCGCAGGTGCGCTGGGATCGAAAAACATGGGGTAATCGCGGCGCGATCGTCCTAAGACTTTTTCATAAGATGATACCCAACGCTTGTGGCTGACATTATCCGGAAGAACGCGCCGCACGCCAAACGCGTCGTCTTGAGCTTCTGGAGAGGCAGACGTCTTTGGCAGGCATATAATATACCCTGAATGTAGACAGAGCGCGGAGCTCCGTCCGGCCTCATCCCGATACGGGCATTTTGCCTTTGCGGGAGAAAACGGCATCGATTCTGTCGGGACCATTTCGCGCGTATCTGCTAAAGAACCGATAGACTCAGGGAACCAGCCCAGCGCAATTGGCCTTCAGACCGCCACTGCACGAATCCTGATCCATCGGCGACAATCTCTCCCTGGGTAACTATGCGATCAGCAAATTAAGCGTCCAAATCGGGTTGATGATGCACCTGCTGATGAGGCTCGGTCTGGGTCGAGACGTAAATCGCAATTGTACAAAGCTAGGAGGCCGACGCAGTTTCACACTCTGTCATACGTGAACGACGTCAAAAGCGTGGTGACGAAATTGCTCGCCTTCTCCTTAACGAGAACCTCTGTCCACTCGTCAGTTCCTCGCAACGTAAGGCCGGAATAGATACTGTCCACCGCGGCTTCTTCGATCCGCCTTATATGCGACCTGAACACGGCTTCGTCGCCGGTCTTGTACATATCCCGGACGACCATTCTTAGAATTTCCTGTATGGCGATCTGCCATGCCGTATTGATTGCCTGAAGCTCATCGGGTTTCTCAGTCATCAGCTCTCACGTGCTTGAGCCCGCATTGCGAACGCGATCGACAAGACCGCTGCCGTTCGGGCATAAAAAAAGCCAGGCGATCTCGCCTGAACTCGATTGGATAAACTGCTTTCAACAGTGCCAGTACATCAGTGGTCAACGGAAAGCAGTTACCGACTAAATAACCTGCAGATTGCAAGCGGACACCCTTGCCCGACTTGTTGTCGCGCTCCAAGTCAAAGCCAATCTTCTGGCCTTCTACAATTTCCCGCATTCCAGCGCGCTCGACGGCAGAGATGTGAACGAATGCGTCAGCGTCGCCGTTGTCAGGCTGGATGAAGCCGAAGCCTTTGGTGGAATTAAACCATTTTACGGTGCCAGCGGCCATGATGAACCCTTTAGCAACAGAGATGACCGCTACGCAAAAAAGCGTTGCGGTTGAGAATAACGATCTTTGAAGGGAAGATCCGTTCAAGGGTCGGCGCCAAACGCGCTGTAACCAAAGCTCAGCAACCTAATATCGACAGCCGTTTTGATAGACGTGTTCCGTGCGCACGTCAACTTTTAGTTTTTTCACCCGTCGACATCTACTTTCATGAGCACTGTGATTACATGCGATTACGACCGGATGATCGACGTGACTGACGTTTCGAGAAAGACAAATTTAACGGCTACACGCCTTTCCAAGGCGTCGATGCGCCGCCGCGGTAACCAATCAAGGGCTTCAAGAAAGTGCTGCATCCTTTCATACCAATCGGCACCAAGGCACGGCTGCACTGGCGTCGGTGCAGTGCCGTCAACGGCCGGAGCGCAACCAGGCCGGAAACGCCGCCTCAGTAGGCACCATCGCCGCACGCGCATTGTCGGTAGGTGCGGAGATAGTCGATGCGATTGTCCACTATCTGTTATCCGGATTCGCGAGGATGCTGAACGATACAACACCTTCGTCCTCCAAAGTCAAAACTCTAAGCAAATGCGTGTCGTTTACATTCCCGATCTTATACACTGAAGTGAGACCTTCCTTCTCGACGGTGCGTTCAATAAGGACTGGAAAATTCTCGCCCCACTGAGGCCCGCGGCGCGCGCGATGTCTACGAGTTGAAGCGGGGTCGCTAGGTTCATTTCGATGAACTCTACGGCGCGCTTGAGCCGCCATGGTGCGAGCACGANTCTACGAGTTGAAGCGGGGTCGCTAGGTTCATTTCGATGAACTCTACGGCGCGCTTGAGCCGCCATGGTGCGAGCACGACGGAGTTTGTTTTGCGATCCTTCATCTTTGCTCGTCTCCACCGGTCGCCGCAATAAGCCGGGACTGGATCCGCTCTAGGGTTCGTTCGAAGACTTCCGGTTCGTCGAGCGCCCTGGCGAGAACCAAGGCTCCCTGGACGGCAACTACTGTCTCTTCGGCAAGTGCAAGGGCGTCACGTTCATGGCATCCAGCCCTCTCGAGAGCCGAGGCGAGCGCACCACGCCACTCGGCAAAGTAGCCCCTGACCCGATCGCTGAAGCGGTTCCGGACGTTGTCCAGTGCAAACGCGCCAATGAGGCATACACGGCGGCCGGAGCGAAAGTAGCCGGCAACCGAGC
>NZ_LMFK01000041.1:0-2471 GCF_001426785.1 Ensifer sp. Root142
GGTCTTAAGCATCGCAGTCTCCGGTCTTAAGCATCGCAGTCTCCTCAGATTAGGTGGTTGATCGGACGACCACTCATTCTGCAAAAAAACGGCGGCCGTGATCCAGCCCATGGGATCTATTGCTGTCGGTCGCAAGGCCTTCAAGGAAGTGCGATTCGAGAAAACCGATTCTTGGATACCACTTGTCCCGTTCGAACATCCTCTGCGAAAAGCCGTGATAGGAGATTGTTCGATAGCCCCGATCAGCCATGGCGGCCGGAAAGCAGTCGTAGCTGGTCCGGCGAAGATAATCGGTGTGATCGCCCCATTGTCCGCAGAGTTCGCGGGATTCAGCGCCCGTAGTCGAACCCTCGAAGTTGCTGAGGCCACTTGAAAGTTCATAGCGCCCGGTATCCAGTGCTGGCTGCAGACGCCGTGAAAGAATTGCAGTGTGCTCAGGGCTGGAGAATGCGCCAAGCCCTTCCACCATTACGAACAACAAGTTGCGACCACCATTCGCTACAGCGGCGGCGTCGATACCATTGATCGAGAGTGCGCTTTCAAATGAGTCAGCAGGTTGCTTCAGGAAAGGGCGATTGATATGGCGCTCCAACATCACCACGCTGAAAGCGACGAGAGCCCCTGGCAGTAGCGATGCGCCTCGCAATACCTGTCGATTGTGATTCACGAGGCAGGCGATTGCAACGCCATTCGCGATAAAGAGGCTGATCACGACGACGTAAAATACGGAAGAGGTGAGATCCAGCGATGCCATGTAGCGCACCGACTGGATTGCAGCGCCGAGCGGCAGGTGGAACGCTACCATAACCACGAGGCCGAAATCGATGAGGGCAATGAGCGGGAATAGCAGGTAGGCCAACGTAGGTTTGGCGCGCAGCGCGAATAGGCCTCCAATCAAGTAAAGGAATGGCGAAAGCGGTCGTGCGGCCACATAGAACGGCAAGACCAGCAGCATCATCAGATTAGGCGCTAGGCCGAGGATGAGCGCCAAGCGCCACGCCCTCGCACTCCAAAGTGAGGGGAATGACCGTGCCGCCATTGAGGATATCGCTTGCGAAATCATATTCTCTCCCACGTGACTAGGAGAGGGCGTAACAGAACTGTCTTTAAGCTAAGTTACCAGTATGGCGAGCAAATTCCTTGTCGCGCAAGATGTAGGGTTGTGGATCCCGCGGAGATTGGACGTTCTTACTTGAACAGAATCCAGACCTAGCGGGTCGGCACCGGCACGTCGCCGCGGTAGTCGTAGAAGCCGCGGCCGGACTTGCGGCCGAGCCAACCAGCTTCGACGTATTTTACCAGGAGCGGGCAGGGGCGGTATTTCGAGTCCGCCAAGCCGTCGTGCAGGACCTGCATGATCGACAGGCAGGTGTCGAGACCGATGAAGTCGGCGAGCTGCAGCGGACCCATCGGGTGGTTGGCGCCGAGCTTCATGGCGGTGTCGATCGCCTCGACCGTGCCGACGCCCTCATAGAGGGTGTAGATCGCCTCGTTGATCATCGGCAGCAGGATGCGGTTGACGATGAAGGCCGGGAAGTCTTCGGCGACCGTGACGGTCTTGTCGAGCGTGCCGACAAATTCCTTGGCGGCCTTGAACGTGCCTTCGTCCGTGGCGATGCCGCGCACGAGCTCGACCAGCTTCATCACCGGAACCGGGTTCATGAAGTGGATGCCCATGAACTTTTCCGGACGGTCGGTCGCAGATGCAAGGCGGGTGATCGACAGCGAAGAGGTGTTGGTCGCAAGCAGCGCTTCCGGCTTCATGATCGGGCATACCTGGCCGTAGATCTTGCGCTTGATGGTTTCGTCCTCGGTGACGGCCTCGATGACGAGGTCCACCTGCGACAGGTCGTTGATGTCGGACGAGCCCTTGATCAGCGCCAGCGCGCTCTTGCGAGCCTCGTCGGTCATCTTGCCTGATGACACCTGGCGGGCAAGGTTGCCGTTGACGGTGGCGAGGCCCGCCTCGATGCGATCAGCGGCAAGATCGTAGATCTGCACCTTGTATCCGGCCATCGCCGAAACATGCGCAATGCCGCAGCCCATTTGCCCGGCACCAATAACTCCGACCGTCTTGATCATCGCGGCGAACATCCATCTTCAAGAATTTTGGCGGCCGTGCCGCCGTCACATACGAAAATACCGGGCCGGTCTGGCCGGCCCGGTAGATTGTTAATGCCAAGTCCGCGCTTTTGCCAGCCCTTTTCCTTGAGGCTCGGGAAGTGCGGTTGGCGAATGGTTACAGCGCCTTTTCGAGCTCCGGCAGGGCTTCGAACAGGTCGGCGACGAGGCCGTAGTCGGCAACCTGGAAGATCGGCGCCTCCTCGTCCTTGTTGATGGCGACGATCACCTTTGAGTCCTTCATGCCGGCCAGATGCTGGATCGCACCGGAGATGCCGCAGGCAATGTAGAGATCGGGGGCGACCACCTTGCCGGTCTGGCCGACCTGCCAGTCGTTTGGGGCATATCCG
>NZ_LMFK01000042.1:0-1872 GCF_001426785.1 Ensifer sp. Root142
CTGTTGAAAGACATGACCTCATTTTACCATCAGTCAGAAGCGCAGCACCGCAATCCACAATGGTCAACGCTGAAACGCAAAGCCGAATATCCCATCTAATCGCACTCCATCCGTCAAGCTGGTTTGAGCACGCAATTCCCTTGCCGGCTTGCGAGAGAGGCAACACGGYTGGAACGGATTGAATGGACTGCCCTCACCGGCCATGTCCTTCAGAGCTATCCAGTGCTGGGAGCAGGGTTGTCTCCGCGGTCGACAAATGTCGCCGCACAATGGTCTTCGCAGGTGGGATCTTCCTAATGTTCGAAACGCAGTCTCAACGAGCTGCAGCCAGCGATAGCGGAATGATCCTGCCCACGTCCGCAGCAGGGACGCTCAGCACGCAAAGTTACATGGCGCGCTGAGGGACGAAGGCTGAGCGTCTCCTATATGGTCGCGCCAGCCGATGCGTTGAACACTTCTCCCGTCTTGAGCATGCTGTGCATGATGACCGCGAGTTTCCGGGCGACGGCCACAGCGGCCCGCTTGAAGCCAAGTCGCTCCCGCAGCTTAAGTCCCCAACTCTTGAGACTGCTCTCGGTCCTGGCACTGGTTCTCGTCAGCAGCGCTGTCGCCGCTTCATAAAGCAGCCCACGTAAACGATTGTCACCCCTTCGCGAGATATGGCCGTCACAATCGACTTCGCCTGATTGGTAGCGCCGGGTTGTCAACCCAAGCCAGGCGCCAACCGACCGCGACGTTCGAAAGTTTCCTGGGTCTTCAATTGCCGTAACGTAGGATACCGCCGTGACTGCGCCGATGCCCGGGATTGTCATCAACAGCTTCGTGGCTTCGCTCTCACGTGCCACTATCAGCAACTGGCGACCAAGATCGGCTGCGCGCTTGCGGATATCGTGCCACGCCTCCAAAAGAGGCAAGATAATCTTCGCAAGCTCGTTGTTCCCATCCAAAAGCTTCCGCACATCGCCATCAAACACTCGCCCCTTCGTTTTCGGGATGATCAGACCGAAGGTCTTCATCAGGCCGCGGATTTGATTGCCAAGTTGTGTCGAGATGTTCAGGAGTTGTTCGCGGGCAGCCACCAATGTGCGGGTCATCATAGCGTCAAACGACTTGACGCGAACCGCTTTGTAAAAGCCCGCTTCAGCGAGTTGCGCTAAACCATCCGCATCGTTGGCATCAGTTTTGTTGAGCGTCTCGCTCAGTACCTTTTGCGCGTGTCGCGCTTCAATGCAGATCGCCGGCAACCCCTCGCTCGTCAGCGCGTGATAGAACCACGTCGACAGCGGTCCCGTTTCGAATACCACGCGCTGGGCGCGCGGAGCTTTTTTGCGGATCATCTGTGCGAGAAGATTGGGATCCGAAGGACATTTCCCCCGCCAGATCCGCTTCCCGTCTTCCCGGATCGAGATTGCGGTGTCTTTCAATGAAACATCAAGCCCAATATATTGGTTCATGGTTGCCTCCATCCGATGTTTGGGCCCGGTTCCAATCGAGAGCCCGTTTTTTCATCCTATCGGGGGCAACCACCCTCGCCAGCCAAAAAGCCAGAGACGGTCGCGCCGCGATTACTCCATGTTCGAAGATCGCGGTGATCCATGTTCATTACTGGTGTTCATCGATGATGCGACCGGCAAGCTGATGCAGTTGCGGTTTGTACGATCGGAAAGTGCGTTCAGCTACTTCGAGGCGCTGGAACTCTATCTGAAGGCGCATGGTGCTCCAGTCGCCTTCTATTCCGACAAGCAYTCGGTGTTCCGGGTTGCGAAGAAGGATGCCAAGGGCGGCCAGGGCATGACCCAGTTCGGGCGTGCACTTTGCGAGTTAAACATCGAGATTCTTTGCGCAAACTCGAGCCAGGCCAAGGGCCGCGTC
>NZ_LMFK01000043.1:0-1857 GCF_001426785.1 Ensifer sp. Root142
GGCCTCGCTACCCGCGTATCGGTTCAGTACGAAGATGAAGACAACGGCGGCCTCGCTACCCGCGTATCGGTTCAGTACGAAGATGAAGACAACGGCGACGACCAGGTATTCGGCTTCGTCCGCCTGCAGCGCGACTTCTAATCTGACTTAGTCAGGTTTGATATCAGGCCCGCAACTCACATTCGAGTTGCGGGCTGTTGCTGTTTAGCAACGTTTGCATGTCGTCTCGGCACAGGACGATGTCCAGACACCAAGCGCCGGCTTGAAAGCCGTCGGTTTATCGGTCTCACTCCGGCGTCAGTCGGCAAGGGGATCGGCGAGTTGGGGAAGGATGCTGAGAAACAAGCGGGCGACTTCGATTTCCCGAACCTAAGTAGCGGGTACGAAGTCCACTACAGCTTTAGCCCGCGGGGTCCGAGCGGCGTGGTTAAGGACACCACGCTCGCCGAACTACTTCAGCGTTATGCCGACATTCTGTGGGAGGAAGGCAACCACAAATACAATGTGAAAGCCTTCATCGGAGAACTCGACGAGATATTGCTCGCTGCTCGCTTCTCTACTTTCTCACAAGACATGCTCGACAACCTGATCGGCGCTTTACGCAAACGTCGCAACAGCAACGCAACCATCAACCGGAAGATGGCGGCGCTAAGCAAGTTGCTGCGGAAAGCGTACAAAATGGGCGACATCTATAGCTTGCCGGAGTTCAAGCGCCAGAAAGAAAGAGCGGGTCGCCTCCGCTTTCTCGAACCGGACGAAGAAGAGGCGCTGTTTCGCGAAATCGGAAACCGCTCAGACCTCTATTTAAAACTATCCATATTCCTCGTCGATACCGGCGCACGTCTCGGCGAGACCATCGCTCTAAAATGGAATGACGTTCACCAGGGCCGGGTGACGTTTTGGGTAACCAAATCTGGCCGCAGCCGAACTGTACCCCTAACCGCCAGAGCCAAGCAGTCTCTTAATGCCCTGGTAGATCGATCTCCCGGTCCATTCGCGTCCATTGACCAGCAAAAGTATCGCGCCGTTTGGAATGACGCAAAAACAGCAGCCGGAATGGGGGACGAGGCCGATATCGTACCGCACGTCTTGCGCCATACTTGCGCGTCACGCTTGGTGAGAGGCGGTATCGATCTCAGACGCGTTCAGATGTGGCTGGGCCACCAGACCCTCGAGATGACGATGCGTTATGCTCACCTGGCATCCCACGATCTGGATATGTGCGTACCCGTCCTTGAACGCCATATTACATGAGCGAGTTCGCCCGGTCGTCCTAGTCAGGGGTTGACGATAACAGTCAGAACAGTCCTGATTCTGACTGGAGGTCAGAAATGAACATCAAGAGCCTTCTTCTCGGCTCCGCTGCAGCTCTCGCAGCAGTATCCGGCGCACAGGCAGCCGACGCAATCGTCGCCGCCGAGCCGGAGCCCATGGAATACGTTCGCGTTTGCGACGCTTTCGGCACTGGCTACTTCTACATCCCGGGCACCGAAACCTGCCTGAAGCTCAGCGGCGGCGTTTGCGACGCTTTCGGCACTGGCTACTTCTACATCCCGGGCACCGAAACCTGCCTGAAGCTCAGCGGCTTCATCCGCGTTCAGGGCTCGTTCGGTTCTGAGGCATCGCAGAGCCGTTACAACCAGGCGAACCATGACTTCGACGGTGACGGCTTCAACGATCAGTCCACGTCGGACTGGGATGTCTTCTCGCGCGCTTACGTCGCATGGGATGCCAAGAGCGACACCGAGTACGGCACGCTCACCGGCTTCTTCGCTGCTGAATTCAATGCCGACAACGACACCGACTCTGGCGATAGCGACTTCATCGACGTTGATGAAGCCTACATCCAGCTCGGTG
>NZ_LMFK01000044.1:0-400015 GCF_001426785.1 Ensifer sp. Root142
CGGTTTGTACGATCGGAAAGTGCGTTCAGCTACTTCGAGGCGCTGGAACTCTATCTGAAGGCGCATGGTGCTCCAGTCGCCTTCTATTCCGACAAGCAYTCGGTGTTCCGGGTTGCGAAGAAGGAYGCCAAGGGCGGCCAGGGCATGACCCAGTTCGGGCGTGCACTTTGCGAGTTAAACATCGAGATTCTTTGCGCAAACTCGAGCCAGGCCAAGGGCCGCGTCGAGCGGATGAACCGGACGCTRCAGGACCGGTTGATTAAGGATCTGCGCCTGGAGGGCGTCTGCGGCATGGACGACGGCAACGCTTTCCTGCCTCGGTTCATGGAGCGCTATAACCRSCRGTTTGCCATTACCCCTGCCAGATCTGATGATCTGCATCGGCCGCTGAACCTTGCCCCGGATCGGCTGCGCGACGTGCTATGCAAACGTGAGCAGCGTTATGTCGGTGCCCAGTTGACGTTTTCGTTCGAGCGCCAGCGGATCATGCTGGAAGAGAACGAGGTGACGCGCGGGCTGGTCGGTCGCTATGTCGAGACCTACGCGCTTGCCGACGGCAGGCTGGATGTGCGTTGGAAGGGGCATTCCCTACCCTACCGGGTGTTCGACNGCGGGCTGGTCGGTCGCTATGTCGAGACCTACGCGCTTGCCGACGGCAGGCTGGATGTGCGTTGGAAGGGGCATTCCCTACCCTACCGGGTGTTCGACAAGGACCAGCGGGTGACGCATGCGGCGATCACCGAGAACAAGCGGCTCGGTGAACTCCTGACCTACATCAAGGAACGTCAGGAGCAGCAGACGAAGCCCGCCGTGAAGACGAACAGCGAGAAGAACGGCTACGTTCGACGCGCGCGCGGCCCGGGACGTCGGAAGGATTTCATGAACGATCCTGCGGTCATTGCCCGGCGGCGACAGGCGCTCTCTGACCTCGATGCGGCGGAATGACCGGCTGCTTCAACTGTCCAAGCTAAAGCCGAAGGGGAGCGTCNTGCGGTCATTGCCCGGCGGCGACAGGCGCTCTCTGACCTCGATGCGGCGGAATGACCGGCTGCTTCAACTGTCCAAGCTAAAGCCGAAGGGGAGCGTCTCATCCGCCCCCTCCCTTCCCTTGCAACCCGGTCCAGCCGGTCCGGTCGGGGGCTTGCCTCAGCGCCAGTGGAGATGTCGAGTGTCGCATGTCTAAATGGCTGACGACGCGCCGCCCAAAGTGACATTTCTACTTTGCGCCAACGTGGACAGTTCAACCTTGCTGCCACATCTCGTGTAGCCGGGTACATTCTATTTTCAAGTGCGACATGCCAATGATTTCAATGGTTTCCCCTTGGAGATTTTGGAATGACCGGCTGCTTCAACTGTCCAAGCTAAAGCCGAAGGGGAGCGTCTCATCCGCCCCCTCCCTTCCCTTGCAACCCGGTCCAGCCGGTCCGGTCGGKGGCTTGCCTCAGCGCCAGTGGAGATGTCGAGTGTCGCATGTCTAAATGGCTGACGACGCGCCGCCCAAAGTGACATTTCTACTTTGCGCCAACGTGGACAGTTCAACCTTGCTGCCACATCGTGTAGCGGGGTACATTCTAATTCGAAGTGCGACTTGCGATAGATACCAATGGGTTGTCACGCGCAAGGAATGGCTCATGAGACGCACCTACTCCCAGATCGATATGGATGAACGCCGCAAGATTGCCCGCTGGCGATCGGCTGGCATCAGCGTTGACGTAATCGCTGAGAAACTGCACGGACATCGTTCGACGATTTTCCGCGAACTCAGGCGCAATACTTTTGTTGATCCGCAGATGCCAGACCTTAGCGGCTACTATTGCGTCACCGCCAACGCGATGGCGCGTGAGCGCAGAGCCAAGCTACGCAAGCTTGCTCGTTTCTCGCATGTGCGCCAATCGGTGATCGAGCGCATCATGCATGGCTGGTCGCCGCAGCAGAACGCCGGCCGCATGCGGCTGGAGCGCGATCCAGTTTCTGTCAGCCATGAGACGATCTACAAGTACGCCTATTCCGCGGATGGGCACGCGATCAAGCTCTGGCGGCATCTGCCGGAGCACCGCGCCAGACGTCGGCCGCGGCATGCCAGGCGTCGTCATGGCAGGCGGTTCAGCCCGGATGTCAACATTCTCTACCGTCCCGACACCGTCGCCGAGCGCAAACAGTTCGGCCATTGGGAATGCGATTGGGTGCGCTCAGGTGACAATTGCGAATATCACTAAGTTATGATGTTTGAAAGATTAATTTAGAAGTTCCGTTTAAGGCATTGAATATGAACGATATTGTATATATGTGCTTGGTGTGAAGAAGCGCACGGCGCTGTCCGCGCCATTTCCAGAACGTGCAAACGACCTATGCTTTCAGGAGCAGGCAGAAACGTCTGGTGGAGATCGGTGATGATCAGGACATTTGCCATTGCCTTCGGTATCGCAGCGCAACTCGCAGGCGCGGGCCTTTGTCGGGCGGAAGAACCGGTCGATACGGCACGCTCGATCATCCAGGATCAGATCGCGGCTTTCCTCAATGACGATGCGGACGCCGCCTACTCCTTCGCTTCGCCGGCGATACGCGGCAAGTTTCCCGACAAGACGGCCTTCTTCGACATGGTCAGGCGCGGCTACCAGCCGGTCTATCGGCCCGGAAATTTTGCCTTTGGCCGCTCCAAGGTGGTGGGCGATCAGGTCATTCAGGAGGTGCTGATCTCGGCTCCCGATGGTAAGGACTGGACGGCGGTCTACCAGCTGATGAAGCAGCCCGACGGCAGCTACAAGATCAACGGCGTCATGATGCTCCAGTCGGCCCCAGGTCCGGAGATCTGAGCAGGTCTGGTCCTCAGAGTGGCGCCAGATCCCCTCGCCGCCAGGTTTCCTGGGTTTCGGCCATGAAGTCGGCAAAGCGGCCCTCTTCGATTGCCAGGCGAATGCCCGCCATCAGTTCCTGGTAATAGGCAAGGTTGTTCCAACTGAGCAGCATGCCCCCGAGTGACTCATTCGAGCGGATCAGGTGGTGCAAATAGGCGCGCGAATAGTCGCGCGTCGCCGGGCACGAGGATTGTTCGTCTAGCGGCCGCAGGTCTTCGGCATGGCGCGCATTGCGCAGGTTGATGCGGCCATGGCGGGTGAAGGCCAAACCATGTCGTCCGGAGCGGGTCGGCATGACGCAGTCGAACATGTCGATGCCGTGTGCGACCGACCTTAGGATATCGTCGGGCGTGCCGACGCCCATGAGATAGCGCGGCTTTTCGGCAGGTAGCTCGGGGCATGTGATGTCGAGCATTCTGAGCATCACCTCCTGCGGCTCGCCGACCGCAAGTCCACCGACGGCGTAGCCCTTGAGATCCAGCCCCTTCAGGGCTTCCGCCGAGCGCACGCGCAGTGCCGGAATGTCGCCGCCCTGGACGATGCCGAACATCGCCTTGCCCGGTTGGTCACCAAACGCCACCTTGCAGCGTTCCGCCCAGCGCAATGACATTTCCATTGCCCGCTCGATCTCCTTGGGCTCGGCCGGCAAAGCCACGCACTCGTCCAGCTGCATCTGGATATCGCTGCCGAGCAAGCCTTGAATTTCGATCGACCGTTCCGGCGACATGTGGAACAGCGCGCCGTCGACATGGCTCTTGAAGGTGACGCCCTGCTCGTCGAGCTTGCGCAGCCCGGCAAGCGACATCACCTGGAAGCCGCCGCTGTCGGTGAGGATCGGACCCTGCCAGCGGATGAGGTTGTGCAGACCGCCAAGCCGCGCCACGCGTTCAGCACCAGGGCGCAGCATCAGATGGTAGGTGTTGCCGAGGATGATGTCGGCGCCGAGATCCTTGACCTGATCGAGATACATCGCCTTGACCGCGCCGACGGTTCCGACTGGCATGAAGGCAGGCGTACGGATGGTGCCGCGCGGCATGGAAACCTCACCGAGGCGCGCCTTGCCGTCGGTTGCGTGCAGCTTGAACTGGAAGGTTTCGGTCATCTAGTCTTTCCGAAAAAGCAGGCTGGAATCGCCATAGGAATAGAAGCGGTAGCCGCTCTCGATCGCGTAGGTATACGCCGCGCGCATCGTCTCGAGGCCACAGAAGGCCGAAACCAGCATGAACAGCGTCGATTTCGGCAAGTGAAAATTGGTCATCAGCATGTCGACGGCGCGGAAGCGGTAGCCGGGCGTGATGAAGATGCCGGTCGGGCCTGACCAGGGATGGATGATACCGTGTTCGTCCGCCGCACTTTCGATCAGCCGTAGCGACGTCGTACCGACGCAGACCATCCGGCCGCCCCTCGCCTTGACGGCATTGAGGCGTTCGGCGGTTGCGGCATCGACCTGGCCAATCTCCAGGTGCATCACGTGGTCGTCGGTATCATCGGCCTTGACCGGCAGGAATGTCCCGGCGCCGACATGCAGGGTGACGAAATGACGTTCGATGCCGAGTTCGTTCAGCCTGGAAAACAGCCGCTCGGTGAAATGCAGGCCAGCGGTAGGGGCGGCTACGGCGCCCTCCTCACGGGCGTAGACCGTTTGGTAGTCGACGCGGTCCTGAGCATCCTCTGCGCGTTTGGAGGCGATATATGGCGGCAATGGAATGTGCCCGACGGCCATGATCGCTTCGTCGAGCAGCGGTCCGGCGAGATCGAAGCGCAGCGTCACCTCACCGGCGTCGCCCTTTTCCTCGACAGTTGCGTCGAGTGTGCCGAGCATGCAGCTGTTGCCGCCGTGGCCAAAGGCAATGCGGTCGCCGACCTTGAGGCGGCGTGCCGGCCGGGCAAACGCCTTCCAGCGATCCGGCGCGACCCGCATATGCAGGGTCAGCGAGACGGGCGTGGTAATCTCTTCGCCGCGTCGACGAATGCCTTCGAGCTGCGCCGGAATGACCTTGGTGTCGTTGAACACCAGTGCGTCGCCGGGACGCAGGAAGGACGGCAGGTCGAGCACGCCGTGATCCGTCAGGAGTTCCGGCGCCTGCGGGTCGACGACGAGCATGCGGGCGCTGTCGCGCGGATTTACGGGCCGCAACGCAATCGAGGTTTCCGGAAGGTCGAAGTCGAACAGGTCTACGCGCATGGATCGTTTCTGAAAAAAAAGCAAACCCGCCCCAGGGCCTTTCGGCGCGACCGGGGCGGGTTTGTGCATTAGCGCAAATCAGGCGTCGGCGGCAACCCGCATGGACACGATGGTGTCGGGATCACGCACCGGTTCGCCGCGCTTGATCTTGTCGATGTTGTCCATGCCTTCGATGACCTGGCCCCAGACCGAGTACTGCTTGTTCAGCCACGGAGCATCGGTGAAGCAGATGAAGAACTGCGAATTGGCCGAGTTCGGCATCTGGCTGCGCGCCATCGAGCACGTGCCACGAATGTGGCTGACGTTCGAGAATTCAGCGTTCAGGTCCGGCTTGGATGAGCCGCCCATGCCGGCACGCGACGGGTTGAAGTGCTCGCCGCCGGTCTTGCCGTACTGGACGTCGCCGGTCTGTGCCATGAAGTCCTCGATCACGCGGTGAAACACCACGCCGTCATAGGCGCCTTCGCGTGCCAGTTCCTTGATTCGGGCGACATGACCCGGAGCCACGTTCGGCATAAGCTCGATGACGACCTTGCCCTTGGTGGTCTCCATGATGATCGTGTTTTCCGGATCTTTGATCTCGGCCATGGGTTTTCTCCTTCTGTTGACTTTACTTGCCGACCTTGACGCTGATCATGCGGTCGGGATCGGCGACGGAGCCGTTGTTGGCGTCGTCACCGAGTTTGATCTTATCGACGTTCTCCATGCCGGAGACGACCTTGCCGACGACCGTGTACTGGCCGTTGAGGAAGTCGCCCGGGGCAAACATGATGAAGAACTGCGAATTGGCGCTGTTGGGATCCTGCGAACGGGCCATGCCGACCGTGCCGCGCTCGAACGGTACGTCGGAAAATTCGGCCGGCAGGTCCGGCTTGGACGAACCGCCCGTGCCCGCAGCCTGGGGCTGGAAGCCGTTTTCCATGTCGCCGTACTGGACGTCGCCTGTCTGGGCCATGAAGCCCTTGATGACGCGGTGGAAGGCGACGTTGTCGTATTCGCCGGCTGTTGCAAGCGCCTTGATCTGCTCGACGTGCTTCGGCGCGATATCAGGGCGAAGCTCGACGACAACAGGGCCATCCTTCAGCGTGATTGTGAGGAAGTTGTCGGCCGACTGCGCAAGCGCCGTTCCCGTCCAGGACGCAAGCGTGACGGCACCGGCGAAAGCGAGGTGGAGGATTTTCATGGTTTCTCCCTGAGTGGTGAATGGAGTGTGGCGGCTCAGGCCTTGCGTTTGGCCTGCAGCGCCGCGTGAACAGCCTTGGGCACGAAGGCACTGACGTCGCCGCCCATGGCCGCGATCTGGCGGACCAATGTGGCTGTAATGGGCCGCGATGCCGTGCCAGCCGGCAAAAACAAGGTCTGGACATCCGGCGCCATCTGCCGGTTCATGCCAGCCATCTGCATCTCGTAATCGAGGTCAGTGCCATCGCGCAAGCCGCGCACAAGCAGCTTTGCGCCGCTTTGCCGCGCAGCGTCGACCACGAGATTGTCGAAGGAGACGACGTCGATGTCGGCGGCACGCTCGGGCAGAAACTCGAGCAGCGACTGGCGAATGAGGTCCGAGCGCTCGTCGAACGAGAAAAGCGGCGCCTTGCCCGGATGGATGCCAATTGCCACGATGACTTTGCGCGCCACGTTCAGCGCCTGAACAAGTACGTCGAGATGCCCGTTCGTCATCGGATCGAAGGAGCCGGGGTAGAATGCCGTCGTCATCGCACCTGTTTCCGTTTGGTGAAGCCTTTTGTCATGGACGGCGACAGATCGCAAGAGTTGTGCAGGAGCGCGGGCCTGTTCCCTGGGAAACAGTGGCACCAAAGAAATGAATGCTAGATGAATGCCATGTTCAAGAGTGTTTCACGTTGCAATCGGTAATGTGAAGCAAGAAAGAACGGAACCTTTTTGAAGATACTGCCGTTTAGGAACCTGAAAGGATGACGGCTATGGGACTTGCTCTGTTTTCGATGACGATGTTTTTCGCAATGATATTTGCGACGATACATGCACTCCGCGACGAGTCCCGTGAGCAACGTGACCGTTCAAGCAACCGTAAGATCTTCGGCTAAAGGTATCATGTCATGGCGACAGTCTTCATGACCGCCGCGGCGGTAATCAGTTTCGTCTTTCTCGTCGATTTTGCCCGCACGATACGCGACCTCCAGCGCGATCGACTGGGCTCCAATGAGACCGGCGGGTTCAACGTTTAGAGACCTTGAGAAACTTCCTCCAGGAGTTTCGGAATAAGCGACCGACATTCTCCCCTGATGTGGTCGCCTTTTGTAAGCCGGACGGCATCCCCTGCCCGTCCGGCTTTTTCTTTGGTCGATGCTTAAGCCGCCGTCACCTTGTGGTCGCGGATCATCCGGAAGAACCGCCAGTTCAGGAACAATGCTGCAGCGGCAAGTCCCAGCACGAAGCCGAACCACACGCCGATGCCGCCGAACTTGAGCGGGAACGCGAAGGCCCAGGCGCAAAGGAACCCGATCGGCCAATAGGAGATCATCGCCAGGATCATCGGCACCTTTGTGTCCTTGAGCCCGCGAAGCATGCCGGCGGCGATTGCCTGCAATCCGTCCACCAGCTGGAACGCGCCGGCGATCACGATGAGCGGAGCGGCAAAGGCGAGCACTTGCGCGGCATCCGGCCGGTTGGTGTCAAGATAAAGGGCGGCGAGCTGGCTCGGGAAGAGAGCGAAGATGGCGCTGCCGATGATCGCAAAGATGGCTCCGAGCACCAGTGCCGAGATCGCGGCACGCCGGACGCCGAGCATGTCGCCACGGCCGTAGGCAAGGCCGACGCGCACGGTTGCCGCCTGCGCAATTCCGAGCGGGATCATGAAGGCGAGCGAGGCGAACTGCAGCGCGATGCCGTGTGCGGCAAGCTCGATCGTGCCGATGGTTCCCATCAGCAACGAGGCGACGGTGAACAGGCTGACTTCGGCAAGAATGGTCAGCGAGATCGGTATGCCGAGATAGACGACTTCCCTGAAGGCGGGCCAATCCGGGCGCCAGAAACGCACGAACAGCTCATACTGGTTCAGTTCCGGTTTGCTCTTGATATAGGCGATGGTCAGCACCGTGCCGAGCACGGCCACGCCAAGGGCGGCGACGGCCGCGCCGAAGATGCCCAGCTGCGGAAAGCCGTAGTGGCCGTAGATCAGCACGTAGCAAAGCGCTGCATTGAGAACCAGCGTTGCCAGTGTGACATAGAGAATGATCCCCGCCCGCTCCAGACCGCTCAGGAACGCCCGCAGCACCATGAAGATGAGGCCGGGAAAGATCGCCCATTGCGCAATGTGCAGATACTCGGCCGCGAGTGCCGCGACCTCCGGCTGCTGGCCGGCAAGCAGCAGGATCGGTTCCGCCAGCCAGAGCACCGGCGCCGTCAGCACGCCATAGCACAGCACCACCCAGAGACCCATGCGCACGGAGCGACGCACGGAGACCTTGTCGCCCCTGCCCTGGGCTTGCGCGGCCATCGGTACGACCGCGTTGGCGAAGCCGCTGCCGAAGATGTAGATGGTAAAGTACATCTGCGTCGCCAGGATGATTGCCGCAAGCTGCGTTGCGCCAAGCTTGCCCACCATCAAGACGTCGGTTGTGTTGATCGCAAGCTGCGCCAGCTGTGCGCCGATGAAGGGCACCCCGAGATAGAGGCTTGCACGATAATGAGTGCGCCATGAATTGTCGGTTTGCACCGGGGTCGGGCTCGCAGTGGCGGTCAGCATGACGGATTCCTGGATGTCGACGCGGCCGAAATGCGGCAGGTCAGAACGAAGGCAAGGATGACCGAAATAGATCACGGCCGGCAAAAGAACCAGTAACAAAGCTCCGACTGCTCAATTTTTCATCCAAAGATCACGAATATTGATCAATTTCAGTGCATGGCACTGCGATCGGAGTAGCGCGGTTCGGCCATGGACACTGCGGGCTCGATATGTTCAGCCGCGACCGCGAGCCGTTTTGGTGCCTTGAGCCAGAACACCGCGAGCGCACCGACGACGAAGCAACTGGCGAGTGCATAGGGGGCGCCTGAGAAGGAGACCGTGGTCGTCGGGCTCGTGAAGTAGCCGAAGATCTGGGTGAAGATCAGCGGGCCGATGATCGTCGTGATGCTGCCGATACTGGTGAGCGCCCCTTGCAACTCTCCCTGCGCCGACGGCGGCACATGGCCGGCGGCGATGCTGCGCAGCGGCGGATCGGCGAGGCTTTCGAGCGCGGTGGCGATAATCACGGCATAGATCATCCAGCCCTGCCAGGCAGCAGCGTAGCCCGCGGCACCGAGTGCCGTGAAAATCAGGCCGAGGACGGCCGTCCGCCACTCGCCAAGCCGCGGCACGACGCGCGGCAGTACGAACGCCATCACCATGGCACCGCCGATGCCGAAGATGCCGAGCGACAGGCCGATTTCCCCCTCGCTCCAGCCGTACCGGTAAGACGATACGAACGACCAGACGGACGGATAAACCGAATGCGCCATCCAGAACAGGAAGAACACCAGCCCGACCCAGCCGATGCCGGGATAGTTGCGCATCTGCCTGAGCGCGCCGAGTGGATTGGCGCGCCGCCATTCGAAGCGGCGACGATGCGCCTTGTCCAATGTCTCCGGCAGCAGAAAAACGCCGAGCAGGAAGTTGATGAAGGAAAGTGCCGCGGCACCATAGAACGGCACACGCGGACCCAGTTCGCCAAGCAGCCCGCCAATGACCGGCCCCAGTGCAAAGCCGGATCCGAACGCGATTCCGATCAGGCCGAAATTCTTCGCCCGGTTTCCGTCATGGCTGATGTCGGCGATATAGGCCGAAGCGGTGCCGAAGCTGGCGCCGCTGATGCCGGCGAGCACACGGCCGACGAAGAGCATCCAGTAGCTGGTCGCGAGAGCGCAGATCAGATTGTCGATGGCGAAGGTGAGCACGGAGGCAAGCAGGATCGGCCGGCGTCCGAAACGGTCGCTGAGGTTGCCGATGAGGGGCGCGAACAGGAACTGCATCGCGGCATAGACGAGCAGCAGCCAGCCGCCGTCGATCGCCGCGTCGCTGACATTGGCGCCGGTCAGCTCCTCCAGATAGGTGGGCAGCACCGGCACGATGATGGCGATGCCGATGATGTCGAGAAGCAGGATGAGAAAGACGAGGAACAGGCCGCGCCGCACGAACTTTTCGTCGAGCATGAAACTCTCCCTGCGCCATCCGTCGCCAGCGCGGAGACAGAACGTGAACGACGTTACCAATTTAGGTGTAACGCATGATTTTAGTCGAAACAATACGTGAACATCTCAAAGTTTTTTATGAGAACAATCGCGTTTGTTGATCCATTGCTCCCCAAAATGGCCGCCATTCAGCGCACCCCTGACCGTTGCTCGGCCTTGAGAAAGTCGACGAAGGCTCGAAGCGGCGCCGGCATGTGGCGGCGGCTGGCATAGTAGAGAAACGGCCCTGGAAAGGGCGTCACCCATTCGTCGAGGATCGTCACGACGGCGCCGGATTTGAGATGCGGCGCCAGGAACTCCTCGAACGTCCGGATGACGCCGAGACCTTCGACTACAGCGGCAATTTCAAGATCGACCGAGTTCGCGATGACGACAGTCGGAGGGGCGATCGAGATTGCTGCGTCTCCGTCACCGAACTCCCAGGCTAGGCTGACGCCGCTTGCGAAGCGATGCCGGATGCAGGCATGCTTCAGAAGATCGTGCGGGTGTTGCGGCAAGGCCGTGTCGCGCGAGATAGTCCGGCGACGCGGCAGTGATGTAGCGTTGCTGCCGCGGTCCGATCGGAATGGCGATCATGTCGCGCTCGACCCGCTCTTCGTAGCGGATGCCGGCGTCGAAGCCGGCGGCAAGGACGTCGATGAAGCCGTCGTCTGCCGTCACCTCCAGCAAATGGCAGGATTTACCTTCAGAAAGCGCCCAATGATCGAGGGCAGGATCACGCGCGCGACGACCGTGGGCACGTTCAGTTTCAGGGTTCCTGCGGGACTGTCGCGCAATTCGCTCACCTGGTCGAGCGCGCCGGCAATCTCCCCGAGTGCCGGCTGCAGGCGCTCGAGTAGCCGCATGCCGGCTTCCGTCGGTGTTACACTGCGGGTCGTGCGGTTGAGGAGCCGCACATCGAGTTTGGCTTCGAGCCGCCGCAGCGCTTCGCTCAGCGACGAAGCGGAAACGCCCCGCTTCTCGGCGGCAGCGCGAAAGCTGCGCTCGCGCGCAACGGCGGTGAAGGCATCGAGGTCGGCGAGAGGAAGATCGTTCATTGTGCGAAATGCCGTACGGCTTGTTCTGACTGTACGGGATTATCGCACGATAGGACCGGGCGTAACAATGGGGACGAAGAAGGGCGCAAAGGCGCGCCGCCGAAGGAGAACGAGAATGGATCAGGTTTCGCTCGGAAAAGTCGGCCCTATGGTTTCCAACATCGGCCTTGGCTGCATGGGCATGTCGGGCATGTATGGCCCGTCGGATCGTACGGAAAGCATCGCCACGTTCCATGCGGCGCTCGATGCGGGAATTACGCTCATCGATACCGGCGACTTCTATGGCATGGGCCACAACGAGATGCTGATTGGCGAAGCGCTCAAGGGCCAGGACCGCGATCGGGTCGTTCTCAGCGTGAAGTTCGGTGCCTTGAGAGACGCTGGTGGCAGTTGGGTGGGCTATGATTGCCGACCGAAGGCGGTGCGCAACTTTCTCGCCTATACCCTGCAGCGGTTGGGCGTCGACCATATCGACATCTACCGCCCTGCCCGTCTCGACCCGGACGTGCCGATCGAAGAAACAGTGGGCGCAATCGCTGATCTGGTGCAGGCAGGTTATGTCAGGCATATCGGGCTTTCGGAAGTCGGATCCGAGACCATCCGAAGGGCAGCGGCCGTCCATCCCATCGCGGATCTGCAGATCGAATATTCGCTGATCTCGCGCGGCATCGAGGACGATATCCTGCCCACGTGCCGTGCGCTCGGTATCGGCATTACCGCCTATGGCGTGCTGTCGCGCGGCCTGATCAGCGGCCATTGGCAGAAGGATGCGGTCGCACGTGGCGACTTCCGCGCGGCCAGCCCACGTTTTCAGGCGGGCAATGTCGACACAAATCTGGCCCTTGTCGACGCGCTGAAGCGCGTGGCGGATGCGAAGGGCGCCACCGTGGCACAGATTGCGATCGCCTGGGTCGCAGCCCAAGGCAAGGATATCGTGCCGCTCATCGGTGCACGTCGTCGCGACCGGCTGGCCGAAGCGCTGGCATCGCAAGCGGTACATCTGACACCGGAAGATCTGGCCGCGATCGAGCGGGCGGTGCCGAGGGATGCGGCCGCAGGCGCGCGCTATCCCGAGGCGCAGCTCGCCCATATGGACAGCGAGCGCCATTAGAGCATTTCCAGGAAAAGTGCGAAGCGGTTTTCCGTCAGGAAATGCGTGAAAACATGCAGCAATTCAAAGTGCTACAGCGATCTTTGCGCGTCGAATAAGACGCGCAGCGCTGTAGAGTGTTCTCTGCAACTTTGTCTAACCCAGAGCGCTCTAATCCCGGGTAACGAAAGGGGCCGACAGTTCTCGCCGGCCCCTTTGCTTTTTCCCTGGACGGTCTGGAATCAGACCTGGCCGGAGAAGGTGTCGCAGGCCGCCATCTTGCCGCTGTCGAAGCCGCGCTTGAACCAGCGCATGCGCTGCTCCGATGTGCCGTGGTTGAAGCTTTCCGGGACGACGTAGCCCTGCATGCGTTTCTGCAGCGTGTCGTCGCCGATCTGGGTGGCGGCGTTCAGCGCCTCTTCCAGATCGCCCTGCTCCAACAGGCCCTTCTGCTGGGTATACTTGCCCCAGACGCCGGCGAAGCAATCAGCCTGCAGTTCGACGCGAACCGACATCTGGTTGGCTTCGGCTTCACCCATCGACTGGCGCATCTGGTTGAACTTCGGCAGCACGCCGATCAGGTTCTGAACATGGTGGCCAACTTCATGCGCAACGACATAGGCCTGCGCGAAGTCGCCAGATGCGCCGAACTTCTGCTCAAGCTCGTCGAAGAAACCCATGTCGAGATAGACCTTGCGGTCACCAGGGCAGTAGAACGGGCCGGACGCTGCCGAGGCAAAGCCGCAGGCGGAGCGCACGGAGCCGCTGAACAGCACCATCTTCGGCTCTTGATATTGTTCGCCGCTCGCCTGGAAGATGCCGTTCCAGGTGTCTTCGGTTTCGGCCAGCACCGTCGACATGAAGGCTTTCATCTCTTCTTCCTGCGCCGATCCGCGGGGTACCGGCGAGCCATCGCTCTGCTCGAAGCCCGGCTGCGCGACCGGACCGCCGCCGCCGTTCAGCACCTGCAGCATGTCGATGCCCAAGGCCTTCAGGATGAAATAGAGCACGACCAGAAAGATGATGGTGCCGAAGCTCATGCCGCCGCCGGCGCCACGCATGCCTCCGCCACCGCCGGGCATGCGGAAGCCACCACCGCGGCCGAATGGATTACCGCCCAGACCGCCGCCGGGGCTCGCCCCGCGCTGGTCCTCAACGTTTCCGGATTGGCGGCGGCCTTTCCATTCCATGATCTGTCCTCCCGGCATGGATCGATACGCAATATCGGTCAGACCTTTTATATGCCGGGCCGAATGCCGTTGTAAAACGCAATCAGGCCCGTAAGGTTGCGATCAAGCTAATCTTTTCGAGGACTTGCGGCGACCGAAGAGACGACCCTGTCGGATCGACAGGACGGCTGCGGAAATGAGCAGCGCAGCCAGCAGAGCCGCCATCACCGCTGACTGCCAGATCGAAAGCTCGGAGAACAGGCTCGCATGCAGCAGCCTTCCGGGCAGCAGTGTGAAGAGGCCGGCAACGACAATGCCGCCGAGATACATGCCAGCCACATGCCCGCGATGCGCGGGGATGTCGTGCCGCCGGGCGGCCGCAATCGTCTGCCAGCTGCCGAAGAGCACATAGATCGACAACAGGTGAATGGGGTTGAAACCGCCGACCAGCTTGATTTCATGGATGAAGAACGTGGAGAATGCGGTCACGACCATGAGTGCGAGCCAGATTTTGCCGAGCAGCCTATGCAGGCGTGTGCCCTTCGGACGGGCAAGCAGGAAAGCACCAAGGATGGCAGCCGGGATGACGGTCGCGACGTGCAGCTGCACTGCGAACGATGCATGGAGAAGAGGTGAAAATGTCATGAAAAATTTCTATGCTGTTGATTTTCCCCGAACTTGCGGCAGGCTCCGGGCTGCGCTCAAACGCTTTGACTGGAACGGACGGAAAACTTCGTGAAACGCCCATTTCTGCAATCCACGCTTCGTGAGCTGCATCTTGTCGTCAAGGCGCCACGCCTCTGGGCAACCTTTGCTGCAGTCGTGCTGATCTTTTGGGTCACGGGGCCCTATGGCACTGCCGAACGCCTGGCTGTCGTGCCGCGGCTCGGGTTCTGGCTCGTGCTGCACGCCGTCACCTGGGCGATCGCAATCGTTTCGGCCGTGCTTGCCAATGGCCTGCTGCGCGAAAAGGTTGCCTCCGGTTTCGTTCGCATGATGATCGGTGCAGCCGTTGCCAGCATACCGATCGGCCTCGTGACCACCGCGATCGGCTCGGCGACCTTTTCGGCCATTCCAACAGTCGCTGACGTCATGACGGACATCGCGACCGGCCTGTTCCTGTCGCTCTTGTTCTGCACCTTGACCTGGATGACGATGAACACTGAATTCGCCTTGGAGCTGAATGACGCCGGCACCACCGCAATCGCGTCCGACGAGGCCGGGCAACAGACGTCCCGCAACCCGGCTCTTCTCAAGGAGACGGGCCGGGTACCGCTGCTTCTGCGCCTGAAACCCGCCAATCGCGGCCTGCCGCTGCACGTGACGGTTAGCGATCACTACACGGAAGTGACGACCACTCTCGGCCGTGAACTCGTCCTGTTGCGCTTCGCCGATGCGCTCGGTGAACTCGGCCCGGTGGCGGGCCTGCAGGTCCATCGTTCCCATTGGGTGGCGGACGCGCATGTTGCACGCCTCGTCCGTGATAACGGTCGCATGACGATCCTGCTTTGCGATGGAACCGAAGTGCCGGTGAGCCGCACCTATGCTGCGGCCGTGCGGCAGCGCTGGGGTTATCGCCTTCCTCGATCGCGTCCTTGACCGTCCCGCTTTGACAATCCTATTGGCACCAGGGAAATTGTGGAGGGAGGCATGGTCATGAAGGCGTTGCGGCTCGAGGCGATTGACGACCTGTTCCTGGGTGAAGTGAACTTCCTGCGTAAGGTGGACGCCTGCTCCCGGCCCTGGTGACCTGCTGGTGCGCGTCGAGGCGTGTGGCACCGACAGGCACCTCTTGCACGGAGGATCGCGCGGCACGTTTCGCTCGATGAAGCCGCCAGCGTGATTGCCCATCCGCCTGCTGCCGGCGAGGTCGAGGTTCTGGTGGTACCGGGCGTGATTTGACGGCCCGCATGCGGCTTTGGGACCGCCGTCCGACACGTTGCAAAAGCCCATGCCGAAATATGTCGGCTTTCCTGTCGATTCCGGAATTTTCGGGGTTTCGCTTGCAGATACATTTGCCTATAAGCCGCTTCTAGCCTGAAAAGACCATCAATGCGTGCCCGGCCGGTGACCTCCCACTTTGGCCGGTTTTTCGCGCAGCTAGAAACGGATGACCGACCATGCCGAAGCGCCAAGATATCAAATCGATCCTCATCATCGGCGCGGGGCCGATCGTCATCGGTCAGGCATGCGAATTCGACTATTCCGGCACCCAGGCCTGCAAGGCGCTGAAGGAGGAAGGCTACCGCGTCATCCTCGTCAACTCCAACCCGGCAACGATCATGACCGACCCGGGTCTGGCGGACGCAACATACGTCGAGCCGATCACCCCGGAAGTCGTTGCCAAGATCATTGCCAAGGAGCGCCCAGACGCACTGCTGCCGACCATGGGCGGCCAGACCGCGCTCAACACCGCGCTGTCGCTGCGCCGCATGGGCGTTCTCGACCGCTACAATGTCGAGATGATCGGCGCCAAGCCGGACGCGATCGACAAGGCAGAAGACCGCGCGCTCTTCCGCGAGGCGATGGCCAAGATCGGCCTGGAGACGCCGAAGTCGCGCCTGGCGAACGCCACCGACATCAAGGACCACGACCGCAAGGTGCATGAGGCCGAACGCGCCGAACTGAAGGGCCGCCTTTCCGGGCCGGAACTCGACACGGCGCTCGACGAACTGGAAAACCAGTGGAACCTCGGCGAAGGCGATCGCAAGCAGCGCTACATGAACCATGCGATGGCCATCGCCGCGCAGGCGCTCGACGATGTCGGCCTGCCGGCGATCATCCGCCCGTCGTTCACACTCGGCGGCACCGGCGGCGGCATCGCCTATAACCGCACCGAATTCTTCGACATCGTCGGCAGCGGCCTCGACGCATCGCCGACCACCGAAGTGCTGATCGAAGAATCGGTTCTCGGCTGGAAGGAATACGAGATGGAAGTCGTCCGCGACACGGCGGACAACTGCATCATCATCTGCTCGATCGAAAACATCGACCCGATGGGCGTGCACACCGGCGATTCGATCACCGTTGCTCCGGCGCTGACGCTGACGGACAAGGAATACCAGATCATGCGCAACGCCTCGATCGCGGTGCTGCGCGAGATCGGCGTCGAGACCGGGGGCTCGAATGTGCAGTTCGCCGTCAACCCCAAGGATGGTCGTCTCGTCGTCATCGAGATGAACCCGCGCGTTTCGCGCTCCTCGGCTCTCGCTTCCAAGGCAACCGGCTTCCCGATCGCCAAGATCGCGGCCAAGCTCGCCATCGGCTACACGCTCGACGAACTCGAGAACGACATCACCGGCGGCGCGACGCCGGCATCCTTCGAGCCGTCGATCGACTACGTCGTCACCAAGATCCCGCGCTTTGCCTTCGAGAAATTCCCAGGCGCCTCGCCGGTCCTGACCACTGCGATGAAGTCGGTCGGTGAAGTCATGGCGATCGGCCGTACCTTTGCCGAATCGCTGCAGAAAGCGCTGCGTGGCCTTGAGACCGGGCTCACCGGTCTCGATGAAATCGAAATCCCTGACATGGACGAGAACGGCGATGGCCGTAACGCTATCCGTGCCGCGATCGGTACGCCGACGCCGGACCGTCTGCGCATGGTTGCCCAGGCGCTGCGTCTCGGCATGAGCGAGGCCGAAGTTCACGAGGCAAGCAAGATCGACCCGTGGTTCATCGCCCAGTTCAAGGCGATCGTCGACATGGAAGCGCGCGTCCGCGAGCACGGCCTGCCTCAGGATGCTGAGAACCTGCGCATGCTGAAGGCCATGGGCTTCTCCGATGCCCGGCTGGCAACGCTCGGCGGCAAGCGCCCGAAGGAAGTGGCAGAACTTCGAAACGCGCTCAACGTCCGCCCGGTCTATAAGCGCATCGACACCTGCGCCGCCGAATTCGCCTCGCCGACCGCCTACATGTACTCGACCTACGAGACGCCTTTCGTTGGTGCGGCCCGCTCTGAGGCTGATGTCTCCGACCGCAAGAAGGTCGTCATCCTCGGCGGTGGTCCGAACCGGATCGGCCAGGGCATCGAGTTCGACTATTGCTGCTGCCATGCCGCCTTCGCTTTGAAGGACGCTGGCTATGAAGCGATCATGATCAACTGCAACCCCGAGACCGTTTCGACCGACTACGACACGTCGGACCGGCTCTACTTCGAGTCGCTGACCGCTGAAGACGTGATCGAGATCATGCGCGCCGAGCAGGAAAAGGGCGAACTGGTCGGCGTCATCGTGCAGTTCGGCGGCCAGACGCCGCTGAAGCTGGCGGAAGCACTGGAAAAGAACGGCATCCCGATCCTCGGCACCGCACCCGACATGATCGACCTTGCCGAAGACCGCGACCGCTTCCAGAAGCTGCTGATGAAGCTCGATCTCAACCAGCCGAACAACGGCATCGCCTATTCGGTCGAACAGGCACGCCTCGTTGCCGCCGAAATCGGCTTCCCGCTGGTCGTGCGTCCGTCCTACGTTCTCGGTGGCCGGGCCATGCAGATCATCCATTCGGAAAGCATGCTGCAGACATATCTGCTCGATACAGTTCCGGGCCTCGTTCCGGAAGACATCAAGCAGCGTTACCCGAACGACAAGACCGGCCAGATCAACACGCTTCTCGGCAAGAACCCGCTGCTGTTCGACAGCTACCTGAGCAACGCCACGGAAGTCGACGTCGACTGCCTCTGTGACGGCAAGGATGTGTTCGTCTCGGGTATCATGGAGCACATCGAGGAGGCCGGCATTCACTCCGGCGACAGTGCCTGCTCGCTGCCGGTTCACACGCTCGACAACGCGATGGTCGACGAGCTGGAACGCCAGACGACGGCGCTGGCCAAAGCACTCAATGTCGGTGGTCTGATGAACGTCCAGTTCGCGATCAAGGACGGCACGATCTACGTGCTCGAAGTCAACCCGCGCGCCTCGCGCACCGTGCCCTTCGTCGCCAAGACCATCGGTGCGCCGATCGCCAAGATCGCTGCCCGCGTGATGGCCGGTGAAGCGCTGGATGTGGCGATCGCCGCCTACGGCGAAAAGCCCGACCCGCGCAACCTGAAGCACATCGCCGTCAAGGAAGCCGTGTTCCCGTTCGCCCGCTTCCCCGGTGTCGACACGCTGCTCGGCCCGGAAATGCGCTCGACTGGCGAAGTCATCGGCCTTGATACCGACTACGCGCTTGCTTTTGCCAAGTCGCAGCTCGGTGCCGGCGTCGATCTGCCGCGCGACGGAACGGTGTTCGTATCCGTCCGCGACGAAGACAAAACCCGCGTCCTACCGGCGATCCGCATTCTCGTCGACATCGGCTTCAAGGTGATGGCGACCGGCGGCACCGCCCGCTTCCTCGGTGAAAACGGCATTGCCGCCGTCAAGGTCAACAAGGTCCAGGAAGGTCGTCCGCATGTCGAGGACGCGATCCGCAACCGGCAGGTCCAGCTTGTCATCAACACGACGGATGGCAACAAAGCGATCTCGGATTCCAAGTCGCTTCGCCGCGCGACATTGATGCAGAAGGTGCCCTACTACACCACCATGGCAGGTGCAGAGGCGGCAGCGCGCGCGATCAAGGCGCTCAAGGCCGGCAACCTCGAGGTTCGCCCGCTCCAGAGCTACTTCAAGGCCTGATCGAACGACGGCTGCGCGCATCTTTGGGTGCGCGCAGTTGGGCCGCTGACGAGCGGCGGCTCGATGCTCAGCCGAAATCGCTCTACGAGTGCGCAATCTCCCCCTCATTGTTGTGAACGCCACCTGAACGCCGGGTTCAGCCTAGGTTCGGTCGCCGGGTGCTTACATGCCCACATGCGCTCCCAAGTCGGAAAGATCCGGCACTGCGCATGGGATGGGGCAACATCGTGCAGGTCTATTTCTTCGATTTGTATTGGGGCGACGAGCGCTTTGTCGACGAGGACGGCATCAGCCACTTCGACGAAGGTTCCGCCCTGTATTACGGCCAGCGAATTGCCGACAAGATTGGCCGCGATGCCGACTATGGATCGCTGAGGGTCCATGTGCGCTCGGGCAGCGGCGAGATTCTGGCGACGATTGCGCCGTCAGACGGTCGTGGCCGTGAACAGGACGCTTTGATCGGTCGAGGCAGCCTTGGCGTATTCCGCCGCCCCACCGAAACCGCCGCCGCCCTGCCCACGGCCTGGTGATCAATCGACCGTCACGGGCCGCTGTGCCCGAGCCTCGCTGCGTGTTGGCCTTCGGCTGCGCGCAAGCCGGACAGTCCTGATGCCGAAGAACAACGACGCAACCGAGATCACGCAACTCAAGGCAAACACCGCTAACAGCGCGTCGCGCATGACGGCCAACCGTGCGCCTTCATCGAAGCCGCGTATGTTGGCGGTCAGCCCGAAGACGGCTGCGCCGACTGCGTAACCTGCGGATTGCAGCGTCGGCAGCAGTGCCGAAGTCTTGTCTCGCTCAGGGGGCGGCGACACATCCATCAGCAATTGGCTGAGCGTGCCCCAGCAGACGCCGAAGCCGGCACCAATGGCAATTTGACCTGCGAAAACCAACCGAAACTCCGCTGTCGCGATCGCGACCGTCAGGCCGATGAGCCCGAGGCAAAGCAGCAGTGGCCCGACCCAGATCAATCGTACACGCAGATCATGCGAGCGCAGGCTCGCCACCAGAATGGCGGTCAAGCTCCACGACATCGCCATCAGCGCGCTCGAGAATCCGGCGGCCGTCGGGCCGAAATTCCAGAGGTGTTGCAAGCCGTAGACGAGATAGACGGAGCCGGAAGCCTGCGCCAACGGCATCAGCAGAATGATCCAGAGGCCGGTGCCGAGCGGGCGCCCGATCGAAAATGCGCCAAGCGGGAGAATTGAGTGCCTGGAGCGACGGTCGAGATGCACAGTGTTGACGAGAACGGCGATCGCTACGACCACGAGCGCCGCCATGGCAAATCCGTTCTGGAGCATATTCGAAACCGAGATCAGCAGTATGCCCAGGCCAAATGCGATCAGGCGAAAAAGCGGAATGGGTTGCACGATCTGCGCCGAAGCCGACCGTCTGGGTACGATGGCAAGGACCAGCGCAATAAAGATGGCGGCGGCGGGAATGTTGACGAAGAAGGCCGCACGCCATGACCAGTGTTCGGTGAGAAATCCTGAAATGAGCGGACCGGCAAAGGCAGCACTTGCCCAGACGATGGCCTCTGCACCGAAGACCTTCGGCACGAGCCGAGGCGGGAAAAGCTCCGGGATCAGTGCATAGCAAATAGCGGCAATGATGCCCTCGCCCAGCCCTTGAAACAGCCTTCCGACCAGGACCTGCGGCATGCTCGTCGCCAGCGTCGCAATCACTGTGCCGGTGACGAAGACAAGCGCTGCTGCGATCAACGCATTGCGGGCGCCGAAGCGCGCCTTGAGATTGGCAGCCAATGCCCCGCCGATGATTGCAAAGACGAGATAGAGGGTGAAGGCCCAGGAGAGCAGTGCCGCACCGCCAAATTCCTCGACTGCCGTCGGGAGCGCGGTCGAGATGAAGAACTCGTTGAAGGCAAAGAGCGCGACACCGAGGCAAAGCGTCACGGTCGCCGCCAGATGGTTGGGTTGCAACAACTCGGCCCAACGCCCTTCCGCTTCTGAATGGCCCTCGGCTTTCCCTGCGTCGCGGTCGTCTTTTGTCGTGCTCATCCTGTCATTTCCGTGTGTTCGTCGTTTCGGAAACAGAACTGTTACGACCTCAACCGCGGTTGAGGTAAAGCCCATTATCGAGGATGTCAAATTGGTAGGAGCGTCTGCAAGTTGCGCCCCCCAAGTGAAGGACGCGGTGGATCATGGCGAAAAATCTGGCATTGGCAGTTTCCTTTCTGCTATAAGAACGGTTCGGATATTTCGGACGGTTCCGGTGCTTGCGCGCCGGAGACCGTTTTCTTTTGCGTTGGCGCCGCCCCCAAGCGGCGCCTCGTGCTTGATGAAGGACATTGAAATGGTCGACAAAGTGCCGATGACACAGGGTGGATTCGTCAACCTGCAGGAGGAGCTGCGCTGGCGCCAGCAGGAAGAGCGACCACGAATCATCGAGGCCATCGCCGAAGCACGCGCGCATGGCGACTTGTCGGAAAATGCCGAGTACCATGCCGCCAAAGAGGCTCAGAGCCACAACGAGGGTCGCGTCGGCGAACTCGAAGACCTGATCGCGCGCGCCGAAGTCATCGACCTGTCGAAGATGTCCGGCTCCAAGATCAAGTTCGGTGCCAAGGTGAAGCTCGTCGACGAGGACACCGAGGAAGAAAAAACCTACCAGATCGTTGGCGATCAGGAAGCGGACGTTAAGGCTGGACGCATCTCCATCTCGTCGCCGATCGCCCGCGCGCTGATCGGCAAGGAAGTCGGCGATTCCATCGAAGTGAACGCACCCGGCGGTTCCAAGGCCTACGAAATCCTCGCGGTAAACTGGGGCTGATCGCCCCTTTGGGGCGACGGTTCCGCTTCGCCCCGATCCCCCTGCCTCCAAGACATTGACTGTCGCATGCGCAAGGAGAGCGATTCCGTGGCTGACATCCGGGACGTCGAGGTGATCGCTCCCAATTTCAAGCGGCGCCTCTCGGGCGTTACCTCGACAATCATCCAACTCATCCCGATCCAGCGCGCGCTGGGTCAGAAGATCGCGGTGCTCGGTCCGGGTCTTCCCGACAGTCTGCCTTCGATCAGGTTTCTCGATCTCCTGCATCTCTGGAAAGCGCCCGACGGCCGGCGCTGCCGCGTCTGGCACGCTCGGCGCAACGTCGAGATGTTGCCGGCGATCATCCTGCGCGATCTCCTGCGCATGAAGTTGAAGATTGCCTTCACCTCGGCGTCCCAGCGCCGCCATACGGGCTGGAGTAAATTTCTGATCGGCCGTATGGATGCGGTGATCGCGACAAGCGGCAAGACAGCCGCCTATCTCGAAGTGCCGAACGACGTCATCCTGCACGGGATCGATACCATACGGTTCCAGCCGCCCGTCGATCAGCATCAGGCGAAGGCCGCACTTGGCGTCGATCCGGCCCAGAAATTCGTCGGCTGCTTCGGGCGGGTCCGCCGTCAGAAGGGCACCGATCTCTTCGTTGATAGCATGATCGCCCTCCTGCCCTGCCGTCCAAGCTGGAGCGCGATCGTTGCCGGTCGGGCGACGGGTCCGCATGTGGCATTTGAAAACGAGCTCAAGGAGCGCGTCGCCAAAGCCGGGCTTGCCGAGCGTATCCTGTTTGTCGGTGAACACACCAACATTCCCGACTGGTACCGGGCGCTCGATCTTTTCGTCGCGCCGCAGCGCTGGGAAGGATTCGGTCTGACACCGCTCGAAGCCATGGCAACGGGCGTTCCCGTCGTGGCGACCGATGTCGGCGCATTTTCCGAACTGGTTGTGAGCGGTGCAGGCGAAACCGGGACGATCGTCCCGGCCGATAACCTTCAAGCCATGGTCGAGGCGACGGCCGCGTTCATGGATGGTGACCGGCGGCGCACAGCAGCGGGTGCGAATGGCCTTGTCCGCACCGCCACTTCGTTTGCGATCGAAGGCGAAGCGGCCGCCATCAATTCAGTGTACGAACGGCTGATGCGCTGACCGGCCTAGTGGCCGACTGCCGCCTATTTCTTCGAGGCGAACAGCTTCAAATAGGCGTTGGTGATGGCCTGTTTGGAAAACTGGTTCATCAGCGTTTCGTAGCCGCGTTCTGCCAAACGCGACCCGATCTGTCGGTCGTTTGCTATGCGCTCGATGGCGTGGCCGAAACCCTCGGCATCGCCGATATCGACCATCAGGCCGTTTTCACCGTCGCGCATGAACCATTGCGGTCCTTCAGAGCGGCTTGAAACGACTGGCGTGCCCTGCGCCCAGGATTCGAGAATAACGTTGCCGAGTGGTTCATGGCTTGACGCCATGACGAAGATGTCTGCGGCGGCCAGGAACGCACGCGTGTCCTTTTGCCAGCCGGCAAATCGCACCCGGCCCGAAACACCGAGATCGATGGCAAGCTTTTCGAGGTTTTCGCGCTCTTCCCCATCTCCGACAAGCCAGAGATACGCACCCGGCACCTTGGCGATCGCTTCGATCAGCGTATGGAAGCCCTTGCGCTCAACGAAGCGGCCCATCGACATGACGACCGGCGCGTCGTTCGGCGTATCCAGCGTGGCGCGGCTGACGGCAGCGACGCGTTCGGTATTGGTGAAATTGGAGATAACCTCGACGTCGCGCTTCCAACCGATTTCGCGCACATGCGCGGCGATGCCAGGAGTGTTGCAGACGAGGCAGTCGGTGTTGCGGAAGTAGTCGAGCCGCGGCGGGTAGTCGCCGAGCCGCGAGATCTTGATGCAACCCTTGTAGTTCGGCATCAATTCGCTGGCACGGGGCGCCCATGCCATAAGAGCATCCGGCTTCCACGTCTTGGCGAGCCGTGCTGTCTTCCATGGAAGAAGGATGCGGTCGACCGACAGGTTCCGGAAATGGCTCTCTTTGATTCCGACGGAAGGGCTGATGTCCTTGCGCCAGATCCGATCCGGTCGAATGATCGCCTTCTGTTCAACGCCGCGCTCGGCAAAGGCATTGACGAGATGGACGAAGAAACGCTCGGCGCCACCATCCTTGCCGAAGTGAAAATGGACGAGTTTCATGTTTGCTTCGAACCCCGGGCAAACAGCTCGAGGTAGGTCTCTGAGATCACCTGCTCCGAAAAACGCTTGGCAAGCGTATCGCGCCCACCTTCGCAGAGGCGCGTGCGAAGCGCCGGGTCGTCGCGCAGCCGTTCGATAGCGATTGCCAGACCCTCCGCATCGGCACAATCAACCATCAGTGCGTCCTGGCCATCCGTCATGACCCAGGACGGCCCCTCGGCGCGAGACGCAATAGTGGCTACTCCCGCACCCCACCCCTCAAAGCAGACGTTGCCCAAAGGCTCATGCAATGATGTGATCGCGAAGGCATCGCCCGCCGACAGGTAGCCATAGGCGTTCGTCTTCCAGCCAGGAAAGCGCACACGGTCCCTTATGCCGAGTTCTTCTGCAAGCCGTTCGAGGTTGGCGCGTTCGGGACCATCGCCCAGCAGCCAAAGATAGGCGCCATTGACCTTGGCGACGGCGCGCAGCAGATGATCGAAGCCCTTTCGCGGCACGAACCGCCCCATGCCGACGACGACAAAGGCATCCTCCGGCGTTTCGAGGTCTCGGCGCTCTATCGCGGCCGCCGGCGTTGCCCGTGTGAAGTTGGCGATCACTTCGACCCCACGCTTCCAGCCGAGCTTTCTGACGCGATCGGCGATATCGGGTGTTATGCAGACGAGCGTCTCGACATTCGTGTAGTAACCGAGGTGCTCCGGATAATCGCCAAGTCGGGAAATGCGGAAGGCCTTGTTGTAGACAGGCATGAAACGGCTTGCGCGAAGCTGCCAGGCCATGATCACGTCGGGTTGGAACTCCCGCAATATCCGCTGCATGCGTGCCTGAAGGACAAAGCGCGAGAGCGAAATTCGGCGAAAGACGCCTTCGTAGATCTTGCCGCAATGCTCCAGCTCTTGACGCCAGCTTCTGTCGGGCCTGATCAGCATGCGCTGCTCGACACCACGATCATGCAATGCGTTGACGAGATTGACGAAGAACCGTTCCGCTCCACCGTCCTTGCCAAAATGGATATGCATCACTTTCATAAAATCACCTGGATGCTTTCAATGCAGAGCGGCATCATCGTTGTTGGGACGCTTACTGAGTGCGTGCCTCTGATAGATTTTTGCGGCGGTCAAGAATGCGTATACGGCGCCCGTCATGGCTTCGATGAAGCCCGGAAAGCCACAGCGCCAAAGCCCGTTTCGGAAATAGAGACGATAAAAGTAAAGCGGTGGGCTGAACAGCATCTTGTATGGCCGCGGTGGTTTTCCGGCCGCTGCCTGCTGATCCGCCTTCAGCGTGGAGTACTTGTTTTCCTTCAGGATCTGTTCGTCGATAACAAGCGGACGATAATGAAGCAGGCTGCCTTTGCTGGCGGCGCCAACATGACCATCGGGTACGATACCCTCGTGCACTTTCTGACTGAGGTCGTAGCGTCCCCTGCCCTTGCGGATCAGGCGCAGATTTCGCCTCTCATGCACGCGCACCGGCGTATAACCGTAACCGATCAAATAGGGGCGGCGCGCCACGCGCCAGCCGACCGTCTCGGCCGGCCCGTCAAGCAGCGACGGCAGAAGCGCCTTCAGCGGTTCATCAAGGCGTTCGTCGGAGTCGATGTTGAAGCACCAGGGTTGCGTGCACTGGTCCAGCGCGAACTGTTTCTGGCCCGCATAGCCCCGCCAGGGCTCGTGCATGAAGCGGATCGGCCATCCATTATCGATGAAGGATTGCACGAGCGCGGCAGTGCCATCCGTCGATCCCGAATCGACGATGACGATCTCGGCGCACTGCTCGAGGCTCTCGATGCAGTTGCCGAGGTAGGCCTCTTCATTCTGGCAAATGATGAAGGCGGAAAGCGGAAGTTTGCTCATGGATGACGCCACTCAACTTCGGTCGTGTCTGCGTTCTCCAAGGGAGCCTCGCTGCCGTTGCGGATCCGCAAGTGTTCCGGATCCTAGATCTGGACCAGCCCGATATCCTTGACCTGACGAATGGTCAACATCGTGCGAACCGTATCGACGCGCTCGTTGGCGGTCAAAACCTCGATGACGAAATCCTGGAACGCGGTCAGGTTCTCGGCGACGCAATGAAGCAGAAAGTCGCTTTCGCCCGAGACTGTCCATGCCTGGCGCACGATCTGCCATTCCGCGGTTGCCGCGGCGAATGCCTTGAGATCCGCCTCCGACTGCCGCTTGAGACCCACCATGCAGAAACCCACCAGATCGAAGCCGAGCGCCGGTGCGTTCAGCAGCGCGTGGTAGCCCTTGATAACGCCGGTTTCCTCGAGTTTGCGCACCCGTCGCAGACAGGGGGGCGCCGAAATGCCAACACGCTGGGCGAGATCCACATTGGTCATCCTGCCGTCACGCTGGAGCTCGCGAAGGATCTTGAGATCGATTGCGTCGAGCTCGACTTGTTTCGTCATGAAGGTTCGTCCTTTTCACAAAGCGACTTTGATGCATGGGGCAAAGCCGAAGAGGAGTATCTTTGCTTGGATTGCCCGGTAGGTTGTCGTCACCGAGCCGATTTTATCAGGTTGGCCATAGAGAATTGATCGACAGTCGACCGTCCGTTCGACCTGCACGTAGTGACGGACCCTGCGTGTGCAGTTCTCGCTCGTAGCGCGTGAGCCTTGTGTTATCGGCGGGCGATCTTGGAGGCGTGGAGGCGTATGTTTGCGATCCGGTTCCCGCACTGAAGGCGAGGCTACTCTCCGGTCGTGAATTGCCGAACGCGGCGAGTTCGCGGTCGAGCCAAACGCGGCTTGCATTCAACCCCATATGCCTCTCCAGCAAAGTGAATCCGCGTGAAATATCGCCAAACCGATCCGACAACAAGCATCTGCGCCGACTATTCGCGGGAAAACCGGCGTTCAGAGGCGGTCGCGCCCGGTTGACGTCGATTCTTTTGGGGGCGTTCGTCGAAAAACCTGTGGCGATCCACGCCTTCGCGCCCGTCCTAGGTCTTCCGTCAGGCGTGTAAGGGGGCAATGTCGTGTTGCCCTCGATCCCTGTATCTCATGTTCCGTTCGCTGGATCCGGTTCTCATGCGATGTCATCACGGGCTTGTGACGTGAAGAAGGGGGACGCAAGCGGTGCAAAAATGCCTGATCTGGTGTCAAATCGGCGCCTTGGGCTCAAGCACTTGTGTGTATCACCGCGACCGCCCTTGAAAGTCCCGGGGGGGAATACCTAAAGTATGGCACTATTTGCCTGTGATGTAACGGAACCGGACAGGGCCCTTCGGCCATTCGGTGAGCGAAGGACAAGACCATGACTGCCCGCCACGTAAAAGCGCTGATCATCGGCTCCGGCCCGGCCGGTTATACCGCCGCCATCTACACGGCGCGCGCGATGCTGGAACCGGTCCTGATCGCCGGCATGGAACAAGGCGGCCAGTTGATGATCACCACCGATGTGGAGAACTATCCGGGCTATGCCGATCCGGTTCAGGGTCCGTGGATGATGGAGCAGATGCTGAAGCAGGCGACGCATGTTGGCGCCGAGATCGTCAATGATCTGGTCACGGATGTTGACCTTTCCGTTCGCCCCTTCCGCGTCAAGACCGACAGCGGCAACGATTGGACGGCTGACGCCTTGATCATTGCCACCGGCGCCAAGGCAAAGTGGCTCGGCATCGAAACCGAGCCGACTTTCATGGGCTTCGGCGTTTCGGCCTGCGCCACCTGCGACGGGTTCTTCTATCGCAACAAGGACGTCATCGTCGTCGGCGGCGGCAATTCGGCCGTTGAAGAGGCTCTTTACCTCTCCAATCTCGCAAAGACCGTCACCGTCGTTCATCGCCGCGATTCGTTCCGCGCCGAAAAGATCCTGCAGGAGCGCCTGTTCGCCAAGCCCAACGTCAAGATCATCTGGGACCACGAGGTCGTCGAATATCTTGGTGCCGCCCCCAAGCCGCCGATGCCTGCATCGGTCAATGGCGTGAAGCTGCGCAACACCAAGACGGGCGAAACGAGCGACATGGTGACCGACGGCGTCTTCGTCGCAATCGGTCATGCGCCGGCTGTCGAACTGTTCAAGGGCAAGCTCCGGCAGAAGTCCAATGGCTATCTCTGGACGGCCGCTGATTCGACGGCGACCGATATACCCGGCGTTTTTGCCGCAGGTGACGTCACCGACGACATCTACCGCCAGGCCGTGACGGCTGCAGGCATGGGATGCATGGCGGCGCTCGAGGCCGAGAAATACCTGGCGGGTCATATGCCCGTCGCAATTGCAGCCGAATAGAAGCTGCGAATCGGGAAGCTCCAGGCAAGGAGCCTTCCCGTATGGGAACAGATGCATCAGCCGCACGCGGAGGACATGATCCCGTCCCCCGGGGTGGTTTCATATGGGGGACTTCATGTCGCTGGATTGGGACAAACTGCGCATTTTTCACGCGGCGGCCGAGGCTGGGTCGTTCACGCATGCGGCAGACAAGCTCCATCTCTCTCAGTCGGCGATCAGCCGTCAGGTGAGCTCGCTTGAGCAGGATGTCGGCATCAAGCTGTTCCACCGCCACGCGCGCGGCCTGATCCTGACCGAGCAGGGCGAGATCCTCTACCGGACTGCGCACGAAGTGCTGATGAAGCTCGAAAGCGTCAAGGTTCAGCTGAGCGAGACGACCGACAAGCCGAGCGGCAAGCTGCGCATCACGACGACCGTAGGCCTTGGCCAGGGCTGGCTGACCGACAAGATCCAGGAGTTCATGTCGCTGCACCCTGATGTCCAGGTACAGTTGATCCTCGATAACGAGGAGCTCGACGTGAACATGCGCCATGCCGACTGCGCCATACGCCTGCGCCAGCCGCAGCAATCCGACCTGATCCAGCGCAAGCTCTTCACCGTGCATATGCACGTCTATGCGGCGCCCTCCTACATCAACAAGCACGGCGAACCGCAGTCGCTCGACGATCTCGACAACCACCGCATCATTACCTTCGGCGAACCTGCGCCAAACTACCTGCTCGACGTCAACTGGCTCGAAATCGCCGGCCGCGATTCCGACAACCCGCGGACCTCGCATCTGCAGATCAACAGCCAGACCTCGATCAAGCGCGCCTGCCTGCTCGGCATCGGCATAGCGATGCTGCCTGACTATATCGTCGGCCGCGATCCAGGCCTGATACAACTTCCGATCAGTGCCGACATTCCGTCGTTCGACACCTACTTCTGCTATCCCGACGAGATGAAGAATGCTGCCAAGCTCAAGGTCTTCCGCGATTACATCGTCGCCAAGGCCAGGAACTGGAGCTTCTGACGCCAAAGGCGCCATTGCTCGATTTGTGAGCATTTGCCGGATGGCTGATTAGCTCGTTGTTTTATAATCGTAATTTAGATCGTGCGGCGCATTTGGTGCGCCGCATTTTGTTTGTGCGGTGCAAAAATGAGCAGTGATGCGCACATGGCATGGCTGACATGCATATTAAATGATTGCTGCTCGCCCAAAAAAGCAGCATACCACCCTCAGCTGATGCATCTTTGGTGGCTTCTCCTCCCAGTGCCACCGCAGCAGCTGTTCCCCTCTGGAGGTTTAATTACCTTCACAACTATAAGGGCCCAAGTCATCTTGTGGCCCTCTTTTTTTGTCTACTGTGTGGACACGGGCGAGCCGTGACGAAATTCACAGCCGGCTATTGAAAGCTGGTACTTCGCTTCCCATATCAAAATGTAGCTGATGCATTCTTGGTGGCTTTCTCCTCCCCGCCACCGCAGCAGCTGTTCCCCTCTGGAGGTTCTAATTACCTTCACAACTACAAGGGCCCAAGTTTTCTTGCGGCCCTCTTTTTTTGCTCATTTCCTCCTCACGCTCTTGTGATTTGAATATCGAGTGTAGCCGATACATCTATCGATAAAACACGATATGGCGATAGACGATGGATCGAGACGAAATCTTCAAGGCCCTGGCACACCCGGCAAGAGTGAGCATCCTTGCTTGGTTGAAGGAGCCCGAGGTGCACTTTCCGACCCAGGAGCATCCGTTTGAGATGGGCGTTTGCGCGGGGCAGTTCGAGCGCTGCGGCCTGTCGCAATCGACCGTATCCTCCCATCTCGCCATTCTCCAGCGCGCTGGCCTGGTGACAACCCGCCGTCTCGGCCAATGGGTTTTCTACAGGCGCAACGAAGAGACGATTGCCGCGTTCCTGAAGGACATCGGCAGTCTCTGACACCCCCCCCAAGACCAAACTGAAACCGAAAGGACCTGCAATGGCTACCCTATTCGATCCCATCACCATTGGTGACATCACCCTGAAGAACCGCATCGTCATGGCGCCGTTGACGCGCAATCGTTCGCCGAAGGCCGTGCCGAACACACTCAACGCCACCTATTACGAACAGCGCGCATCGGCTGGCCTGCTGATCACCGAGGCAACTGCGATCACCCAGCAGGGCCAGGGTTATGCCGATGTGCCCGGGCTCTACACATCCGAAGCCCTCGAGGGCTGGCGCAAGGTCACCGATGCCGTGCATGCCAGGGGTGGCCGGATTGTCGTACAGATGTGGCATGTCGGCCGGATCTCACATGATTCGCTGCAGCCGGACGGTGGCAAGCCGGTTGCACCTTCAGCGATAAGGGCAAAGTCCAAGACCTATCTGATCAATCCCGATGGCACGGGTTCGTTTGCCGAAACCTCCGAACCGCGTGCGCTCGACATCAGCGAACTCGACGGGATCGTTGAGGACTATCGCAAGGCTGCCCGCGCCGCGATCGATGCCGGCTTCGACGGTGTCGAGATCCACGCCGCCAATGGCTATCTCATCGATCAGTTCCTGCGCTCCGGTTCGAACCAGCGCACCGACGCCTATGGCGGTTCGATCGAGAACCGCGCCCGCTTCCTGTTCCAGGTAGTTGATGCCATCACCTCGGAGATCGGCGCCGGCCGTGTCGGCATCCGTCTCTCGCCGGTGACGCCCGCCAACGACGCCTTCGATCCGGAGCCGCAGGCGCTGTTCAGCTATGTCGTCAAGAACCTGGCCCGTTATCCCCTCGCCTATCTCCACATCATCGAGGGTGCGACCGGCGGTCCGCGCGATCACCAACAGGGCGAGCGTCCGTTCGACTACCACGCTCTACGCGCCGTCTATGCCGCTGCCGGCGGCAAGGCTGCCTGGATGACCAACAACGGATATGATCGCGATCTGGCGGCAAAGACAGTTGAAAGTCGCGAGGCCGATCTGGTCGCCTTCGGTAAGCCGTTCATTGCCAATCCTGACCTTGTCGAGCGCCTGCAGGAGAACGCTCCGTTGAATGCGCCGGATCAAGCGACGTTCTATGGCGGCGGCGCAAAGGGCTATACCGACTACCCGTCTCTTGAACAGGTCGCCTGATACCACCACATCCCTCAAGCCCCGCCGGTCGGCGGGGCTTGATCGCCAACGGACCATCCCTCCTTGTATGTTTGCTCCCTACCTCGAAAAATGGTCGCTGCAGCCGGACGGTGACCGGGTCTCAACGCGATCGAGCCAACTGCTGCCGGTGCGCTGGCGCGGCCTGCCGGCAATGCTGAAGGTCGCTCACGAAGTGGAAGAGAAGCTCGGCCGGTTGCCGATGCTCTGGTGGGCCGGCCAGGGTGCTGCCGAAGTCTATGCCGACGACGAGGATGCGCTTGTGATGGAGCGTACCGACAGCCGGCGATCGCTGTTTCATATGGCGATGACGGGAAGCGACGAGGTGGCGACACGGATCATCTGCGGGACGGTGGCTGCGCTCCATGCGCCCCGCGATGCGGCCATTCCCGATCTCGTCCCGCTTGAGAGATGGTTTGCGGCACTGGCGCCGGCAGCACGAACCCATGGCGGCGTGCTGGCGCGTTCGCTTGCGGCGGCCGAGGCCTTGTTTTCCGATCCGCATCCGCCGGTCGTGCTGCATGGCGATGTTCACCACGGCAACATTCTCGACTTCAGTGCCCGTGGCTGGTTGGCGATCGACCCGAAGCCGGTCTATGGCGATCCGGGTTACGACTATGCCAATCTCTTCTGCAATCCGGAACTGGCTGTGGTGAGCGAGCCCGGTCGCCTGCAACGCCATCTCGCTATTGTCGCAGAGGCGACTCGACTGGCGCCGCGCCGTATCCTTTCCTGGATTCTGGCCTATGCGGGTCTCTCTGCCGCATGGTTTCTGGAGGATGATGACGACTTCGATGTCGAGGGCGAAATGCTGGTCGCGCGGATCGCTGCAGCCGAAATCGACAGGTAGCGTCAGCGGCTGCTTAAGAGGATCACCGCATAGACACATAACGTATCGTTGCCATTGCGGAAGATGCAGTCCGTGGGTGGTCCGAGCTCAAGGCAATCGCCTGCTGCCAGCGCATGCGTCTCCTCGCCTTCCGTGAAGGTCAAGGCGCCCTGCTTCACCCAGATCAACTGGCGAAACATTGCATAGGCGGCCGCCGGCATAGGCACGTCCGCACCCGCTGGCAGTTCGACCTCGATCAGTTCCAGCGGCAGCTCGGAGTTCGGTGAGACATGCCGCCTGAGATATCCGCTTTGCGGATCGCGCCAGACCGGCTGGTGCTCGCGCCGCGACAGGCGACCCTCCTGAATTTCCGCGCGGGCGATCAGCGTCGACATGGTCAGGCCGAAGGCACCGGAAAGCCGCGCAAGCAATGTTGCCGTCGGACTGCTATCTGCGCGCTCGATCTTGTGGATCATCGTGCGGGAGACGCCGGAGCGTTCCGCAAGCTCGCTCAGTGACCAGCCGCGGATTTCCCGCTCGAGACGAATGCGATCACTGATGCGTTGATCAAGGCTGTACACTTTAGTATCCATGACGTAGTCATATGGTGTACGAACATGCGGGGCAACATGCTGACCAGGCAAGCAACGAAAGATGACCTGCCGGTCATCTGCGACATCTACAACGACGCGGTGGCCAATACGACCGCCATCTGGAACGACACGATCGTCGATGTCGCCAATCGAGCTGCCTGGCTCAGGGCGCGAAGCGATGCCGGATACCCGGTCCTGGTCGCGGTGGCAGACAGCGGCGATATCGTCGGCTATGCCTCCTTCGGCGACTGGCGTGCGTTTGACGGTTACCGGCACACGGTCGAGCATTCCGTGTATGTCCACCGCAAAAGCCGTGGCGGCGGCATCGGCCGCGAGCTGATGGTTGCCTTGATCGCCGAGGCCGAACGTCTCAACAAGCATGTGATGGTGGCGGGGATCGAGTCGGAGAATGCCGCCTCGATCCGGCTTCACCAACGGCTGGGTTTCACAGAGACCGGTCGAATGCGCGAAGTTGGAACGAAGTTCGGCCGTTGGCTCGACTTGACCTTCATGCAACTGGTGCTCTCCACCGGCTCACCCGCCTGAAGGACCTGTTTTTCCTGACCTCGCGAGATGCTATGTATAAAGCCGGTCTGTTTCGATGAGGCATTGCGGGCGGTACGGCATGGGGAACGGCAGCTCAAAAGGTCTTGCGTTTGCCGCCAGAGGGCTGCTGGCGCTTTTGATGGCCGTGAGCATGGGGTCGCCGGATATCGCTCAGGCTCGCATCGACGAGCTGCCGGTGCGCGCCAAGTGCATCTATGTCGGCCGGTCGGTGACGGACCCGGTTAAATCGCTGTGCATCAGCAAGGAAAGCTTCGAGCGCGATGTTTGCGGCGTCATCGATCATTATGCCGCCGCCAATGACTTGCCTTCAGCCTTCTTTGCGCGCCTTATCTGGCGCGAAAGCCTGTTTCGGCCGAATGCGGTCAGCCCGAAAGGGGCGGAAGGCATCGCGCAGTTCATGCCGGGAACGGCGAAAATGCGTGGCCTTTCCAACAGTTTCGATGTCGTTGCCGCTCTGGGAAAATCAGCCGAATATCTTGGTGAGCTGAAGTCGCGCTACGGCAATCTCGGTTTTGCCGCCGCCGCCTACAATGCCGGTGAAAATGGGCTGGAGCGTTTCCTCGAAGTGGACTGGCTGCCGACGGAGACACGCAACTATGTGCTGGCGATCACCGCCTACAGCGTCGAGGACTGGCGGGACAATCCGCCAAAGACACTCGATCTGACGCTCGACAAGAGCAAGAATTTTCTCGACGGCTGCGTGGCGCTGGCCAGCACCCGCCAACTGCGCGAGATCGACGTGATCGATGAGGCGGAGTGGGCGCCCTGGGGCGTACAGCTTGCGGCGCATTTTCAGAAATCGGTGGCGCAGCGGCTCTTCGTCAACGCTGTCAAACGTCTGCCGGCCCCGATCCGTAGCGAGAAGGCCCTGCTCCTGCGCGAACGCAATGCCAGCTTCGGCCGCCGCATTCGTTATGCCGCCCGAATCGGCCGCGATAGCCAGGTGGAAGCCAATGCGCTTTGCGCCACCATTCGGAAAAATGGTGGCGCTTGCTTGGTCTTCAGGAACTGATCGCCATTTTGGCTGGGGTGAGTCCCTCGCCGGCGCCGATTTGTCCGGCACTCTGCGGCAAGCAGCCGAGCGCCTTGAGGGTTTTGGCCACCGCTTCATCGATCGGTGTACGCGGCTCCTCGCCGAGCAAGTCCAGCAATCGATTGTTCGGCATCCGTAGCGGTTGGCGCCAGAGGTAGCGCATCTTGCGCAACTCCCGAAAGAGCGGGACGAAGGGGGAAGCCAGCGTCACCAGCCACCATGGAAAGGCACGTGCCGGAAGCCTTTGCTGTCCCGCTGCGCGCCGGATGGCGGCGATCATCTTCGTGCCGTCATCATCGACGAAACCGCCCATATGGTAGACGGCAAAGGCCGGCAGATCCTCGGCACGCTCGACCAGACGGATCATCGTCTCGGCCACATCGGGCAGATAGGCCCATTGGTGGGCGACGCCCTTCTTTCCGGGATAGCTGATCGCGGTCAGCGGCTTGCCCGGCTTGACCAGCCCTTGCGAAAACCAGTTGTTGGCGGCATCGGGGCCGAAGAAATCTCCAGCCCGCAGGATGATCACGCCGACACCGGCGTCTGACGCAGCTTTCAATCGAAGTTCCATCTCCTTGCGGATCATGCCCTTGTCCGTATGCGGGTTCTGCGGGCTGTCTTCGGTCAGAAGCGGGAAGGCATCCTGACCGAAATTGTAGATCGTGCCCGGCAGCAAAATGCGCGCGCCTTCCGCTTTCGCGGCGGCAATGGTGTTGTCGAGCATCGGCAGTACCAGCTTGCCCCAGTTGCGGTAACCGGGCGGATTGACGGCATGAACGATCAGTTCGACGCCTTCTGCGGCGGCGCGAACGTCCAGCCGCTTCATCGCATCGCCCTCCACCCATTCGTACGCGGGCGCCTTCTGCGCGGCCTTGGCGATATTGCGATTGAGTGCGCGCACTTTCCATCCCCGCTGGCTGAGGCCGCGGGCGACGGCACCACCGATGCCGCCGGTCGCGCCCAATACCAGGACTGTTCTTGCCTTTTCCAGATTGTCGGTCATTGCGTCTGCTCCATCGGTTCTGATGGAGGAAATGTCGTGCAATTCCGGGATAAACGGAATTGTCGTTTTCTGTTTCATTGCTATACTTTTATGTATGAGCAAGATCGAGCCGAGCTGGGACTACTACCGGACTTTCCTGAAGGTGCTGAAAGAAGGCTCGCTGTCGGCGGCGGCGCGCGAGCTCGGCCTGACGCAACCGACGGTCGGGCGCCATGTCGATGCAATGGAGGAGATGCTCGGCTTTCCGCTCTTCACTCGCTCGCCGCAGGGACTGTTGCCGACCGATGCCGCCCGCGCGCTTCAACCCTATGCCGAAGCGCTCGCAGCAACATCAGCGGCCCTGCTTCGCGCTGCCTCCGGCCAGCAGGATACGGTCAGCGGAACGGTGCGCATCAGTGCCAGCGAAGTGATCGGTATCGAGGTGTTGCCGCCGATCCTTGCCGAGCTGCATGTGCAATATCCGGATCTGACCATCGAGCTGTCGGCTTCCGATGCGATCGAGGACATCCTGCGGCAGGAGGCGGACATCGCCGTGCGCATGGCGGTGCCCAGTCAGGATGCGCTGGTGGCGCTTCATATCGGCGCGGTGCCGCTCGGTTTTCACGCCCACCGGCGATACCTCGACCGGCGCGGCACCCCGGCCACGCTTGCCGATCTGAGCCGCCACAGCCTGATCGGCTATGACCGCGAGACGGCGGCGATCCGGGCAATCATCGCCCGCACACCCGGCCTGCCGGACGTGCGCTTTGCGCTGAAGGCAGACAGCAACCTCGCGCAGCTTGCCGCCATTCGCGCCGGTTTCGGCATCGGTATCTGTCAGAATGCGCTTGCTGCCCGCGACCCCGATATTCTCCCGGTACTGGCAGACGGGTTCGTAATGAAGCTCGAGACATGGCTCGTCATGCACGAAAACCTGAAGGCGGCGCCGCGTTGCCGGGTGGTCTTCGATGCGCTGGCCAAGGGCCTGAGAACCTACATTCGCCCGCCGGAAATCATGGCTGCCCAATAAAAAAGCCCGCCGATCGGCGGGCTTTTCAGTCGGTTGGAGCCGCCTATCAGGCTTCGGCTTCCGGCGTTTCCGGTGCGCCGTTTTCGGCTGCCACCAGGTCCTCGCCTTCTTCGTCACCTTCCGGTTCGCTGATGCGCTCGACCGAGACGACCTTTTCGTCCTTGGCCGTCGAGAAGATCGTCACGCCCTTGGTGGCGCGGCTGGCAAGCCGGACGCCATTGATCGGCACGCGGATCAACTGGCCGCCATCGGAAACGAGCATGATCTGATCGTTGTCTTCGATTGGGAAGGCCGCGACGAGTACGCCGATCTCCGTCGTCTTCGAGGTGTCGGTGGCGCGGATGCCCTTGCCGCCACGACCCGAGGTGCGGAAATCGTAGGACGACGAACGTTTGCCAAAGCCCTTCTCCGAAACCGTCAGAACGAACTGTTCGCGCGCCTTCAGCTCTTCGTAGCGCTCGTTGGTGAGTTCGCCACCTTCGGTGACTTCCTCGCCGACCAGAGCGATTTCTTCTTCCTCGCCGTTCGTGCGCCGCTCGGCGGCTGCGCGCTTCAGGTAGGCCGCCCGTTCCCATGGCTCAGCATCCACATGGCCGAGGATCGCCATCGAGATGATGCGGTCGCCGTCACCAAGGTTGATGCCGCGGACGCCGATCGAGTTGCGGCCGGCAAAAACGCGCACGTCGTCGACCGGGAAGCGAATGCACTGGCCGAGCGCCGTCGTCAGCATGACGTCGTCATGCTCGGTGCAGGTGTCGACCGAGAGGATCTCGTCGCCATCCTCCTCCAGTTTCATCGCGATCTTGCCGTTGCGGTTGACCTGGACGAAGTCGGACAGTTTGTTACGGCGCACCGTGCCGCGCGTCGTCGAGAACATGACGTCGAGGTTTTCCCACGTCGTTTCGTCCTCGGGCAGCGGCATGATCGTCGTGATGCGTTCGCCGGGTTCAAGCGGCAGCATGTTGATCAGTGCCTTGCCGCGCGATTGCGGCGTGCCGATAGGCAGGCGCCAGACCTTCTCCTTGTAGACGATGCCACGGGAGGAGAAGAACAGAACCGGCGTATGAGTGTTGGCAACAAATAGCCGGGTAACGAAATCCTCGTCCCTGGTTGCCATGCCGGAGCGGCCCTTGCCGCCGCGGCGCTGCGCGCGATAGGTGGTCAGCGGCACGCGCTTGATGTAGCCGAGATGCGAGACGGTCACGACCATGTCTTCGCGGGCGATCAGGTCCTCGTCGTCCATGTCGGGACCGCCTTCGGCGATCTCGCTGCGACGCGGCGTGCCGAACTCCTCGCGAACGGCGGTGAGTTCGTCCTTGACGATGGTCATGATGCGGAGACGCGACGACAGGATATCGAGGTAATCCTTGATTTCCTCGCCGATCTTGTTGAGTTCGTCGCCGATTTCGTCACGACCAAGCGCAGTCAGGCGCTGCAGGCGCAGGTCGAGAATGGCGCGCGCCTGCTCTTCCGACAGGTTGTAGGTATTGTCTTCGTTGATCCGGTGACGCGGGTCGTCGATCAGCCGGATGAGGCTGTCGACGTCATGCGCCGGCCAACGGCGCTCCATCAACTGTTCGCGCGCGGTCTGCGGATCGGGCGCATGCCGGATCAGCTTGATCACTTCGTCGATGTTGGCAACCGCGATGGCGAGACCGACCAGGACATGCGCACGGTCGCGCGCCTTGCGCAGCAGGTACTTCGTTCTCCGGCTAACGACTTCCTCGCGGAACGAGACGAAGGCGCGCAGCATGTCGAGCAGCGTCATCTGCTCCGGCTTGCCGCCGTTGAGCGCCACCATGTTGCAGCCGAAAGACGACTGCAGCGGCGTGTAACGGTAAAGCTGGTTCAGGATGACGTCGGCATTGGCGTCGCGCTTGAGTTCGACGACGACGCGGTAGCCCTGACGGTCCGATTCGTCGCGCAGATCCGAGATGCCTTCGATGCGCTTATCGCGCACCAGTTCGGCCATCTTCTCGATCATCGTCGCCTTGTTCACCTGGAAGGGAATCTCGGTGATGATGATCTGCTCGCGGTCACCGCGCATCGGTTCGATATGGGCACGACCGCGCATGATGACCGAACCGCGGCCGGTCTCGTAGGCCGAGCGGATACCCGAGCGGCCGAGGATGAGCGCACCGGTCGGGAAGTCCGGCCCCGGGATGATTTCCATCAGCTCCGGCAATTCGATCGCCGGGTTGTCGATCAGCGCCATACAGCCGTTGATGACTTCGACGAGGTTGTGCGGCGGAATGTTGGTCGCCATGCCGACCGCGATGCCGCCGGCGCCGTTGACGAGCAGGTTCGGGAACTTCGCGGGCACCACCACCGGCTCGCTCATCGTGCCGTCGTAGTTGTCGCGGAAATCGACCGTTTCCTTGTCGAGGTCGTCGAGCAGCGAGTGCGCTGCCTTCTGCAGGCGGCACTCGGTGTAGCGTTCTGCCGCCGGCGGGTCGCCGTCGACCGAGCCGAAGTTGCCCTGGCCGTCGATCAGCGGCAGCCGCAGCGACCAATCCTGGGCCATACGTGCCAGCGCATCGTAGATCGCCGAATTGCCGTGCGGGTGGTATTTGCCCATCACGTCCCCGGTGACACGGGCGCATTTGACGTACTTCTTGTTCCAGTCGATGCCGAGTTCGCTCATCCCGTAGAGGATGCGGCGATGAACGGGTTTCAGGCCGTCACGCACGTCTGGAAGCGCGCGGCTGACGATGACGCTCATGGCGTAATCGAGATAGGACCGCTGCATTTCCTCGATGATGGAAATCGGCTCGATGCCTGGCGGAGTCTTTCCGCCGCCGGGAGTGCTTTGCTCAGTCAATTGTGATCACGATCTTTGTTCAGAATCAGTCGGATATTTATAGCCGAATGCGCCTGGAAGCGCCAATTTTGGCCCGTGGTTGTGAACAGTCTTTTGCCGTCGGAACAGGCTTTTCTAGGGCATTGCAGCGGAAATCGGAAGTGCTGGCGACAAAGTCGGCTGCCCGGCCTGAACGGCTGTGAGAAGGTTCCGTCACATCCTCATTAAGCTATTGCTCAAGCTTTGGCCACCGACCCCTTCCCAAGCCCCCTCCGCTTGCCTAACAATGCCGATCTGCCACCGGGAAAACTCGGGGCGCGCGCGCACGCACGCGACAATCCGGAAGGGGAAACGGATGTTCAATGTCGACCTCCTGGTCAACGCACTCACCACCCTGCTCGTCACGCTCGATCCGCCGGGGCTCGCCCCGATCTTCCTGAGCCTCACCGTCGGCCTCAGCCGGCAGGAACGCTTTCAGGTCGCCACACGCGGCTCGCTGATCGCCTTCTTCATCCTTGCCGCCTTCGCCGTCTTCGGTAACGGCATTCTCGGCCTGCTCGGCATATCCATCGGTGCCTTCCGCATCGCCGGCGGTCTGCTGCTGTTCTGGATTTCCTTCGAGATGATCTTCGAGAAGCGTCAGGAGCGAAAGGAAAAGACCGGCGAAAACGCCACCACCAAGGACCACATCCACAATATCGCGGTGTTCCCGCTTGCCCTGCCGCTGATTGCCGGGCCGGGCGCGATCTCCGCGACGATCCTGCTTGCCGGCTCGTTCCCGACGGCGGTCGAGCGCACGCAGCTGTTGATCGTCATCGCGCTGTCGATGGTCAGTCTTTTCCTGGCGCTTGTCATCGCCGAACGCATCGACCGTTTTCTCGGCGTCACCGGCCGGGCAATCCTCACGCGCCTGCTTGGGGTCATCCTGGCGGCACTTGCAGTCCAGTTCGTCGTCGACGGCGTGAAATCGGCAATGGCGGTCTGAGGCCATCGGGACGTTTGAGCGCTTCCGCTTTGGATAGAGTTGCGGAAGCGTCCCGTCTCCTGGTCATACGCACTTCCGGACGGAAAACCGCTTCGCACTTTTCCTGGAAATGCTCCAACCGACAGAAACGTTCATTCGAACGCAAAAAGGGCCGGTTTCCCGGCCCTTTTTCAATGTCACGATATTGCCATTAAAGGCCCGTGCCGTTCCAGTCTGCTCACCAAAGGGCGTCCGCAACTGAAAATCGCCGTGTTCGCGTGGCTCAGAACGGGATGTCGTCGTCGAGATCGCGCGAGAAGTTGCCGCCACTCTGGCTGCCCTGACCACCCTGGCCGCCGCCGGAGCGACCGCCGCCGGAGGACTGGCGCGGCTGCTGATCGTAGTCGTCGTAGCCGCCGCCAGCGCCGCCACCGAAATCGCTGGAGCCGCCACGGCCGGCGCCGGAGCCGCCGCCCTCGCCGCGACCATCAAGCATGGTCAGCGTCGAGTTGAAGCCCTGCAGCACGATTTCGGTCGAGTAACGATCATTGCCCGTCTGGTCCTGCCATTTGCGGGTCTGCAGCGCGCCTTCGATATAGAGCTTCGCGCCCTTCTTGACGTATTGCTCGACGACCTTGCACAGGCCTTCGTTGAAGACGACGACGGTGTGCCATTCGGTCTTTTCCTTGCGCTCGCCGCTGTTGCGGTCACGCCAGGTTTCCGATGTGGCAATGCGCAGGTTGGCGATCGGCCGGCCGTCCTGCGTGCGCCGGATTTCCGGGTCCGCCCCGACGTTTCCGACCAAGATCACCTTGTTGACGCTACCAGCCATATTGCTTTTCCCGTGGTTTTGCCGCGCCGCCGGCACGGCTTTCGAATTTCAAGAACGCGTATCTTAGCGGTCCGCTGCCGCGGATACGCCCCGCATCGTACATAATCCACAACAGATTTAGTCGATTTGCGTGTTGTTTGTTCTTTCTTTGTTCTAATATTTCCCTATGATCCTGTCAACCGAATCGAAATGGCCACCAGTTTTGCCGATTGCGCCTCGACATGGGCGTTAGCGTCATTACATAGGGGGCTTTCAACCGACATGCAAAAGCTGGCTTCCGATGAGCGAACTCAAGACCATCTCCATTCGTGGCGCGCGCGAGCACAATCTCAAGGGCATCGATCTCGATCTGCCGCGCAACAAGCTGATCGTGATGACAGGGCTTTCCGGCTCCGGCAAGTCGTCGCTCGCCTTCGATACGATCTATGCCGAAGGCCAGCGTCGCTACGTTGAGAGCCTGTCTGCCTATGCGCGCCAGTTCCTCGAGATGATGCAGAAGCCGGATGTCGACCAGATCGACGGCCTGTCGCCGGCAATCTCGATCGAGCAGAAGACGACCTCGCGCAACCCGCGCTCGACGGTCGGCACCGTGACCGAGATCTACGACTACATGCGCCTGCTGTTTGCGCGCGTCGGTGTGCCCTATTCGCCGGCGACCGGCCTGCCGATCGAAAGCCAGACAGTCAGCCAGATGGTCGACCGTGTGCTCGCCTTCGGCGAAGGCACGCGTCTTTATATTCTTGCGCCGCTCGTGCGCGGCCGTAAGGGCGAGTACAAGAAGGAACTCGCCGAACTGATGAAGAAGGGCTTTCAGCGCGTTAAGGTCGACGGCACCTTCTACGAGATCGCCGAGGTTCCTGCCCTCGACAAGAAGTACAAGCATGACATCGACGTCGTCGTCGACCGTGTCGTCGTGCGGCCCGATCTCGCCTCGCGGCTTGCTGACAGCTTGGAAACATGCCTGACGCTGGCCGACGGTCTCGCCGTTGCCGAATTCGCCGACAAGCCGCTGCCGCCGGAAGAAACCGCGGCCGGTGGCTCGGCCAACAAGTCGCTCAACGAAACCCATGAGCGCGTGCTGTTTTCGGAAAAGTTCGCCTGCCCGGTCTCCGGCTTTACGATTTCCGAGATCGAGCCGCGCCTGTTCTCATTCAACAATCCCTTCGGTGCCTGCCCGACCTGCGATGGCCTCGGCAGCCAGCAGAAGATCGACGAGGCGCTGATCGTACCAGAGCATAACAGGACGCTGCGTGATGGCGCGATCGCGCCTTGGGCCAAATCGTCGTCGCCCTATTACAACCAGACGCTGGAAGCGCTCGGCAAGGTTTTCGGATTCAAGCTCGGCAATCGCTGGAGCGAACTGTCCGTCGACGCGCAGAAAGCCATCCTGCACGGCACCGAAGAGAAGATCGTCTTTCATTATGAAGACGGCGCTCGCTCCTACAACACCACCAAGAATTTCGAAGGCATCGTGCCCAACCTCGAGCGCCGCTGGAAGGAAACCGACAGCGCCTGGGCGCGCGAGGAGATCGAGCGCTATATGTCGGCTGCCCCCTGCCCGGCCTGCGCTGGCTTCCGCCTGAAGCCGGAGGCGCTCGCCGTCAAGATCGACACGCTGCATATCGGCCAGGTCACCGAGATGTCGATCCGCATCGCACGGGACTGGTTCGAGGCATTGCCGGGACATCTCAACACCAAGCAGAACGAGATCGCCGTTCGCATCCTCAAGGAGATCCGCGACCGCCTGCGGTTCCTCAACGATGTCGGTCTCGAATATCTCAGCCTGTCGCGCAACTCCGGCACGCTGTCGGGTGGTGAAAGCCAGCGTATTCGCTTGGCATCGCAGATCGGCTCTGGTCTGACGGGCGTGCTCTACGTGCTCGACGAACCGTCGATCGGCCTGCACCAGCGCGACAACGCCCGCCTGCTCGAGACGCTGCGCCATTTGCGCGACATCGGCAACACGGTCATCGTCGTCGAGCATGACGAGGACGCTATCCTGACGGCCGACTATGTCGTCGACATCGGCCCGGCCGCCGGCATCCATGGCGGCGAGGTCATCGCCCAGGGTTCGCCTGCCGACGTGATGTCCAATCCGAAGTCGCTGACCGGCAAGTATCTCTCCGGTGAACTGTCGGTTGCCGTCCCGAGCGAACGCCGCAAGGCGAAAAAGAAAAAGGAAATCACCGTCGTCGGTGCACGCGCCAACAACCTGAAGAACGTCACGGCGTCCATTCCGCTCGGCATTTTCACCGCGGTTACGGGCGTGTCCGGTGGCGGCAAGTCCACCTTCCTGATCGAGACGCTCTACAAGGCCGCCGCCCGCCGTATCATGGGCGCGCGCGAAAACCCGGCCGAACACGATCGCATCGACGGCTTCGAGCACATCGACAAGGTGATCGACATCGACCAGTCGCCGATTGGCCGCACGCCGCGCTCAAACCCGGCGACCTACACCGGTGCCTTCACCCCGATCCGCGACTGGTTTGCCGGTTTGCCGGAAGCCAAGGCCCGCGGTTACCAGCCCGGTCGCTTCTCGTTCAACGTCAAGGGTGGGCGCTGCGAAGCCTGCCAGGGCGACGGCGTCATCAAGATCGAGATGCACTTCCTGCCGGATGTCTACGTCACCTGCGACGTCTGCCACGGCAAGCGCTACAACCGCGAAACGCTGGACGTGCATTTCAAGGGCAAGTCGATCGCCGATGTGCTCGACATGACCGTCGAGGAAGGCGTGGAGTTCTTTGCTGCCGTTCCCGCAGTGCGCGACAAGCTGGTGACGCTGAACCAGGTGGGGCTTGGCTATATCAAGGTCGGTCAGCAGGCAAACACGCTCTCGGGCGGCGAAGCCCAGCGCGTCAAGCTCGCCAAGGAACTGTCGAAGCGCTCCACCGGACGCACGCTCTATATTCTCGACGAACCGACAACCGGCTTGCATTTCCACGATGTGGCAAAGCTTCTTGAAGTTCTGCATGAACTCGTCAACCAGGGCAATTCGGTCGTGGTCATCGAGCACAATCTCGAGGTGATCAAGACGGCCGATTGGGTCATCGACTTCGGTCCCGAAGGTGGCGACGGCGGCGGCGAAGTCATCGCCAAGGGCACGCCGGAGGATGTCGTCAAGGAGCCGCGTTCCTATACCGGCCAGTTCCTGAAGGAGCTTTTGGAGCGTCGTCCGATGAAAAAGGTTGAGGCGGCCGAGTGAGCGTCTCGGGCAATAGGCGGAGCGACACCGTCGCCGGCTTCGCGATGATGCGGCCGGCGACGCTAGATGACCTGCCCGCCGTGCGGGATATCACCGTTGCCGCCTACGCGCCTTATACCGACCTGCTCGGTGGACTGCCTTTGCCGGTTACCGAAGATTACGTGCCTCGCATCGCCCGCGAAGAGGTCTGGATCCGTGACGATGGCGATGCGGTTTCTGCGATTGCCGTTTTCGAACGGCATGCGGATCATCTTTTGATCTTCAGCATTGCCGTTGCGCCCTCCTTCCAGCGTCAGGGGCTAGGGAGCGAGCTGTTGCGGTTTGTTGATGCACAGGCGGAGGAATGCGGCGTGGCAGACGTGCGGCTCTATACCAATGCGCGGATGGAGCGAAACATCGCGCTTTATCGTGCCTATGGTTTTCAAGAAACGGGTCGCCGCCCGAACCCCTATCGGCCAGGGTGGACGCTGGTGGATATGGCCAAGCCCGCGGGGCAGATGGCGTCCGAACGAAACTAGTTGCGGCTTGAATTCGCCGCCATGAGGAGGATGGGATGACGAAATCCGGAAAGATCCGCGTTGGTATCGGCGGTTGGACCTTCGAGCCTTGGGAGGGCACGTTTTATCCCGACAGCCTGTCGAAGAAGCGCCAGCTCGAATTTGCCGGCAAGGAGTTGCGAGCGATCGAGGTCAACGGCACCTATTATTCATCGCAGAAGCCGGAAACTTTCGCCAGGTGGGCAGCCGAAGTCCCTGATGATTTCATCTTCTCGCTGAAGGCCAGCCGCTTCGTCACCAATCGCAAGGTTCTGGCCGAAGCTGGTGAATCCATGCAGAAATTCCTGACGCAGGGGCTGACAGAATTAGGACCCCATCTCGGGCCGATCCTGTGGCAGTTCGCGCCGACGAAGAAGTTCGAGCCGGAAGATTTCGAAGGCTTCCTCAAACTTTTGCCGGAAAAGCAGGACGGTCTGCCGCTGCGCCACGTCGTCGAAGTGCGCAATCCAACGTTCCAGGCGCCCGAGTTCGTCGACCTGCTGGAAAAATACAAGGTGGCCATCGTTCTGGCAGAACATGCGGACTATCCGATGATCGCCGATGTCACTGCCGATTTCGTCTATCTGCGCCTGCAGAAGGGCAGCGACGATATCAAGACCTGCTATGCCGCCGACAAGCTTGATCTCTGGGCGGATCGCGCGAAAACCTTTGCCGCCGGCGGGGAGCCGGGTGATCTCGCCAAGAACGCGCCCGATCGCAAGGCAAAGAAGGAGCCGCGCGATGTCTTTGCCTTCTTCATCACCGAGGGCAAGGTGAACGCGCCGAATGGCGCGCGTGAGCTGCAAAAGCGCGTTGATTGATGTCAAGTTCAGGCGCGGGGGACCTTCCCGCGCCTCTCCACGCGACCCTAATTGCTCACCCCCAAAACCTGAAAACGAATCAATTTGTAGTGCCCCTCACATCGGCGTTGGTTGTGCAATCGCGGTTGCCCCTGGGGATGCTATTTATGTGCTTTTTTACCCTTCAAAAATTTGATTTTTCGCCTGCCGCTGCGGCAGTGTCACAGGCAACCTGCCGAAGTGCCTGATTTACAAGGCATTGGCCGCTGTCCCCGTTTTCCACAGCCGATCCACACAACATCTAGCGCTCAAACTTCCGTCACAAACCACCCCTTGACGCCTTGGGACGATTCACGGTTAATGGATTTCACGTTGCGACGGCGGCGGACCGGATTGTTTTGAGCCCGGTTCATTTCACGAAATCGTCGGTTCTGACATGCGGCAAACGCGGGTTCCCCGCTTGAGCCGCAGTGAGGAATCCTGTGCGCTTTTTCGGGCCCGCTTGAGCAACTTTTGGCTGGCATAAAGAAGCTGTTGATACTATATTTAGTGTTTGCAGGCAGCCTATCTCACAAGATACAGGGTCACCCAGATCTGGGTTTCCCTTCATGGATGGAAGCTGAGACTGGCTGCGGAATGCCTCCGCGGTCGGGCGGGGACACTTGCGCCTGTGGCGGGCGCTCGCAACACGAAGGACACGGGATAATGCTGATCGAACGTCGTTTCACCAAGGCTGGGCAATCCGCCTATGCGGAGATCGAATTCCGCAAGGCTACGAGTGAAATCAAGAATCCCGACGGCTCGATCGTGTTCCGTCTGGCCGATATCGACGTGCCGGCCCAGTTCAGCCAGGTTGCCGCCGATATCCTTGCCCAGAAGTATTTCCGCAAGGCCGGCGTGCCGGCGAAGCTGAAGCGCGTCGAGGAGAATGATGTCCCCTCCTTCCTCTGGCGCTCGGTTCCCGACACGGATGCGCTGAAGGCGCTGCCGAAGGACGAACAGTACGGTTCCGAAACCGATGCCCGTCAGGTTTTCGATCGCCTGGCCGGTACCTGGGCCTACTGGGGCTGGAAGGGCGGCTATTTCGCCAGCGAAGAAGACGCCTCCGCCTTCCGTGACGAACTTGCTTATATGCTCGCCACCCAGCGCGTTGCGCCGAACTCCCCGCAATGGTTCAACACCGGCCTGCATTGGGCCTATGGCATCGACGGCCCCGGCCAGGGCCACTTCTATGTCGATCCCTTTACCGGCAAGCTGACCAAGTCCAAGTCGGCTTACGAACACCCGCAGCCGCACGCCTGCTTCATCCAGTCGGTTGCCGACGACCTCGTCAACGAGGGCGGCATCATGGACCTGTGGGTGCGTGAAGCGCGCCTGTTCAAGTATGGCTCCGGCACCGGCTCCAACTTCTCGCATCTGCGCAGCGAAGGCGAAAAGCTCTCGGGCGGCGGCAAGTCCTCGGGCCTGATGTCCTTCCTGAAGATCGGCGACCGCGCAGCCGGCGCCATCAAGTCGGGCGGCACCACCCGTCGCGCCGCCAAGATGGTCGTTGTCGATATCGATCACCCGGATATCGAGGAATACATCAACTGGAAGGTCAAGGAAGAGCAGAAGGTTGCAGCGCTCGTCACCGGCTCGAAGGTCGTCGCCAAGCATCTGAAGGCGATCATGAAGGCCTGCGTCAACTGCGACGGCACGGACGACGCCTGCTACGACCCGAAGCAGAACCCGGCGCTCAAGCGCGAGATCCGCGCTGCCAAGCAGTCGCTGGTGCCTGAAAACTACGTCCAGCGCGTCATCCAGTTCGCCAAGCAGGGTTACAAGGACCTTGAGTTCAAGACCTACGACACCGACTGGGATTCGGAAGCCTATCTCACGGTTTCGGGCCAGAACTCGAACAACTCCGTCTCGATCAAGGACGACTTCCTGCGCGCCGTCGAAGCTGATGGCGACTGGCACCTGACCGCCCGCAAGGACGGCCGGGTGATGAAGACGCTGAAGGCACGCGACCTCTGGGAGTCGATTTCCTACGCCGCATGGGCGTCGGCCGATCCGGGCCTGCACTTCAACACGACGATGAACGACTGGCACACCAGCCCCGCCGCCGGTCCGATCCGCGCGTCGAACCCGTGCTCGGAATACATGTTCCTCGACGACACCGCCTGCAACCTCGCCTCGCTGAACCTGATGATGTTCAAGGACGCGGCGACGAAGCGCATCAACATCGCCGATTACGAGCACGCCGTGCGTCTGTGGACCGTCGTTCTCGAAGTTTCGGTGATGATGGCGCAGTTCCCGTCCCGCGAGATTGCCGAACTGTCCTACGAATACCGCACGCTCGGCCTTGGCTATGCCAATATCGGCGGCCTTCTGATGTCGTCGGGCATTCCCTATGACTCGACCGAGGGCCGCGCCATTGCCGGTGCGTTGACGGCGATCATGACCGGCGTTTCCTACGCCACGTCGGCGGAAATGGCGGCCAAGCTCGGTCCGTTCCCGGGCTTCGCGCCGAACCGCGACAACATGCTGCGCGTCATCCGCAACCACCGCCGCGCCGCTTACGGCGAGACGACGGGCTATGAAGGCCTCTCGGTCAACCCGGTTGCGCTGATCCATGGCGAAAACCCCGACCAGGACCTCGTCATTCACGCCATGAGCGCCTGGGACAAGGCGCTGGAACTCGGCGAGAAGCACGGCTACCGCAATGCCCAGGCAACCGTCATCGCGCCGACCGGCACGATCGGTCTTGTCATGGACTGCGACACGACTGGAATCGAGCCCGATTTCGCGCTGGTGAAGTTCAAGAAGCTCGCCGGTGGCGGCTACTTCAAGATCATCAACCGCGCCGTTCCCGAGGCTCTGCGTTCGCTCGGTTACTCCGAGAGCCAGCTTGCCGAGATGGAGGCCTATGCCGTCGGCCATGGCAACCTCAACCAGGCGCCTGCCATCAACCCCTCGACGCTGAAGGCCAAGGGCTTCACCGATGAGAAGGTCGAGGCCGTCAACGCTGCCCTGAAGTCGGCCTTCGATATCAAGTTCGTCTTCAACCAGTGGACGCTCGGTGCGGACTTCCTCAAGGGTGCGCTGAAGGTTACCGACGAGCAGCTCGCCCAGATGGACTTCAACCTCCTGGAGCACATGGGCTTCTCGAAGAAGGACATAGAAGCGGCCAACATCCACGTCTGCGGTGCGATGACGCTCGAAGGTGCGCCGTTCCTCAAGAACGAACACCTGCCTGTCTTCGATTGCGCCAACCCCTGCGGCAAGATCGGCAAGCGTTACCTCTCGGTCGAAAGCCACATCCGCATGATGGCTGCCGCCCAGCCGTTCATCTCGGGCGCCATCTCCAAGACGATCAACATGCCGAACGAGGCGACCGTCGAGGATTGCAAGAACGCCTACATGCTGTCGTGGAAGCTGGCGCTGAAGGCCAATGCGCTCTATCGCGATGGTTCCAAGCTGTCGCAGCCGCTCAATGCCTCGCTGATCGAAGACGAGAATGACGAGGATGCGCTGGAGGATCTGATCCAGGCGCCGGCCGCTGCCCAGGCCGTGACCATCACGGAGAAGATCGTCGAGCGCGTCATCGAGAAGGTGATCCGCGCCCGCGAAAAGCTGCCGAACCGCCGCCAGGGTTACACCCAGAAGGCTGTCGTCGGCGGTCACAAGGTCTACCTGCGCACCGGCGAATTCGGCGATGGCCGCATCGGCGAGATCTTCATCGACATGCACAAGGAAGGCGCTGCCTTCCGGGCGATGATGAACAACTTCGCCATCGCCATCTCGCTCGGCCTACAATATGGCGTGCCGCTCGAAGAATATGTGGAGGCCTTCACCTTCACCAAGTTCGAGCCGGCCGGCATGGTGCAGGGCAACGACGCGATCAAGAACGCGACGTCGATCCTAGACTACGTCTTCCGCGAACTGGCCGTGTCCTACCTCGGCCGTCACGATCTGGCCCATGTCGACACGTCCGACTTCAGCAACACGGCGCTCGGCAAGGGTATCCAGGAAGGCAAGACGAACCTGATCTCCACCGGCTGGACCCGCGGCTACAAGCCGACCATCGTCGGCGGCACGGCTGATCGCACCAGTGAGCCGAAGGGTTCGGCGACAGCAGCCCCTGCCCGCGCCTCCTCCAGTGCAACGGTAACCTCGATTGCCGGCAACACCGTCCGCAAGATCGAACAGACAACGTCGATCGCAACTTCTGAAATCGTTGCCTTCAAGCGCGACTACGAAGAGCGCGCCGCCGAACTTGCCGAAGAGATCCCCGAGGAAACAGTCGAGACGGTAACGGAAGTGACGGCTCTGTTCTCCGACAAGGCGGCCGCAGAAGCGGCATCGGCCAAGTCGGACGCCAAGAAGCTCGAAGCCGAACGCCGCGCCCGCTCGATCATGCAGGGTTACACCGGCAACATGTGCTCCGAGTGCCAGAACTTCACAATGGTGCGCAACGGCACCTGCGAGAAGTGCGACACCTGCGGCGCCACCAGCGGCTGCAGCTGATCAGCTACGACACTGAAGCCACGTGGTGTAAGATGCGTGCAGTGAGACATTGAAGAAACAAAAGGCGCTCCTTAGAGCGCCTTTTGTGTTGGGGCAGGCTCCGGATTTCTGCCTGACCTTGCTTCCCGCATTTGAAACGTTACGGATTTGGTTTCTCTCTGACAGGAGAGGCAGGTGTAATGAGTGCATTCCGTCTATTGCTACTGCTGCCGCTTGTCTTGCCGGCTAGCTGCGCCTACCCGATTTGCAAGCAACTGAAGCCGGCAGCTCGTGTCTCCGTCCACGACACCAGCGAGGTCCCGATTGCGGGCGCGAAGGTGCATCTTTGGACAATTGTTCATCCTCATAATCGCCGCGGACTTGCCGAGGTGACGGAGACGGACGCATCAGGAATCGCACGCTTTCATAAGAAGGTGAATGGCGTGTTGAGGCGCTGGTCGTGCATGGCTACGACGTGTTCTCTTGGCGGTGGTGTGTCGCCAAACCCGGCTACGAGACGCGCCATCTCAGTTACGATGAGTGGCTCAGCACCAAATCGCCGATCGTCCTACGAGAAGGCGTATCGCAACCGTGTAAGGCGCCAGAGCCGTCGGGATGAAACACTTGGCAGCCAGCACAGATTATGTATCTGTTGCGGCTAGAGAGGCACCGCCGACCGTCGCAATTGTGCATCCGCAGTCTTTACCCATTCGCCCCGCTTATCTGGCTCGTTCCAAATGACAGCCCCCATCATCGACATCACCCTCGAAGATCCGAGCAAGGATGATCTGCGTGCGATCGTCACGACGCTTGACGCCTATAACGATGCGCATAGCGGCATGGTCGATCAGCCCGGTTTTGCCGTCTTCATTCGGGATCCCGAAACGAAGGCGGCAATCGGCGGGCTCTATGCGACCGATGGCTATGGCTGGGCTTTCATCCGCTATCTCGCCATACCGGAAAACCTTCGCGGCCAAGGTCTGGGACAGCGACTGATCGCCGAGGCGGAGAAGATCGCGCGGGATCGCGGCTACATCGGCCTATGGCTCGATACGTTCGAATTCCAGGCGCGGCCTTTTTACGAAAAGCTGGGTTTTGTGGTTTTCGGCCAGCTGGAGGGCGCGCCGGGCGCAATAGCGCGTTACTTCCTGAAGAAGCGGTTTGAGAATTAGCCGACAGCCAAAGACAGGTGGCATGCAGCTTCGCTGCGTATGATCAATGCGGGATGGATCAGTTACGGAGAGCGCCGCAGAGTTGTGGCGCGTCGACAAGAGTTCTGCCGTTCTTGGTGCGAGTGTTGCTTCGGTTGATCGGTGCGTGGGAGAGCGCAACCGTGCAACCGAAGCCTTTTTGGTGAAAAGCCCACTTCCATGGGATTTCAGGCTGCCTTCACCGGATTATTTCGGTGTAACGATGCCCTGGTAATAGTCGCCGTCGCCGCTGACATAATTCACACCACCGCCGCCCGTGGTTTGCGCACAGGCCGCCAAGGTGGAGAGAACGAGTAGCAACATCGCAGTTTTCATAGGCATTTGCTCCTTCAGCGTCGTTTGATCTTCGGCCGTGCGCTACGCCGAAGCGACGCATGACGATTTGACCCGCCAATTCTATGATACTCAACCGGGCATCTATCAAGGGCATTGATTGTTTAAAGCTAATTTGTGCTTGCCTGTGATGTGTTCAACGTCTGCGCGCATATTGGGCGCGGCAAATCGTTGGCGCTTTTGCACTCACAAGGGTGAGCGGGGCAAACAGCAGCACGCTTCTTTCAGCTTCTACAGCGCCGCGCGTCTTAGACGCGCAAAGGTCGCTGTAGCACTTTGAATTGCTGCAGGTTTTTATCCTTAAAACGAATAGGATTTAAGGAAACATGCAGTAGAACTCAGCCGCCTGCCCCTGGGAAAAGCCGAGGCGAAGGTTCACGTCGACAGGTGTTTGCCCGGCTGCTCGCGCTCCCGCCAGTAACGCAGCCTGAGGCGTGGAGCCATCAGCCAGGCGATGAAAGGCGTGAGGATGAAACATGTGACGACCACGACTGGCAGAGAATACTTGGCGTTGTCGGCGAGCACCGGGATGGAAAGCACGATCACCGCACCGATGCCGAAGAGCACGGCGTTGATCATCAGTCCAACCATGATGGCAAGTTGCAGGCGCACGGACATGTCGGCCTCCGTTGAAAAACCACCCAATGGGAACGCTGCCTTTTTCGAATGGTTCCGAAATCCCGATTGTAGCAGAAACGGCCTACTCGCGAAATGAGAGCACAAACCGGCCGCGGTTCGTTTTCTCCCTGTCGTTTCCGCACGGGTGCCCTATGCTTGTAGTCAAGCGACCGATCACCCGATTGGATTGGGATATGTGAGCTGTACCGCACAGCCCGATCCACTGCCGATCGCTTCAGTTTGAGGGAGACCCATGCCGAGCAGTCCATACGAAACCCTGGGCGTCAGCCGGGACGCCAAGCAGAAAGATATTCAGAGCGCCTACCGCAAGCTTGCCAAGAAACTACATCCCGATCTCAACCCCGGGGACAAGGGAGCCGAGGATCGCTTCAAGTCAGTTTCGGCCGCTTATGCGCTCTTAAGCGACGAGGAGAAGCGCGGCAAATACGATCGCGGCGAGATCGACGAAACCGGCGCGGAAACGGCGCCTCGGAACTTCTACCGCGATTATGCCGGCGCCAACGACACCGCCGGTCGCTACGAAAGCGCTCACGGCTTTTCGGATTTCGGCGATTCGGACGATATTTTCTCCAACTTCTTTTCTCGTCGTGGTCGGGGCCAACAATCGATGCGCGGGCGCGATGCACATTTCTCGATGGAGATCAGTCTGCTCGAGGCGGTCAATGGTGCCAAGAAGCAGATCAGCCTGCCGGGGGGCGGGCCGGCCCTTGATCTGACGATTCCGCCGGGCACACGCGACGGCCAGACGTTGCGCCTGCGCGGCAAGGGAGAGCCCGGCTCCAACGGCGCGGCTGCCGGTGACGCGCTGATCGACATCCGTGTGCGGCCGCATCCGCTGTTCCAGGTGGATGGTGAGGATGTGCGCTATGAGATCCCGATTTCGCTGAGCGAAGCCGTGCTTGGCGGCAAGATGCGCGTTCCGACCATGGATGGCGCCGTCAACGTCACGATCCCGCCGAACTCCAACACCGGCAAGGTCTTGCGGTTGAAGGGTAAGGGCATGCGCAAGCCGGGCGGTGGCCACGGCGATGCCTATGTGACGCTGAAGATCACGCTTGCGCCGCAGGCCGATCCGGCGCTCGCCGCCTTCGTCGAGGGCTGGGCAGCCGGAAAGGCGGAGGATCCACGCAAGAACCTGGGAGGCAACGCATGAACGACAGCGAGTTTTGCGAACACCTCGAAATCGAGGTCACGGTGCTACGGGTCTGGGTCGAGCAGCGCTGGCTTGTGCCGCGCCATGCCGACAGAGGTTGGATATTCGAAGACGATGATCTTGCCCGCGCCCGCCTGATCCAGGACCTGACTGGCCCCATGGGCGTCAACGACGACGGCGTCGACGTCGCCATGCAACTGCTCGATCAGATTCACGGCCTACGCGGCCGGTTGAGTGCGTTGATGACGGCAATCCGCAGCCAGGATCCGGATATTCAGAGGCTGATACTGTCTCGTGTGGACGACGAATAATCCACCGCGATCGCCGGCATCGCGACAAGACCGACGGTTTCGGCAACAAGCAAGGTGTCGACGAATTCCGTCAGGTCAGCCATCCGGTCGTCGCTGAAGCTGAACCTGTCCAGGATTTCCGTATCGAACCATGTGTCGGAAGGAACGAAGCGGATGGGCCCAACCCGATGGGCGTAAACCGTGTTACCGTCGACGTCGAGCTGAACCGTCTTCATCTGGCTCAAATCCCAGGCGTCGACCAGGCCGCGAAAAGCGGAGCGCACTGCTTCCGGATTGCTGACCTTCTGGGTCATGGCCCCAAGACGGCCGCTACCGACGATACGGAAGCTGAAGGTTGGATGCAGACAGGCCAGCATGGCCTCAAGGTCGTTGGCATCGCGCGCTGCATAGAGCGAGTGCACGGTTTGCTCGAGCGCGGTGCGATCTGGCATCAAATTGCTCCCTTGTGAAATCTGGGCACGCCTTTTGTATCCGGGGTGAGTGTGCGCGTATTTAAGGCATGTCGCAAGTATATGCGAAGGCTGCAGTACAACCTCAGCCTGGCGTTCGTCTTTGCTGGCCTGTGGTGGCAACGCCTGCCGTCGCCCGGGCGACTGACCCAAGCGTCGAGGCAAAGAGAGCAATCAGGGTGGTCTTCAACCTGTGCGTTCCCCCGTCGGGGATGCCCGAAGTGTCCGGCCTTCATGCCCGAGGGATGGATCGCATGGGCGCATCCCGACATAGACTCTTCGAAAACCGATCCGCACCGCCCTTAGAAGCAATCGTTAGGATTCGACTAAAAGGCGACCGCCAATTTTCACCCAGCTTCAAGCGAAACAGCGCAAAAAGGAAAGGATTAATAGCAAGGAAGGCAGGGGAACAAGGTGGTACAGGTCGTCACGGTATCCGCGACCACAGCGGCTTATGCGGCGGAAGCCGTCAAGCCGAAGGCGCGCGTGTCCGGCGATGGCCCGGCCGATGAGGCGATCACCTTGCTTTCGACCCGCCGTTCCAGCGAGCCGACGATCACCCAGGCATCTATTCCCAAGATGAAGGGCGCCCTGCCCCTGTCGTTGATGCTGATGAGCGCCGATGGCCGCCTGCCGCAGCAGAGCGAGGCGGAAACGCTACGCCGATATCTCGAATACATGCGCGACGACGGGGACATGCCAGAATGGCGCGAAAACGAAAGCCGGCAGGAAGATCCCGCCGGCCAAGAGGATGAGAACGGCGCCGCCTGAGGCAAAGCCCTTCGTCTCATCAGGTCCTTCAGTGGTGCTTGTGCCCGCCGGTTGCCGCAGCGCCGCCGGCCGCCGTTCCCACGGCAAGCGTGGCATCGACCTTGCCAGCCTTCTCGAAGACCAGCGTAACCGGCACGGTTTCACCCTCGGCAAACGGCTTCGACACCTGCATGAACATCAGATGCAGGCCGCCGGACTTGAGCTCGACGGTCTCGCCGGCCGGGATGGCAACGCCGTCATCGAGCTTGCGCATCTTCATCACGTCGTTTTGCATCGCCATTTCGTGGATCTCGACGCGACCCGCGACCGGGCTCTCGACTGCGACCAGGCGATCGTCGGCGCCGCCGCCGTTCTTGATCGTCAGGAAGCCGCCGCCAACCTTGGCGCCCGGCAGCATCGCCTTGGCCGCGCCGCCAAAGATTTCAAGGTCGCCCAGCTTGACCGGGCCGTCCGTGGCCATCTGCCCGCCGTGTCCGGCATGCTCGTCGCCACCGGCGGCAAGCGTCACCGTCACCGTGGGCGCCGGGCTCTTCAGGTCATGGGCGCTCTGCCCCTCGGCTGCTACCTCGTCCCACACCACCTTGCCGTCCGTGCCGCACAGCTGAACCGTCGGGAAGGCAAGCACGGTTTCCTTGTCGAAGCCCGAGATCTTACCTTTGACGACGAAGGTATCGTAGAACTCTTCGGGCAGATTGCCGCCCTTCCAGCGGATCTCGATTGGGCCGGAAGAGACCTTCTCGCCGTGATTGTCATAGGTCTTCTGGTAGTCGCCCTTGATGATCTCCAGCTCCCAACCCGGTTTCGGCTGCGGCTTGGCGAAGACGAAGCCTTCCGGCAGCTTCATCTGCACCTCGGTCGTTGCCTTGCCATCGCAACCGTGCGGAACCTGCAGCACCGCCTTGAAGCTCTTTTCGGATTGCGCGCTGTCGGTTTCGAACGTCGCATGGGCGTGGGCGACGCCAGCGGTTGAAAGCGCCAGGCCGAGGGAAAATATAGTCAGTGCGGTCTTGTTCATGTCGTACACTCCTGACCACGTGCCGGTCAGAGCCCGGTTCTGTCGTGGTCGATGCCGCCATCGCGGCGCATTGAAATTGAATGCGTGGGGAAGCGTTACGACTGGTGGGGAGGTCCGCGCGGCGGCGGCAGAAGGCGCAGATGCCGGACGGTAATTTCGTCTTGCGCGCGGTGCAAATCGGCAAGCCAGTTGCCGGTCTCGGCGCGTTCGCTATGTTGCGGCGGCGTCGGCAGCAGGGCAGCCACCGCAAGCCGGCAGGCCTCGCAGACCGGCGCCATCGATGGCGATTTGCCGTTGTCGATGCCATCCATGCCGAAGCAGATATCGGCGATGGTGCCATCGGGTAGCTGATAGGCTGCGATCTCTGCAGGCGTCAGGCTTTTTGCCATCGCCGGCTTGTGGGCGAAGGACAGGAAAACAAGCGCGAAAGCGGCGACGATGCGCACAGCGATCCGCAAATGTCCCTTACACCTAGTCATTGTCGTCCCCGGTATCGATCCTGAGTTATCCTCAAGCGGAGGAGAATGCAAAGACAGAATTGACGCACCCCCAGTCCGGCGATGGGAAGTGCTGCGACAAAAATGTGTTTGACCGCGACACCGCCCCCTTGCCAAGTTCACAGGTTCGCCGTTATTTGGAGGCGATCTTGTTGGGAGAAACCGGTTCGTTCCGGTGCCGAAGGAGCAACCGCCCCGGAAACTCTCAGGCCAAAGGACCAGCAAGGTGCCGGTAGGACTCTGGAGAGAAGCGTTTTTTTGCGCTCGCCGAAGGGATAACAATCTCAGGCAAAGGGACAGAGGGGGCTCGAATTTGACGGCGTTTGACGCCGGAAGTGTGAGCCGGCGCGCGTGCGCGCCAGACCTGGAGGCCGGAGTTGGAAGAGATTTCCCATTTGAAACATACGCCGCTGCATGCGTTGCATCTGTCGCTGGGTGCCCGCATGGTGCCCTTTGCCGGCTACGACATGCCGGTCCAGTACCCTGACGGCGTGATGAAGGAGCACCTGCATACGCGCACCGCGGCAGGTCTGTTCGACGTTTCTCACATGGGCCAGGTCATCGTTCGGCCAAAGTCCGGCAAGATTGAGGACGCAGCGCTGGCGCTGGAAAAGCTGGTGCCCGTCGATGTGCTCGGCCTTGGTGAAGGCCGGCAGCGCTATGCGATCTTCACCAATGCCGAAGGCGGCATTCTCGACGACCTGATGATCGCCAACCGCGGCGACCACCTCTTCCTGGTGGTCAACGCCGCTTGCAAGGATGCCGATTTCGAGCACCTGAAGAAGGGCCTCGCCGACACCTGTGAAGTCACGATGCTCGACGACCGTGCGTTGATCGCGCTGCAGGGCCCCCACGCAGAAGCAGTTCTTGGCGAATTGTGGGCCGATGTTTCGGCCATGCGCTTCATGGATGTCGCCGAAGCCGACCTGCACGATGTAGCCTGCATCATCTCCCGGTCCGGCTATACCGGCGAAGACGGTTTCGAGATTTCCATTCCCTCGGTATCGGCCGCCGACGTCACGCAGCGGTTGCTCGAACACCCTGATGTCAAGCCGATTGGCCTTGGCGCGCGCGATTCGCTGCGTCTCGAAGCCGGACTTTGTCTCTATGGCAACGATATCGATACTTCGACCACACCGGTCGAGGGCGCGATCGAGTGGGCGATGCAGAAGGCGCGGCGCGCCGGCGGTGCCCGCGAGGGCGGCTTTCCCGGTGCGGACCGGATTCTTGGCCAGTTCGCAGACGGCGCCAAGCGCCGTCGCGTCGGCCTGAAGCCAGAGGGCCGCGCGCCCGTGCGCGGTGGTGCCAATCTTTTTGCCGACACCGAGGGCAAGACGCTCGTCGGCAAGGTGACTTCGGGCGGCTTCGGCCCCACCGTCGATGGCCCGATTGCCATGGGCTATGTCGACGCCACCCATACCGACAACGGCACGACGGTTTATGCGGAGGTGCGCGGCAAATATCTGCCGGTCGTCGTCGCCGCCCTGCCCTTTGTCAAACAAACCTACAAACGCTGATCAGGAGAGAGCGCAAATGTTGAAGTTCACCGACGAACACGAGTGGCTGAAGGTCGAAGCTGGCGTAGCAACGGTCGGCATCACCGAACACGCGGCCGGCCAGCTCGGCGACCTCGTTTTTGTGGAACTGCCGGAAACTGGCTCCACCTTTGCCAAGGGCGACACGGCGGCAACGGTTGAATCCGTCAAGGCGGCATCCGACGTCTATTGTCCACTTGATGGCGAAATCGTCGAAGTCAACCAGGCGATCGTCGACGACCCGTCGCTGGTCAACAGCGATCCGCAGGGCGCTGCCTGGTTCTTCAAGCTGAAACTCGCCGATCCGAACGCAGCCGACGCCCTTCTCGACGAAGCGGCCTACAAGGAGCTCGTCGCCTGATGAGCATGCCCAAGGACTTCACCTTTACCGACTACAAGCCGTATGACTTTGCCAACCGGCGTCATATCGGCCCGTCGCCGGCGGAAATGGATGAGATGCTGAAGGTCGTCGGTTATCCGTCGCTCGACGCGCTCATCGATGACACCGTGCCGCCGTCGATCCGTCAGAAGACGCCTTTGGCCTGGGGCGCGCCGATGACCGAGCGTGAAGCGCTCGACAAGATGCGCGAAACGGCCAACCGCAACCAGAAGCTCGTGTCGCTGATCGGCCAGGGCTATTACGGCACGATCACGCCGCCGGTCATCCAGCGCAACATCCTGGAAAATCCGGCCTGGTACACGGCCTATACGCCCTATCAGCCGGAAATCAGCCAGGGTCGTCTCGAGGCGCTGCTCAACTACCAGACGATGGTCTGCGACCTGACCGGCCTCGACGTTGCCAACGCTTCGCTGCTTGACGAAGCGACGGCTGCCGCCGAAGCCATGGCGATGGCCGAACGTGTGTCGAAGTCCAAGGCGAAGGCCTTCTTCGTCGACGAGAGCTGCCACCCGCAGACGATTGCTCTGTTGAAGACCCGTGCCGAGCCGCTCGGCTGGCAGATCGTCATCGGCAATCCGTTCACCGATCTCGATCCGGTCGACGTCTTCGGCGCCATCTTCCAGTATCCGGGCACCTACGGCCACGTGCATGACTTTACCGGCCTGATCGCCCGCCTGCACCAGGCCGGCGCGATCGCGACGGTCGCGGCCGACCCGCTGGCGCTTGCCCTCTTGAAGTCGCCCGGCGAAATGGGTGCCGATATCGCCATCGGCTGCACCCAGCGCTTTGGCGTTCCGGTCGGCTACGGTGGTCCGCACGCTGCCTACATGGCCGTCAAGGACGCGCACAAGCGCTCGATGCCCGGCCGTCTCGTCGGCGTCTCGGTCGATGCACGCGGCAACCGCGCCTATCGCCTTTCGCTGCAGACCCGCGAACAGCATATCCGCCGCGAAAAGGCGACGTCGAACATCTGCACCGCGCAGGTGCTGCTGGCCGTCATGGCCTCGATGTACGCTGTTTTCCATGGACCGAAGGGCATCAAGGCGATCGCTCAGAGCGTTCACCAGAAGACCGTTCGCCTCGCCATGGGCCTCGAAAAGCTTGGCTACACTGTCGAACCGGACGTGTTTTTCGACACGATCACCGTCGATGTCGGCAAGCTGCAGGGCATCATCCTCAAGACTGCCGTCGCCGAGGAAGTGAACTTGCGTAAGATCGGCGAAACCAAGATCGGCATCAGCCTCGACGAGCGCTCGCGCCCCGTCACGCTCGAAGCCGTCTGGCGCGCCTTTGGTGGTGACTTCAAGGTAGAAGAGTTCGAGCCGGGCTATCGCCTGCCGCAGCCGCTGCTGCGCACCAGCGAATACCTGACGCATCCGATCTTCCACATGAACCGCGCCGAAAGCGAAATGACGCGTTACATCCGCCGTCTTTCGGACCGCGACCTGGCGCTCGACCGGGCGATGATTCCGCTCGGTTCCTGCACGATGAAGCTCAACGCTACGGCGGAAATGCTGCCGATCACCTGGCCCGAATTCGCCGAAATCCATCCTTTCGTTCCGAAGGATCAGGCGGCCGGCTACCAGCACATGATCGAAGACCTGTCGGATAAGCTCTGCGCCGTCACTGGCTATGACGCGATTTCCATGCAGCCGAACTCCGGCGCACAGGGCGAATATGCCGGTCTGTTGACGATCCGCGCATACCACCTGGCACAGGGCAACGACCATCGCGACGTCTGCCTGATCCCGACTTCGGCGCACGGCACGAACCCGGCGTCCGCCCAGATGGCCGGCATGAAGGTCGTCGTCATCAAGGTGAGCGACAACGGCGACATCGATATGGATGATTTCCGTGCAAAAGCCGAGCAGTACGCGGAAAACCTCTCGTGCTGCATGATCACCTATCCCTCGACGCACGGCGTGTTCGAAGAGAACGTCCGTGAGGTCTGCGAGATCGTGCACAAGCACGGCGGCCAGGTCTACATGGACGGTGCAAACATGAACGCCATGGTCGGCCTTGCCCGCCCCGGCGACATCGGCTCCGACGTCAGCCACCTGAACCTGCACAAGACCTTCTGCATCCCGCATGGCGGCGGCGGTCCTGGCATGGGCCCGATCGGCGTCAAGGCGCATCTGGCACCCTACCTGCCGGGTCACCCGGAAACGGATGGCAATGACGGTGCGGTTTCGGCTGCTCCTTTCGGCTCGGCCTCGATCCTGCCGATCTCCTGGAGCTACTGCCTGATGATGGGCGGAGAAGGCCTGACCCAGGCGACGAAGGTGGCGATCCTCAGCGCCAACTACATCGCTGCTCGGCTGAAGGGCGCCTACGAAGTGCTCTACAAGTCGTCCAAGGGTCGTGTCGCGCATGAGTGCATCATCGACACCCGCCCGCTGGTCGAAAGCGCCGGCGTGACCGTCGACGACGTGGCCAAGCGCCTGATCGACTGCGGTTTCCACGCTCCGACCATGAGCTGGCCGGTTGCCGGCACGCTGATGATCGAGCCGACGGAATCGGAGACCAAGGCTGAGATCGACCGCTTCTGCGAGGCAATGCTGGCAATCCGCGAGGAAGCCCGCGCCATCGAGGAAGGCCGGATGGACAAGGTCAACAACCCGCTGAAGAACGCTCCGCACACGGTCGAAGACCTGGTCGGCGATTGGGATCGTCCCTACTCGCGCGAACAGGCCTGCTACCCGCCAGGCGCTTTCCGGGTCGACAAGTACTGGTCGCCGGTCAACCGGGTCGACAACGTCTTCGGTGACCGAAACCTGGTCTGCACCTGCCCGCCGCTGGAAAGCTACGCGGAAGCAGCGGAATAAACCGATGACAAGCGGGGCGCGCCCGATGGTGCGCCCCGATCTTACCCTACTGATCAAGCACGACGCCGCGCGGCGGCAGGGTGTTTTCTATCCAGAAGCGGACGAAGGCCTCGGCGAATTGCCTGTAGCCCGAAAGCGACGACGGCTTGGCCGCATAGGCGTTTGCACCGGCCTTGTAGGACCGGAAAACGTCGCTCGGATTGGTGGACGACGTCAGCACGATGACCGGCACCACCGATGTGCCCTCATTGCTGCGAATGCGCTCCAAGAGTTCCATCCCGTCGACACCGGGCATCTTGATATCCAGAAGCACATAGTCGAAGTGCTCGTGCCCGAGGCGCGCCACGGCCTCGTCGGCGTGGGTGACATGGACGATGTCGAGCGTGTCGTCGGTCTGTGAAAGGGCACGCGTGACGAAACGCGCGTCGTGCACGTTGTCCTCCACCACAAGCAATCGCTTCGGTGACTTGGCCAATCTTGTCGCCTTACTTGGTCTTCCGCATGCGCTTGGGAAGCGTCACCACAAATCGTGCGCCTTCGGTGAAGCTCGTGTCAAGATGGATCGATCCGTTGTGGCTTTCGGCGATCCGCTTGGCAAGCGCAAGGCCGATGCCCGTGCCGCCATAGGTGCTTTCGTCGTGGTGCAAGCGCTGGAACACTTCGAAGATGCGCGTGGCGAATCGCGGGTCGATGCCGATGCCATTGTCCTCGACCGCAAGCTCCACCTGCTGGCCGACGGCGCGGCCGTTGACGCGCACGATAGGCCCGCGATCCGGATGTCGATACTTGATGGCATTGCCAACAAGGTTTTGCACCAGCCGGCGCAACAGTTCCGGATCGCCCTGGACCTTCGGCAGCGGACCGATCTCGAAGGCCACATTCGCCTCGCGCGCGTGACCGCCGAGAACGCCCAGAGTATCGGCGACGATGTCGCCGAGGTCGACATCGGACCATGTGCTGATCTGATAGGCAATCTGCGAATAATCGAGCAGGCTGTCGATCACCCGGTTCATCCGCCTTGCGCTGTCGCGCAGATGGCGGGCGCTGGCCGAAACCTCATCCTGATTGCCGGCGGCCAATTCATCCTCGATCATCTCGGAGAACATCGAAATGTGCCGCAAGGGTGCCTTCAGGTCATGGGAGACCGTTGCCGTGAACTGATCGAGGGCCTCGTTCTTGTGCTCGAGCTCCTGTCGCTGGCGCTCGAGCGTCAGTTCCGCGCGCTTCAGTTCGGTCACATCGACGCGCAGGACGACGGTGTTTCCGTCCTTGGTCTTGATATTTTCAACCCTCAGCCAGCGGTCGCCGGCGTAGCGGTAGATCTTCGCCCTGTTGTCCGGTTGACGAAAGTCCTGCAGCCGATGCGCCACCCAGGCGGGCCAATCCGGGTTACCGGGCAAGGCTTCGGGATAGTGCCCCTCCTTCTGCGCAAGCAGAAGGATCTCTTCGGCGGTCATGCCAGGGTGAAGCAAGGGGCCGGCTGGGCCGCAGATCGTCACATAGGCGCGATTGTAGACCAGCAACCTTTCCTCGGCATCGAAGATTGCGAAACCTTCCGGCATAACGTCGAATGCTGCGTCGAGCATGTCGGACGCCCGCTGTCTCTCAAGCACGGCCTTGGCGAGATCTGAGACGTCGCGGATGATGCCGATCAGGGCCAGTTCCCGTCCGGCGGCATCGATCAGCGGCGTGGTGCGCAGATGGCCCGAGAATGTCGAGCCGTCGCGCCGGATATAGCTGTAGGTCGAGGTGCGCGCGATCGTCTCGTCGACCCTTGCCGCGCGATTGCGCAGCCGCCTCAAGTATTCGTCGTCGTCAGCATAGATAAGGCGCGCCGGTTGGCCGATGAACGCGTCGGCCGCATAGCCGAATTGCGTGAGTGCAGCTGGGTTGGCGGAGCGAATGATGCGCTCAGCGTCGAGGATGATCACCGGATCCGGAAAGGTCTCATAGAGCGCATTGAAGACAAGTTCCTCGTCGAACGCCGTCACGCCCATCTCCCCCAGTTACGCGACCGCATATCAGCAGAAAAAAGGCCCGGCGAAAACCCGGGCCTGCCATCTCTCGAAACACAAGGAGCGTATCAGTTCGCGCGCACCACGGCGTCGCCGCGCTCCGCAAGCGCTGCCAGATCGGCCGGCTTCAGCTCGACCGATTCGCCGCATCCGCAAGCTGACGTCTGGTTGGGGTTGTGGAAGGTGAAGCCGGAGCGAAGCGTCGTCACCTCGAAATCCATCTGGGTGCCGAGCAGGTAAAGCACCGCCTCCGGCGCAACCCAGACCTTGGCACCAGCGTGCTCGATCAGATCGTCCTTTGGATTGGGCTCGGTGACGAGATCCACGGCATACTCCATGCCGGCACAGCCGCCCTTCTTGATGCCGACGCGGATGCCCAGGGCATCGCCACCTGCATTTTCAACGATCGACTTGACGCGCCCGGCGGCTGCATCGGTCAAGCTCATCACGGCAAAGCCCATCGGCCTTTTCTCCTTGTCGTCACCGGGGTAAAGGCCCGGCGCCTTCCAGAATCAAATGTAGTGTCCGCAGCTTAACGGATCAATATGGCGCCTTGCGGTCAGTACCAACCGATGGCCACCTGTGCCTCTTCCGACATGCGGTCAGGCGTCCACGGCGGATCGAAGGTCATAGAGACCTCGACTCCCGACACGCCTTCGACGGCGCCCACCGCATTTTCGACCCAGCCGGGCATCTCGCCGGCGACGGGGCAGCCCGGCGCGGTCAACGTCATGTCGATCTTGACCATGCGGTCATCTTCGATGTCGATCTTGTAGATCAGGCCGAGCTCGAAGATGTCGGCGGGGATTTCCGGGTCGTAGACGGTCTTCAGCGCGCTGATGATATCGTCGCTCAGACGTGCCAGTTCTTCGGACGGGATTTCCGAATGCACGATGCCCTCGCGCACGTCGATCTTGTCTTCCGTTGCATCCAGGCTCATGTCGGCCTCCTAGACTTTCTCTTTCAGTTCAGATGCTTGAGTTGAAACTCTGAACCATTTTCCAAACCCGATCAGGCGAAGAACTTGCGCGCGTACTCAAGCGCGTCAGCCAATGCGTCCACTTCAGCCCGCGTATTGTAGAGGCCGAAGGATGCGCGGCATGTGGAGGTGACGCCGAAGCGTTTCAAGAGCGGCTGCGCACAATGGGTGCCCGCGCGAACTGCGACGCCGGCGCGGTCGATCACCGTCGAGATGTCATGGGCGTGAACGCCTGCGATCTCGAAGGAAAAGATGCTGCCCTTATCAGGCGCATTGCCGAACACTTTCAGCGAGTTGATCCTCGACAGGCGCTCGCGCGCATAGGCGGTCAGGTCGGCTTCGTGCCTGGTGATCGCCGCCCGGCCGATCTTTTCCATGTAGTCGAGCGCGTAGCCAAGCCCGATCGCCTGGACGATCGGCGGCGTTCCGGCTTCGAAACGATGCGGCGGATCGTTGTAGGTGACGCGGTCTTCGGTCACTTCCTCGATCATTTCACCGCCACCCATGAACGGGCGCATTTCCTTCAGGCGGTCCATCTTGCCGTAAAGCACGCCGATCCCCGAGGGACCGTAGAGCTTGTGGCCGGTCATCACGTACCAGTCGCAGTCGATGTCCTGCACGTCGACAGGCATGTGGACTGCGCCCTGGCTGCCGTCGACCAGCACCGGAATGCCGCGCTCGCGGGCAATCCGGCAGATCTCCTTGACCGGTACAACGGTGCCCAGAGCATTCGACATGTGGGTAATGGCGATGAGCTTGGTGCGCTCCGTCAGGCACTTGACGAAATCTTCGATGTGGAACACGCCATCGTCGTCGATCGGCGCCCAGACCAGCTTGGCGCCCTGGCGTTCGCGGATGAAATGCCAAGGCACGATGTTAGAGTGGTGCTCCATGATCGACAGCACGATCTCGTCGCCCTCGCTAAGCTTCGGCATACCGTAGCCATAGGCGACTGTATTGATCGCCTCGGTGGAGGATTTTGTGAAGATGATGTTGTCGGCCGATGGCGCGTTCAGGAAGCGGCGCACTTTCTCGCGCGACGCTTCATAGGCCTCGGTGGCGGCATTCGAGAGGAAATGCAGGCCCCGATGCACGTTGGCGTATTCGTTGGCGTAGGCATGGCTCACCGCGTCGATGACTGACTGCGGCTTCTGCGCCGATGCGCCGTTGTCGAGATAGACAAGCGGTTTGCCATAGACAGTCCGGGACAGGATCGGAAAATCCTTGCGGATCGCTTCGACGTCATAGGCTGGCACCGGCACAGTGTGTTCCATGTCTTTCAATCCAATCAGTCGCGCCTGTCAGGCATGCTTCACGAGCCAGGCCGAGATTACGCCTTCCAGCGCCTCGACCAGCGGCTCGTCGTCGAGTTCCTCGACGATTTCGGCGACGAAGGCGTTGACGAGCATCGCCCGCGCCTTGTTTTCCGGAATACCGCGCGCAAGCAGATAGAAGAGCTGCGTGTGGTCGATGTCAGTAACCGTCGCGCCGTGACCGCACTGCACGTCGTCCGCAAAGATCTCCAACTCGGGCTTGGACGAAAGGTCGGCATCGTCCGAAAGAAGCAGCGTGTTGCACGCCATCCGCGCGTCAGTCTTCTGCGCGTCCTTGGCAACCAGGATCTTGCCCTGGAAGACGCCTTTGGCGCGATCGAAGACCACGTTGCGGATGATTTCCGTCGATGTGGTGTGCGGCACGTTATGGCCAAGCGTGAAGGTGACGTCCGTGTGGCTTTCGCCGCCGAGCAGGTTGATGCCGCGTAGCTTGAAATCAGCGCCTTCGCCGCTCGTCTTGCCGTGGATCTCCTGTCGCACCAGCTTGCCGCCGGCATTGATGACGAAAAGATACAGCTTGGCGTCCTTGGCGAGATCGAAGCGCATCTGCCCGAGATGGGTGTCTGCGGCTCCCTGCTGCTGCAGGATGATCCAGATGATGTCGGCACCCTCGCCAACCGCAACGTCGCTGACCGTTGAGACCAGGCTCTCGCCGGCATCGGTTGACAGGTGACGTTCGATCACAGTCGCCTTGGTGTTCGCACCGAAGGAAACCGGGAAGCGCGTGTGCGACTGGCCGATGCTCTGCACCAACTGAATTTCAAGCGGGTCTTCCAGCTCGGTTCCGTCTGCGATCGCAAGCTCGATACCACCGCGCACGAGGCCGCCGTTGATGCGGCCGATTGCGTCGTCCGAGCCGAGCACCGCAAGGCCGGCAGCAGCCGACCCGTCGAGCAGGCTGTCGGTGTAGGAGCGCATCGTCACGCCCTCGGGCGCATTGCCCTTGAGGTCGGCATGGCCGTTGCGCACCGCAAGTACTGTCGAGCCGGCGACAAGCGCCTCGACGCGATCAGCAAAAGCCGTCGGGTCGGCGGCAGGTACCGCACGCAGCAGCGTGCGAAGATCGGTATAGTGCCAGGACTCGACGCGGCGCGTCGGCAGGCCTGATGTCCGCAGTTCGTGCACCAAGGTGTCACGAACCGACAGCACCGAGCCGTCGCCGGGTAGATCGCCGATCTGCGCGGTATAGGCATCGACGAGCGCCGTTTCGGCTGCCGTCATCTTGATTGCCTGTTGCATATTCATTCGAACACTCCTTCAACAGGCCCTAGGCTGCAGCCTCGATGATATCAGCGTAGCCGTTGGCTTCGAGTTCGTGTGCAAGCGCCTTGTCGCCCGACTTGATGACCTGGCCCTTGTAGAGCACGTGCACCGTGTCCGGAACGATGTAGTCGAGCAGGCGCTGGTAGTGGGTGATGACGATGACGGCGCGGTCGGGCGAACGCAGTGCGTTGACGCCGTCGGCGACGATCTTCAGCGCATCGATGTCGAGGCCGGAGTCGGTTTCATCAAGCACGCACAGCTTCGGCTCGAGCAACGCCATCTGCAGGATCTCGGCGCGCTTCTTCTCACCGCCGGAGAAGCCGACGTTGAGCGGGCGACGCAGCATTTCCGGAGCGATCTTGAGCTCGGCAGCGGCTTCCTTGACACGGCGCATGAATTCCGGTGTCGTCAGCTCGTCTTCGCCGCGATACTTGCGCTGCTCGTTCATCGCCACCTTCAGGAACTGCATGGTGGCAACACCCGGGATTTCGACCGGGTACTGGAAGGCAAGGAAGATGCCCTTGGCGGCGCGCTCGGAAGCCTCCAGCTCAAGGATGTTCTCGCCGTTGTAAAGGATCTCGCCTTCGGTCACTTCGTAGTCTTCGCGGCCCGACAGGATGTAGGACAGCGTCGACTTGCCGGAGCCGTTCGGCCCCATGATGGCGGCGACTTCGCCGGCCTTCACCGTCAGGTTCAGGCCACGGATGATTTCAGTGCCGTCTTCGGCGATGCGGGCGTGCAGGTTCTTGATTTCAAGCATTATATCGTCCTCTTGGGAAACGAACGTCTGTTTGCGCGCAAAGCGGATGCGCGCCATTCAATAATCAGTTCAAGGCCTCAGCCGACCGAGCCTTCGAGCGAGATGCCGATCAGCTTCTGCGCTTCGACGGCAAACTCCATCGGCAGTTCCTGGATCACTTCCTTGACGAAGCCGTTGACGATCAGCGCGATCGCCGCTTCAGTCGGGATGCCGCGCTGCAGGCAGTAGAACAACTGGTCCTCGGAGATCTTCGAGGTCGTCGCTTCGTGCTCGAACTGTGCCGTCGAGTTCTTTGCCTCGATGTAGGGCACGGTGTGCGCGCCGCATTTGTCGCCGATCAAAAGCGAATCGCACTGGGTGAAGTTGCGGGCGTTCTCGGCCTTGCGGTGGGCCGAAACCTGGCCGCGATAGGTGTTTTCCGAAACGCCGGCAGCGATGCCCTTGGAGACGATGCGGCTCGACGTGTTCTTGCCGAGGTGGATCATCTTGGTGCCACTGTCGATCTGCTGATGGCCGTTCGATACGGCGATCGAATAGAACTCGCCGCGCGAACCGTCGCCGCGCAGGATGCAGGATGGATACTTCCAGGTGATCGCTGAGCCGGTTTCCACCTGGGTCCAGGAGATCTTGGAGTTCTTGCCGCGGCAATCGCCACGCTTGGTGACGAAGTTGTAGATACCGCCCTTGCCGTGCTTGTCGCCAGGGTACCAGTTCTGGACCGTCGAATACTTGATCTCGGCTTCATCGAGGGCCACGAGTTCGACGACAGCTGCGTGCAGCTGGTTTTCGTCGCGCTGCGGCGCCGTGCAGCCTTCGAGGTAGGAAACGTAGGCGCTTTCTTCGGCGATGATCAGCGTGCGCTCGAACTGGCCGGTGTTCTTCTCGTTGATGCGGAAGTAGGTCGACAGCTCCATCGGGCAGCGAACGCCCTTCGGCACGTAGACGAACGAACCATCGGTGAAGACGGCGGAGTTGAGCGTCGCATAGTAGTTGTCGGTCGGCGGAACGACAGTTCCGAGATACTTCTTGATCAGATCGGGATGCTCGCGGATCGCCTCGGAGATCGACATGAAGATCACGCCGGCCTTCTTCAGCTCTTCCTTGAAGGTCGTCACCACCGAAACGCTGTCAAAGACGGCGTCGACGGCGATCTTGGACTTCTGCACGCCGGCGAGGATTTCCTGTTCCTTCAGCGGGATGCCGAGCTTTTCGTAAACCTTCAGAATTTCCGGGTCGACTTCGTCGAGCGACTTCGGACCCGTCGTGCCCTTCGGCGCGGCGTAGTAATAGATGTCGTTGAAGTCGATTTTCGGATAGTTGACGCGCGCCCAAGTCGGCTCGTCCATCGTCAGCCAACGGCGATAGGCCTCAAGACGCCATTCCAGCATCCATTCCGGCTCGCTCTTCTTGGCAGAGATGAAACGGATGATATCTTCGGAAAGGCCCTTCGGCGCCTTTTCGACTTCGATGGTGGTTTCAAACCCGTATTTGTACTGGTCCACGTCGATCTGACGGACCTGATCAATGGTCTCCTGCACGGCAGGCATGTCGTTCTCCAATCTTGCCGGATCCAAGGTCCGGTAGCTTGTCAACACGATGCGAACTTGGCGCACCGCTTATGTAATGGCTAAAAGGCGCTTTTCACCCCGTTTGCCAAGCGGAAAATTGCTTTTCCGCAATTTCGTTCAACCGCGCGTTCTCACGCGGCCTGACCTGTCGTTCGGCGCCTTGCGGCGACCTTGGCGAACACCGCCGCGCAACGCTCGATCTCGGCCTCCGTGGTGGCCGGGCCGATCGAGATGCGCAGTGCCCCCTGACGGGGGTCGTAACCCATTGCAGTCAGCACGTGGCTCTGACCGACCTTGCCGGATGAGCAGGCGGAACCCGCCGAAAGTGCGACACCCTCGAGGTCGAAGGCGATCTGTCCGGTTTCCGCTTTCATGCCAGGAAGCGTGAAGAAGATGGTGTTGCCAACGCGCGAAACGTCGCGGCCATGGATCACCACATCCGGCGCCGAGGTCTGCATATCCTGTTCCAGCCGATCGCGAAGCGCTGCGACCGATGCCATGCGATCATCGAGGTTGTCGGCAGCCTTGCGCGCCGCTGCAGCAAAGCCTGCGATCGCAACCGCGTTCTCGGTACCTGAGCGATGGCCCTTTTCCTGGCCGCCGCCCCGGATCAACGGTGCCGGCATCATGATCTCACCCCGGGCGACAAGCGCGCCAGCGCCCTTGGGGCCGCCGATCTTGTGCGAGGAGATGATGAGAAAATCCGCACCCAGTTCTTCGATAGATAGCGGCAGCCGACCGGCCGCCTGTACGGCGTCGACGAGGAGAATACCGCCATGGGTGCGAACGATCGCGGCAATCTCGGAGATCGGCTGAATGATGCCGGTTTCGTTGTTGACCAGCATCACCGCGACCATCGGCAGGCCGCTTTCGCGGTCGTGGGTGTCGAGAAGCGCACGCAGGGCCTCGAGATCGACGACACCGGCGGTCGTCACCGGGATTTCCGAAACGTTCTCGCGCGCAAACCGCCCGCCTTCGCGCAATGCAGGATGCTCGATCGCCGAGGCATAGAGTCGGCCAATCTTCAGCGGCGTGCGGCCCATGCGGAAATCGGGCGTCAGCACCATGTTGGCCGCTTCGGTCGCGCCGCTGGTGAAGATCACGCTTGCCGCCTTGGCGCCGCAAAGCGCGCCCACGTCGCGGCGGGCATTTTCGATCAGCGTGCGGATCGTCCGGCCCTCGCCATGGACGGAGGAAGGATTGCCGACCAGATCGAGCGCAGACAGGCACGCGTCGCGCGCTTCGGCAAGAAGCGGCGCCGTGGCGTTCCAGTCCATATAGATGCGCGAGGTCGACATAATTTCCTTCGCTAGAACAATAGGCTCACCGCCGACAACCACCGACGATGCATTTTCCTTGAATTTTCCGCACCGCTTGCCTTATGAGACGAAGCACACGGCGGAATGCCCGCACAGAAGTTTTGAACGGTTCTAAACTAGGTTTTAGAAAAGCTGAGTGCTTTCGTCAAGACTCATCGCGATCCGAAACCAAGATTCGAACCAGGAACACCCCCGGAGAGCCAATGCCCGAAATTATCTTCAACGGACCTGCCGGCCGCCTCGAAGGCCGCTATCAGCCTTCGAAGCAGAAGAGCGCCCCGATCGCCATCATCCTGCACCCGCACCCACAGTTCGGCGGCACGATGAACAACCAGATCGTCTACCAGCTTTTCTACATGTTCCAGAAGCGCGGCTTTACGACGCTGCGTTTCAACTTCCGGGGCATCGGCCGTAGCCAGGGCGAGTTCGACCATGGCGCCGGCGAGCTTTCGGATGCCGCATCTGCGCTCGACTGGGTGCAGAGCCTGCATCCCGATTCGAAGAGCTGTTGGGTTGCCGGTTATTCCTTCGGCGCCTGGATCGGCATGCAGCTCCTGATGCGCCGTCCGGAAATCGAAGGCTTCATGGCCGTCGCCCCGCAGCCGAACACCTATGACTTCTCGTTCCTGGCGCCCTGCCCGTCCTCCGGCCTCATCATCAATGGTGATTCGGACAAGGTGGCACCCGAGAAGGACGTGAACGGACTTGTCGAAAAGCTGAAGGCGCAGAAGGGTATTCTCATCACCCACAAGACCGTGCCGGGAGCCAACCACTTCTTCAACGGCCAGGTCGAAGGCCTGATGGCGGAATGCGAGGATTATCTCGACCGCCGCCTCAACGGCGAACTGACGCCGGAGCCGGCTGCCAAGCGCATCCGCTGATACCGATGCGGGCGGCTCTTAAGGCCGCCCGATCCATTGTGGGGGCAATGGGTTGACCACATTTTGTAGCGCCTCGGCGCATTCCACACGATTGCGCCCGTTTTCTTTTGCCGCATAGAGAGCCTTGTCGGCCCGCTGCATCGCCTGTTCGAGCGGTTCACCCTTGGCAATCGCCGCAACGCCGAAGCTTGACGTCACTCTCGCCTGCTCCGCAAGACCGTCGATCTTTTGCGACATCATCGCAGCGCGCATTCCGTGCGCCACCACCCGCGCCTCCTCCAGATCTGTGGAGGGCAGGAAAACCACAAACTCCTCGCCGCCAAGACGACCGGCAACTGCGCGGTTGGGCATGACATCTTTCAGGACGCGCGCAAACTGGCGGATCACCTCGTCACCTGTGTGGTGTCCGTAGCTGTCATTCACCAGTTTGAAACGGTCGAGGTCGGCCAGAATCAAGGTGCCCGGCTGACGGCCCTCGCGCAGCTGGAGCATAGGGATGACGCGTTCGGTGAAGCCACGCCTGTTATAGAGCCCGGACAAGAGGTCTATTTCCGAGCGTGCGCGGGCATCATCGACGATCTCCTTGACCATGACGCCGAGCATCGCAAGACCGGTGCTGACGATCAGCACGGCGCCAAGCGCCTGGGAAATCAGCGCGAACGGGCTCGATACATAATCCTGCGCGGTTGCCCCGGAACCGGCCGCGACGGCCGCGTAGATTTTCAGGAGATAGTAGCCAGAGGTCAGTACCAGCAGCGAGAGCAGGATCCAGTCCGCCGCCGAGCGCCGTTTGGAGCGGATGACGACGGAGGCCGACCACGCCTGGATGACAAAGAATGGCAACTGGTAGGGGGCGGCATGCTGCAGCGTTCCCCTAGGAAGATCATAGATCGCGAGGTCGAGCGTCACCGAGGCCAGGAAGAAGGCGACAAGCACCTGCCAGTTGGCTGGCACGCGATAGAACAGACCAAGGCCGAAGCGCAGCAGACAGAAACCGGCAAGCACGCTCGCAAATGCACCGATGGCAAAAAAACGGGGAAAGGATGTGAAGGGCACGACGGTTTCGAATACCGCCGCGAGCGAGGCAACGGCAAAGCCGCCGGCGCAAAAGAGCGCGGCCCTTCTGGACCGGCTCTTGGCGGCAATGACAAGAAATGCTGCAGTGAATATCTGGGCGATAACGAAGTTCACAGCCAGCAGAGAAATCGCACCACCCATCGACGAACCCGAATTGTCTGTTGCCACGGCAGGGCCGCTTTGTGCCACCTCATGTGGCAGCACCGGACGATACTATCGGTGGCAGGCGAAAATTTGATTAATCGGGCAAAGGGAATCGCGGCAGGCGGTACCTGCCGTCAGCCTGCGGTGCGGGATGCGAATTTGCCGCCGGTGACCGGTTGGCGCACCCCGGTTGTGCCGGGATAGGTGAGCGGCAACCCCCGCTGCGCACGCACCGCGAGATAGGCCCAGGCCTCTGCCTCCATCGAATCACCGTTGAAGCCGACCGCTTCGGCCGCAAGCACGTTTGCACCATGGGCTGTCGCCTCCGATGCCAGATCCCGCATGATCACCGGATTGAGCCGGCCGCCGCCGCACACGATGTAGGTTCGGGGCGCTGCTGGCAGATGACTGGCCGATTTGATGATCGCAGCCGCCGTCACATAGGCGAGCGTTCGCGCTCCGTCTTCGAGATTGGCGTCCTTTCCCTTTGGCGGTGCGAAATCGTTGCGATCGAGCGAACGGCGCCTGTCCGAGGAGAAGAAGGGATTGAGCAGATAGCGTTCGGCAAGATCCGGCAGCACGCTGCCTTCGCTGGCAATCATGCCGCCCTGGTCAAAGGGAATGCCGGCATGTGCCTCCACCCATTGATCGATCAGCGTGTTGCCGGGCCCGCTGTCGTAGGCAACCAGTCCGACGTCGGCGCCGATGAATGTCAGATTGGAGATGCCGCCGATGTTGACGAAAACGACCGGCTGAACCAGTTCGCCATTCGCTGCGGCGTTCCGGGCGAGTGCTGCATGATAGGCCGGAATGAGCGGTGCGCCCTGGCCACCATGCTCCATGTCGTTGGCGCGCATGTCATAGACGACATCGATGCCCGTTTCGCGGGCAAGCAGCGCCCCGTCGCCGATCTGGACGGTCAGGGCATCGTCTGGCCGGTGAAGCACGGTCTGGCCGTGAAACCCGATAACATCAACACTTTCGCGCAAGATGTTGTTCTGCCGGAGAAATGCCTGAACCGCTTCGACATGCCTGAGCGTCAGTTCCCGCTCGAGATCGGCCAAAATTCCTGGCCGTTGCTCGCGGCTGGCGATCGACTTTGCGTCTTCGAGACCCTGTTTCAGCCGGTCGCGGAAGCGTGCCTCATAGGCGTATCCCGCCGAAGGTCCCTGCTCGACGATCGCATCGCCGTCGGTGCGCAGCAGCGCCACGTCGATCCCGTCCATGCTTGTCCCGCTCATCAAGCCGATCGCGGTCATGATCTTGCCCATGCATTCCTCCAAGGCGTTGCCCATCTACATAGCAAAAACATCGGCCAAGCAAAGACGTGCACTTTTGCCCAAACAGTGCTAAACGCCGCGCGCAGACGTTCTACCCAGCCGAAAGAGACAGGTCATGTCCGAGTTCAAGTCCGATTTCCTCCACACCCTCAGCGAGCGCGGTTTCATTCATCAGATTTCCGACGAATCTGGTTTGGACGAACTGCTGCGCAAGGAAACCGTGACTGCCTATATCGGCTACGATCCGACCGCTTCGAGCCTGCATGTTGGCCACCTGACACAGATCATGTTGCTGCACTGGTTCCAGGCAACCGGCCATCAGCCGATTTCGCTGATGGGCGGCGGTACAGGCATGGTTGGCGACCCTTCCTTTAAGGAAGAGGCGCGCAAGCTGATGACCGTTGAGATAATTGAGGACAATATTGCCTCTCTCAAGCATGTCTTCGCCAACTACCTCGACTACGACAAGTCCGAGACCCCGGCACTGATGATCAACAATGCTGAGTGGTTGCGCGGGCTTAACTACCTTGAATTCCTGCGTGACGTTGGCCGCCATTTCTCGGTCAACCGCATGCTGTCGTTCGACAGCGTCAAGACCCGGCTTGATCGCGAGCAGTCGCTGTCGTTTCTCGAGTTCAACTACATGATCCTGCAGGCCTACGACTTCGTCGAACTGCACAAGCGCACCGGCTGCCGATTGCAGATGGGCGGCTCGGATCAGTGGGGCAACATCATCAATGGTATCGACCTGGGCCACCGCATGGGAACGACCCAGCTTTACGCCCTCACCTCGCCGCTTCTGACGACGTCGTCCGGTGCGAAGATGGGCAAGTCGGTCAATGGCGCTGTTTGGCTCAACAAGGACCTGCTGCCGATCTATGACTTCTGGCAGTATTGGCGCAATACCGAGGATGCCGATGTCATCCGCTTCATGAAATTGTTCACCACTCTTCCCATGGCCGAAATAAATCGTCTCGCTGCCTTAGGCGGATCGGAGATCAACGATGCCAAGAAGATTCTGGCAACGGAAGTGACCGCAATCTTGCACGGACGGCAGGCAGCGGAGGAAGCTGCTGAGACCGCCCGCAAGACCTTCGAGGAAGGGGCAGTCTCCGAAAACCTGCCGTCGGTCGACGTGCCTGCGTCGGAACTCGAAGCCGGCATCGGCCTGCTGACGCTTGTCGTACGTGCGGGGCTTGCCTCGTCCAACGGCGAAGCCCGCCGTCACGTTCAGGGCGGCGCCGTGCGCATCAATGACGAGGCCGTCAGCGATGAGCGCCGCCTGATCGGCAGTGGCGATGTGACCTCGGATGGCATCGTCAAGCTGTCGCTCGGCAAGAAGAAGCATATCCTCGTTCGCCCCGCATAAGCCGGTGCACTCCTAGAGAATCTCGAAGGCCGGCCATTGTGCCGGCCTTATTATTGAAACTCGAAGATGCTGCGGAAGACGCCGGGCGCGATGATCGAAAGCGGGTTGATCGTCAGCTTCGGCTGGTTGAATGGGCCATTGAGTTTGAAGGTGATACCGAGCAGGCCACGGTCGCGGCCATTGCCGAGCAAGACGCCGATCAACGGCAGTTCGCCAAAAATTCGGTTCAAACCGTAGGCGGGCATGAAGGTACCCGTCATATCCATGATGCCGTTGCCGTCACGCACTGTTCCCTGGAAAGTCGCGCCGACATCGGTTCCCCTGAGGACGCCGCCATCGACCCGAATGGCGCTGCGGTCGAGGGCAAGCTGGGCAAAACCGCGCTCGAATCGCGCCGTGCTGACATCGATGTCGCGCTTTACCGCCTGGTTGAGGCTCCGTCCGTCCTGTCCAGCCGGCGTCGACACCATCGACTGCAGCCGTTGCTCGCCGACCAGCTGGAACTTGCGGATGTCGACCGAGCCGCGCCATGACCGGCCGCCACGATCACGCAACTTCATGTTCAACAGACCACCGCGCATGTTGCTATAGATGTCGGCGAACCGAGCAAGCGAGCCGGCGTCGCCGGTGGTCAGTTCAAGAATGTTGTCGGCACCGGATTTGGCGAGCCGCGCCACTACTGCCTGGCCGCTTCCGGTGACTGCCGACAGATTGATGTCTTCGATCTGTTGGCCACGCTCCGAATAGACCAGGTTCACATTCGAAAGCACTTCGCCGTTGAAGCCGGCGACGCGACCGAGCTGACCCTGGATGGTGATGTCGTCACCGGCGCCACCGTCGCCGTTCGAGCCGCTCTTCATCTGGGCAAGGATCGGACGAATGTCTGCCGCGGCACCGCTCAGCGTCACGACATGGATGCCTTTGCGGCGATCGATGGCAACGTTGAAATCGTCGCCCTGCGCCAGACGGACATTGCTGAGCTTTGCATTAACGATGCCGGCGCCATCGACCTGCAGATTACCGCGTGCGCCGAAACCGTCACCGGCGATTGCAAAGTCCTTGATGGTTGTAACGCTGTCGTTGATGTCGGATGTGAAGCGCACCTCGGCTGGTATGCCTGCACCTTTGTTCCAGCCGATCCAGGGAAGCGAGAGCCTGGCCTTGGTCAGATCGACGGTAACGTGCTGAACATCAGCCTCGTCGATCACCAGATCGACGTCCATCGGCCCGAAGATGATCTTCGACAGGCCGGGGGTCAGCTTCTCCCGGGCTGCCGCATCGAGTGTGCCGCTGATTTCGCGTTTGCGTTTGACCTTCGATTTGCTGTCGACCGGTTCGGTGAGCGCGATCTTGACCTTTGCGCCTTCAACAACCGCATCGGCATCGAGAACCGCTTGCTCGTTGTCGACCCGGAACGTGCCGGAAAGATTGGAGACGCCGCGTCCGGCGATCGGGCGCGTGACGGTGACGTCCTCAAGCTGCATCTCCACTTGCCAGAGCGGCGGTGGCGGGTGCTGGTCGGTGACAAGGCCAAACCGCGCTCCGACCTGTGCGGTTAGCGGGCCGGTAAAGTCGCCTGGGACAAACGGTGTCTTTTGCAGCGCCTGAATCGGCTTGTAGGTGACGAGCTCGGCGATCGCGTCTGCCTCGCCGCCAACTTCGATCTTCATTTCCGCGATCAACGGCTTGGTGTAGACATCGGGAATGATGAAATCGCCGCCATTGAGCGCGACGGACCGGCCGGAGGGAAAAAAGGCCGCCCCCTGCTTTACGCCCACTTCCATGCGCTGGCCGCTCAGCTTGAACGTGCCCGATGTGTCGCGCAACGGCGGTATCTCACCAGCAATGTTGATCCGCGTTTCGTCGATGTTGAACGTGATGTTCAGTTCTTTCTCGTCGAGCTTCAGCTCGCCTTCGTTCTGGGCGATCCGCCCCTCTGCCACCGAAACCTCGATGCGCGCATCAGTGACCGTGCCGCCGAAGAGATTGCGGATCGCCCAGCGGCGCGCGCCCTTGGCGATCCACCAGGGCCAAAGCTGCTTGACGGCCGTCGGTTGCATCTGGTCGCTGACGGCGGCAAAGCTGACCTGCGGCGAAGTCTTGCCGAAGGCGACCGAAAGCGAACCGAACATCGAGCCGAGCGGGCTGGAAACGGCGAGCTGATCGAAGATCAGGCGGTGGCGCGCATCCGAGGTGAAGCGGCCGCTTGCCTTCGCATCGAAGATCAAGGGACGTTCGGTAATGTCCTCCGGCGCGGAACTTGCATTCCTGAACAAAAGATCGATGGCAAAACCCTGATCGGTTGCGCCTGCTGTTCTGTCGAGGTCTTTCACTGCACCAGTAAACGGGAAGATCGAGCGACCGATATTGACCGTCGACGGCAGCACCTCGACGGCAGCCCGCTCAAAGTCATAGGCGATATCCATCTGGGAGGGATTGATCGTCGAAACCAGCCCACCGGCGTGGAATGCACCTTCCGACGTCCTGACGGCCACGCGAAGGTCGGGCTTGGCGCCTTCGGCGGCGCGTGTCGCCGTGAGGGTCAGCCCCGCGGTCGCATCGATGCCGAAGGCGGCCTCCTTGCCGAAGGGGCCGTGATAGAAGAAGGGCTTCAGCGGAATGTTCGAGATTGCCGCTTCGAAGCCGGACATATGACCCTTTGCACCAAGAGCGTTGGCGCTGAGATCGACATCGACTCCATCGACGGTCACGCTGCCTTTGACGTGCATGGAGCCATCGGCATCACGATTGAACTCCAGCTCCTTGGCATCGACCGGCACGACACGGTTACGTGCACCGGCGACTGTGAACGAAAAGTTGGAAAGCAACACCGTCTGGTCGCCACGACCTGCCGCCATCTTCGACATGCGGTCGACATGGGCAAAAAGCTGCTCCAGTGCGTCGCCGACATCGGCGATCTTGATCTTCGTCAGATCGACCGGCTCGCCGCGTGGCAGGAGGCCGGTGTCGAAGTCGCCACCTTCGGCTTCAAGACGTGAAACCGAAATCCTGCCCGTCAACAGCGCCAGAGGGTCGAGGGCAATGGATATCGAACTCAACTTTGCGACAGGTTGGCCGGACGTGGCTTCGCTCAGCGCCACTTCCCGCGCCTTGAGCGCCAGCGCGCCGTTCGAGGTCATGCGAACGACGGTGCTACCGACCTCAGCGCGATAGGCGCCGCCGAGTGCCGCGTTCAGCGCCGTGCGGGCGCGCGCGTTCAGTGTGCTGTCGATCGCCCCGCTCTCGACGACGGCGATGAGGCTGGCCGCAGTGATGAAGGCGAGCAGTAAGCCGCAAAGGGCAATCTTGCTGAGAAAGCGCAAGAGCCCGCGTTTGTGCGGGGCATGCACGATGACGGGTTCGTGTGCCTGCGCCGAGGGCAACGCATGCAACGCGACGATGTCTTTCTTGCGAAAGCCGACTTTTTCGCCGCGGATCTCACTCATCGGCGCGGACGCCCTCCAGTTCATACGGGAAAGCCCGCCTCTCCCGTCGACGCATCATGCGGCAGCGGGTCGACGGATCATTGCCGTCACGTAGACCACATCTGGCCGGACGGTGTCATCACGTCTGGCCGACCATGCTGTGGAAAGCATTCACACATCCGTGGGTTTCGTGTGCGCGAATGCCGGGCAAAGGGTCCTATCGACGCAACCCGTCCGGAACCTGTCAAATCTAGCACAAATCCGCTGGACTGCGGTCGCCGATTCTCGATATGCCCTAGCCGGCGATTGTTCACAAAACTTGGCGCAAGGAAGGTTTATTCATGGCAAGCCTCACCCCCGGAGATCTCGCTCCCGACTTCACGCTTCCCCGTGACGGCGGCGGCACGATTTCGCTTTCTGCCTTGCGCGGGCGTCCGGTCGTCTTGTTCTTCTACCCCAAGGACGACACGAAAAGTTGCACCTTGGAAGCGATTTCCTTCACCGAACTCGCCTCCGAGTTTGCCGCTGCAGGCGTTGAGTTGATCGGGCTCTCGCCCGATTCGGTGAAACGTCACGATCGCTTTGCGAAGAAATATGATCTGGCAGTCACGCTTGCTGCCGACGAGGAAAGATCCGTCGTCAACGCCTATGGTCTATGGGTGGAAAAGAGCCTCTACGGGCGCAAATATATGGGCGTCGAACGCACCACCTTCCTGATTGCCGCCGACGGCCGGATTGCGCGCGTTTGGGAGAAGGTCAAGGTCAATGGCCACGCCAATGAAGTGCTCGAGGCCGCCAAGGCGCTCTAAGTCAAAACGACGAGGCCGCAATGAAGACGCTTCCCAACTTTCACAGTCTACGCGGCGCTGCCGTTGAGGCGATCAGTGCTGCCGACCTGACCGTCAAGACGGAACTGGCCCAGGAAGCGGCACGGCGCTGGCAGCGCCGTGCGCTGTCGCTGCGTTCGCCGCTGGATCGCCCCGTTCCTCTGCGTCCGGGTCGGCCGGAAAGGCCTGTTCTGACGCCACCCACGCAGGTGAAGAAGCGCTCGCTCGGCTCGCTCAAGGGCCGGATCGCGCTCTTGCATTCGATCGCCCATATCGAACTCAACGCCGTCGATCTCGCGCTCGATATCGTCGCCCGCTTTGCGTCCGAATCGGTGCCGAATTCGTTTTTCGACGGCTGGATGAAGGTTGCATTCGAGGAGGCCAAGCATTTCCGCATGGTTCGGCAGCGCCTGAACGACCTTGGCGCCGACTATGGCGACCTGCCCGCGCATGACGGGCTCTGGCAGGCGGCGCACGACACCCGCAACGATCTGACCGCCAGGCTGGCCGTCGTCCCGCTTATCCTCGAGGCGCGCGGGCTCGACGTGACGCCGGCGCTGCAGGCGCGCATGCGCGAGACCGGAGACTTCGAGACTGCCGCGGTACTCGACGTCATCTACGAAGACGAGAAAGGCCATGTGGCCGTCGGTGCCAAATGGTTTCGTTTCCTGTGCGCGCGGGAGCGGAAAGATCCGGCAGCGACTTTCCAGCAGCTCGTTCGCGCCAATTTTCGAGGTCCCCTCAAGGCGCCATTCAACGATATCGCCCGCGCCGAAGCCGGGTTGACGCCATCGTTCTATCGCTCGATGACGGCTTCCACAACCTCTCGTAGCGCGAGCACTCAACCAAATATTAACCCTAACGAAGTGTAATGCCCGTCAAGCAATGCGAGACAATTCGCACATGGCGGGAGCGGTGGAGTGTCTGAACGTTCGGCAAATCGCACCTTCGGAAATCGCGCGCAGAATCACGTCCTGATCCTGGCGAGCGGCGACAAGGTTCGTCACATGACCGTGCGTCCTTGGATGGCGGCCCTTGCCGTTTCTGCAGCCGGTGTGTTCAGCATCGGTTACCTCGCCGCCACATCCTACCTTGTTCTTCGCGACGACCTCATCGGTGGCACGATCGCCCGCCAAGCGCGCATGCAGCACGAATACGAAGATCGAATCACCGCGTTGCGAGCGCAGGTCGATCGCGTTACGAGCCGGCAGTTACTCGATCAACAGGTGGTCGAAGAGAAAGTCGAAAAGCTGCTTCAGCAGCAGCAGGCGCTTTCTTCTCGAAACGGCAAACTCGGCGCGCTGATCGAACGGGCTGAAAATTCTGGTCTGTCGACCGATTTCACCCAACCTGCACCGGTCGAACCCCTCGCCTACGAAGAACGTGCCGATGCCACGGGCGGTGTGCAGGCAATCGAAAAACTGATGGGGCTGAGCGGCACACAGGGTGCCGCGCCCGCCCGAGTTGCGGCCCTCGCCTATGCCCGGCCTGCCACGGTTGAAAGCACCTCCGATCGCGCCGATCGGCTTTTTTCGAAAGTGACGCTCTCGCTGAAGGATGTTGAGCGCGACCAGATGTTGCGGCTTGAGCAACTGACCGACGGAGCCGCCAAAACGTCCGAGGCGATCCGCAAGATCGTCGGTCGCACAGGTGTTGCCCTACCAGAAAATGACGTCGCCGAATTGCCGCCCTCAGATGAAACCACCGGTTCCATAGATAGCGCGATCGGCGGACCTTTCGTAGAGCCCGTCAATGACGACGGCTTCGGTCGATCGCTTGCCGCGCTTGACTCGGCGCTTGTCGAGCTCGAGCGGACGCGCGCACAGGTCCGGGAGTTGCCATTCGGCAACCCGTCGCCCGCAAGTGATATCACCAGCGACTTCGGCAACAGGCTCGATCCCTTTCTCGGGCGGTTGGCGCTGCATGCGGGCATAGACTTTCGCGCCACCGTCGGCACCCGCATCCGCGCGACGGCTCCGGGCACCGTGACGACTGCCGGGCTGACGGGTGGCTATGGAAACATGGTCGAGATCGATCATGGCAATGGCGTTTCCAGTCGCTATGCCCATCTCTCGACGGTGCTCGTCAAGGTCGGCGACCGGATCAAGGCCGGTGATGTCGTTGCCAAGTCCGGCAACACCGGTCGTTCGACAGGCCCGCACCTGCACTATGAGGTCAGGCTGAACGGTCAGGCAGTCGACCCCATGCGGTTTCTCAACGCCAGTAGCAAGCTCGCGAGCTACATGAAATGAGCATCATGCCGACCCGCTCGGCCCGTGCTACTTGACAAGAAACGCAACAGATTCGTTGCCATCAACCTTTTCCAGCTTCAACGTGCTGGATTTCTTGACTTTCGACGGCATTCGGCTTAAGAGCCCGGCCACGCGGTGGTGTGTTTTCCACCGATCGAGCAGTGTTCTTCCCGAACCGGAACGGAAACAGATTTCCCTTTGACCAATTTTGCTGACCTTGGCCTTAGCCAAAAAGTTCTCTCCGCAGTTACCGATGCGGGCTACACAATCCCGACCCCGATCCAGGCTGGTGCCATTCCCCCGGCACTGCAGCGCCGTGATATCCTCGGCATCGCGCAGACGGGAACAGGCAAGACGGCATCCTTCGTGTTGCCGATGCTGACCCTGCTCGAAAAGGGTCGTGCACGTGCGCGCATGCCGCGCACGCTGATTCTGGAGCCGACGCGCGAACTGGCGGCCCAGGTTGCAGAGAACTTCGACAAGTACGGCAAGAACCACAAGCTCAACATCGCACTTCTGATCGGCGGCGTCTCGTTCGACGAACAGGACCGCAAGCTGGAGCGCGGCGCCGATGTGCTGATCTGCACGCCCGGCCGCCTGCTCGACCATTTCGAGCGTGGCAAGCTTTTGATGAGCGGCGTCGAAATCCTGGTCATCGACGAAGCTGACCGCATGCTCGACATGGGCTTCATTCCTGATATCGAGCGCATCGCCAAGATGATCCCGTTCACGCGCCAGACGCTGTTCTTCTCGGCAACCATGCCGCCGGAGATCCAGAAGCTTGCCGACCGCTTCCTGCAGAACCCGGAACGGGTCGAAGTTGCCCGTCCGGCATCGACGGCACAGACGGTGACGCAGCGCTTCGTCGCGACGCACGCGAAGGATTACGAGAAGCGCGCCGTGCTGCGCGATCTGATCCGCGCCCAGGACGAGCTGAAGAACGCCATCATCTTTTGCAATCGCAAGAAGGATGTCGCCGACCTCTTCCGGTCGCTCGAGCGTCATGGCTTCTCGGTTGGTGCTCTGCATGGCGACATGGACCAGCGCTCGCGCATGGCCATGCTTGCCGGCTTCAAGGACAACAACATCACATTGCTGGTCGCATCCGATGTTGCTGCCCGCGGCCTCGACATCCCCGATGTCAGCCATGTCTTCAATTTCGACGTGCCGATCCATGCGGAAGACTATGTTCACCGCATCGGCCGTACCGGCCGTGCTGGCCGCTCCGGCGCGTCCTTCACGCTGGTGACCAAGCGCGACACGAAGTTCTCCGACGCCATCGAGAAGCTGATCGGCCAGAAGGTCGAGTGGCTGAACGGTGATCTGTCGAACCTTCCCGAGCCGATGGAAAGCCACGACACCGGTCGCCGTGAACGCGGTCGTGACGGTCGCAGGGACCGTAATAAAAAAGATGGGGACCGGGCGCCACGTGGCCGTTCCGATCACAAAACCGATACGGTTCGTGCCGATAGTGAGGCCGAAATTGAAGCAGTCGTGGAAAGGGTAGAATCGGTGAAACCGGCACGCAACGCAGAGACGAAGCAGAGCAACGGCCACCGTCCGGAACGTCCGGTCCGCGCGGCAAACCCTGCCAATGACGACAACCGCGATCGCCGCAGCCGCCACCGTCGCGATCACGACGACGGCCCGACACCTGTCGGTTTCGGCGACGAAATCCCCGCATTCATGCTGATCGCCGGCAAGGCCTGATCCTATCAATGGGTCGGCCAGGCATCGACTTTCCGGGCTTCGGTTGCGGACTAGCGATCATGCGCGATGGCAAGCTGTTGTTGTGCAAGCGTTTGAAGGCGCCCGAGGCCGGCCACTGGAATATCGTGGGCGGCAAGGTCGATCACATGGAGCGCAGCGAGCTTGCTGCGCGCCGTGAGGCGGAAGAGGAAAGCGGCCTGTCTATCCGCTCGACCCGCTTTCTCTGCCTCAGCGAACAACTGATCGAAGCAGATCGTCAGCACTGGATCTCGATGATCTACGTGACCGACGACTTTTCGGGCGAACCGCAACTGACCGAACCGGACAAGCTTTCCGACATCGGCTGGTACGATCTCGATGCCCTGCCCCAGCCGCTTTCGCGGTTTGCCGCCGACGCCGTCCGTGCCATTCGCGTGCAGACGAAGGCGCTGGTTGACGCCAATTAAACTCCGTCGTCGATTCTATTTTTTGGCCCGCAGCGACGCCTCATAGGCAAGCCTGACCCACCGCGCCATTTCGTCCGGATCGTCGTACGCTTCTTCCGGGATGCTCCAATAGGGCATCTTCACCGTTTTCCCCTTGCCGTCATAGGCCCATTGTCTGGATCCGGCCGCTTCGAAGGTCGGGCCTGTCCTGTCGTCGCCCTTCAGCAATATTTCGCCATCGACTTCAAGCGCGAAGATGATGCCTTCGAAATAGACGCCCTTGCCGCCGAACATGCGTTTGATGGTCACGGCCCCAAGCGTTTCGAACATCTCTTCGATTGCCGCATTGTCCATGCTGTCACTCCTCCAATATGCCGCCGGCAGCGATGATCTGCTCCGGTGTGTCGAGGTCGAGACGCGCAGCTGCTCCAAGCTCGACGTCGACCACCGACAGTCCACATCTCTCGACGATATGCCTTGCGCCGACATCGCCAACCAGCTGGCTGATGGCAGCAAATGTCTGGCGCGGCAGGATAACCGGGTTGCCGCGCTGGCCATCGGCCGTTGCTCGAATCACTGCCCGCCCGCCTTCAGCGGTAAATGTATCGACGAGCCGGCGCAGATCGCCTGCCGTTATCCCGGGCATGTCGGCGAGCATCACCAGCATGCCGCCCGCTCCTTGATCGAGTGCCGAAAGCCCTGATGTCAGCGACGATGCCATACCGGACATGTAATCGGGATTGGAAACGAGCGTCACCGGCAAATCGCCGAGTGCCGCGCGGATTTCGGCCTCCCGATGGCCGGTGACAACGATCACCCGGCCGATATCGGCTGCAAGCGCGCTGACGACGGTGCGACGGATGAGCGGGACGCCATCGAAGGTCGCGAGCAGCTTGTGGCCGCCCTCCGGCCCCATGCGGCTTGCACGACCCGCTGCCAGCACGACGGTTTCCACCGGGCCCAGAGCTTTGGAGGCAACGGGCTCTCGCGGCTGCGGGCGGGTGGGTATCTCCTTCAGCAGGCCGCCGACGCCGAGCCCGGTAATGTCATGCGGGCTTGGCCATTCGCCGGCGAGGATGCGATCAAGCACCCAATCGAAGCCGTTTTCACGCGGGCTCCGCGCACAGCCGGGCGCTCCGACCACCGGCACCGTGCCGACGCGGCCGAGCACGATGAGATTGCCGGGATCAACAGGCATCCCGACATGGTCGACAGTGCCGCCCGCACGGCGGATGGCGGCCGGAATGACATCATCCGAATCGGCAACCGCCGACGCGCCGAAGACAACGATGAGGTCGTGGTCGGCCTTCAAATCGCCGATGGCTGCAGCCACGGCGTCTTCCGTATGGGCGACGCGCCGCTCGGTCGTTAGCCGGCTTGCGGATTGCCGCAGCCGCGCAGCCAGCACGGCATGGGTCTTATCCATGACCTGGCGTTTCAGCGATGGCAACTCGGTTGCTATTAGTGCCGCGTCGCGCGGGGCGAAGGGTTTGACCTCGAAGGTTGTGTGTTGGCGTAGCAGCGTTTCCGCCTTCGCCACGAGCGAGCCTGCCACTGCAAGCGGGATGATCTTGATCGTCGCCACCATGTCGCCGGGCTGCACCGGCACATGGTCCGCAAGGCAGGCGAGCGTGATGGCCGGGTCGATGCGGTTCAACTCGTCGACGGTCCCGCGGGTGGCGACGAACAGTCCGTGTACGCGGGAATAGATGTTTACGCGGCCGGTTGCCGCTGCCGAGAACCGCAGATGGTCGGGCGCGATCGCCGCAGCGATCCGGGCCGCCGCTTCATCCTCCAGCAGATCACCCCGATCCGGCTGGGCGACGATAACTTCGTCGGTGCCCGCCTGAACCAATGCAGCAATATCGGCTGAGGTCAGGACGTGCCCCTTCGGCAATCGAAGATTGCCAATCTTGACCGCGTGCGCAAGCACGGTGCCTTCGGCCGCTGAAACACTGAGGCTCCCAAATCTCATCGATGTTCCTCGCTGCCGGACATGATGTCCCGGCGCCTGAGCGCTTCGATGATTTCGGCAAGGATAGCAACGGCGATCTCCGCTGGGCTCGCCGCGCCGATGTCAAGGCCGATTGGCGCCCTGATCCGCGCGATCGCATCGTCGGTGAGCCCCAGGCGACGCAGGCGTTCGGCGCGGCCTGCATGGGTCTTTCTGCTGCCAAGCGCACCGACATAGAAACAGCCGGCACTAAGGGCCGCCCGGATCGGTTCGTCATCGATCTTCGGATCATGCGTGAGGGCGACCATGGCCGTGAACTGATCAAGCGGCCGGACGTTGAGAACATCTTCGGGCCACTCCGCTATCAGCTCTACGCCAGCAAAGCGCTCGGCCGTCGCAAAGGCCGTGCGTGGATCGATGATAGTAAGGTCGAAGCCTGCTATGGGCGCCATGCGCGCGAGCGCCTGGGAGATATGGACGGCGCCGACAACCAGGATGCGCGGTGGCGGCAGGTAGACATTGAGGAAAAAGGACCGCTCACCTACGACGATCATTCCGGGCTTGCCGGAGCGAAGTGCTGCCGACATCGCCTCGGTCCATTCGGCCGGACAGCGCTCGCCTTCGACGCAGAGCACGCTTTGGCCGGTCTCGAGATCGCTGAAGACGACAGCCGCTTGCCGCCCCGTCCGGGCTGCATTCAATGCCTGAAGGGTTGTGAGGTCCATGGCTCAGCCGTCAACCCGCTCGACAAGCACCCGGATCCGGCCGCCACAGGAAAGACCGACACGCCATGCCGTCTCGTCGGCAACGCCGAATTCCAGGATCCTCGGATTTCCCGTCTCAAGAATATCAGCGGCTTCGCTGATGACAGCACCTTCGACGCATCCGCCGGAAACGGAACCTTCGAAATTGCCGGCACCGTCAATCACCAGATGACTGCCGACCGGCCGCGGCGCAGACCCCCAGGTTTCGATCACCGTTGCGATCGCCACCCGGCGGCCCTCGCCGACCCAGGCCTCGGCGACTGCGAGCGGATCGAGGACGTCAGCTGATATCTGCATTTTACTTGCCTCCCAGCACGGCGCGATGCTCGCTCATGAACCGTCGAGGGTCGGCCTCTCCGGACCTTTGACCCGACAGCGATCTGACTAGCTCGCCCACGGACTCAAGATTGTGCACGGCACGGAATTCGTCAACATGCGGCAGCATCGCCTTGACGCCGCGCGCCCGCGCCTCGAAGCCGTCGAACCGCAACAGCGGATTAAGCCAGATCAACCGACGGCAGGATCGATGCAGACGATCGATCTCCTGCTCAAGCTCTGTCGTATCGTCCCGCTCGAGCCCGTCAGTAATCAAGAGCACGATGGCGCCCTGCCCCAGGACGCGCCGCGACCAGCGTCGGTTGAACTCATGCAAAGTTTCGCCGATGCGCGTGCCACCCGACCAGTCCTTGACCGCGGATAGGCATTCGTCGAGCGCGACATCCGGGTCGCGGTTTCGCATCGGTCGAGAAACATTGGTCAGCCGCGTGCCGAAGAGGAAGGTGTGAACGCGCTGGCGCTTTTCGCTCAAGGCATGGAGAAAGTGTAGAAAGATGCGGGTGTATTGGCTCATCGAGCCGGAAATATCGGCAAGCACGACCAGCGGCGGATGAACGAGACGCCGTTCGCGAAAGCGCGGCAAGATCAGTTCGCCGCCGAAGCGCATCGCATCGCGCATCGTCGCGCGCGGATCGATCCGGATCTGCCGCGCCGAAGGCCGGTATCGACGCGTACGCACCCGATCGAGTGGCAGCACCAAAGCCGATAGCGCCCGCCTCGCTTCGGTGATCTCGGCAGCCGTCATCTGGGCGAAATCGGCTTTGCGGAACAGCTCCTGGCCCGAGACCGTATAGCGCGCATCGACCTCGATCTCGGGTTCGTCACGTGGCGGCCGGGTGTCATCGTGGCCGGACATCAGTGCGTCGCTAACGCGCGTCTCGCCGGCCCGTCGGCGCTGGCGCTCGCTCTCGCGTTGCGGCGCGAGCGGAGACATCATCGCAATCATTTTCTCGACGAGGCCGCGCGAGCGCCAGAACAGGCGAAAAGCCTCTTCGAACACGGGCTGATCCTCGTGGCGCTTGACGAAGATGCACTGAAGGGCGGCGTAGAACTCCTCGCGGGCGCCGATGCCGATCAGGGCCACCGCGCCGATGGCGTCGGCCACCGCCCCGGGTCCGATCTTTATCCCGGCGCGTCGCAGGGCGCGGGCAAAGTACACGATGTTGTCAGCCAGCCTTCCATCGCCGGGCAGGATCGGCGGGAGAATGGCACCATCAGGCGGATGTTCTCCCGGCTCCATCGTCAACCAGCCGCCAGCAGTTCGGCCTTGACCTCGGCGAGCAGCCTGCGCCCCTCGGCTCCGTCGATCCTGGCGATGTCGTCCTGGTATTTGAGCAAGGTGCCGAGCGTATCGGCGATCGTTTCGGGGTCGAGCGCGAGCCGGTCGAGCTCGGTCAGGGCCGTTGCCCAGTCGATCGTTTCGGCGACACCCGGGTTCTTGAAGAGATCGATGGTGCGAAGCCGCTGCACATAGGCGATGATTTCGCGCGACAGGGCGGCGTTGCAGCCCGGAACCTTGCGGCGGATGATTTCGAGTTCCTGTGTTGCCTTCGGATAGTCGACCCAATGATAGAGGCAGCGCCGCTTCAAGGCGTCGTGGATCTCGCGCGTGCGATTGGTGGTGATGATGACGATAGGCGGCTCAATGGCACGGATGGTGCCGAGTTCAGGAATCGTGACCTGGAAATCCGAGAGGACTTCGAGCAGGAACGCTTCGAAGGCTTCATCCGTGCGATCGAGTTCGTCGATCAGGAACACCGGCGCCCGCCCGTTCTCAGCGGAAATCGCCTGAAGTACCGGGCGTCGAATGAGAAATCGTTCGGAGAAGATGTCGCTTTCGACCCTGCGTCGGTCGACCGCTCCGGCCGCTTCCGACAACCGGATCTCCAGCATCTGCGCAGGGTAGTTCCACTCATAGACGGCAGAGGCGACGTCGAGCCCCTCGTAGCACTGCAGGCGGATCAAGGGCCGATCGAGGGCACGAGCCAGCACCTTGGCAATCTCGGTCTTGCCGACACCGGCCTCGCCCTCGAGAAAGAGCGGGCGTTTCATCCGCAACGCGAGAAACAGCACGGTCGCAAGCGCCGTGCCGGCGAGATAATCCTGTGCCTCCAGCATCGCCATCGTTTCATCGATGGATTGGGGCAATACGCCTGTCGCCGGTGCCGTCATGCATCCTCCGCCACGGCCAGTTTCAGTTGTAAGCTATTTCGGTTGAAGTAATGCCTTTATATCAGTAAGTTGCAGGCGTTTTCTCAATCAAGCGCAGAGAGTGAATTACGCCTCGTGAAAACCTACAGCGAGTGATATCCGCGGTCTACATAAATGAGCGGCGGGCGCGGCGGGCCAAGCGCGACGTCCACGACCTCGCCGAACAGCACCAGATGCGTCGCAATGGTCTTGACCTCGATCAGCCGGCAATCGAACGCGGCCGTCGCATTGACGAGGATCGGCGAACCGGTTGCCAGCTGCCTCCATTGGCCAAGCGCAAAGCGACGATCCATGTCGAGCTGGTCACGGCCGGAAAAGGCGTGGGCGAGCGCACGGTGTTCGTCACCGAGCAGGTTCAGCGCAAAGCTGTCGCCGCGCACGAAGATGTCGTTGCGCGGGTTGGCGCCGTTCAGGCAAACGAGAACGGTCGGCGGACTGTCGGAAACCGAGCAGGAAGCAGTGACCGTGACGCCGCGGCGCTCGCCGCCATTGGCAGCGGTGATGAGCTGCACGTGGCCGGCCAGGCGGCTCATGGCGTCGCGATAACTTATCGGGTCCAGTCGGGTTCTCTCCAACACATCTCTCTCCGGGCGAGGTCAGGCACATATAGACGCTGGCGTAAATTATGAAACCCGCCGGCTGGAGATTCTTTCAGATCCGCGACATGGCCATGGCGCGGATCGGATGCCCGTTGTTTCCACTCGCATCTTTTCCTTTGACGCCGGTGGCCACATCCTTAAAACATGCGGCCACTACAGCGCTGCGGGTGATTGAGTTCATGCCAAGGATTGCGGTAGCATTTTTGGACTCGCTGCATAATCTTTCCTTGAAACCAATCCGAGCTTGGGAATTATGCAGTAGCGGGGAATTGCATGCTTCGATCGATCGTTTTGAGCCTCATCGTAGCGGGAATGGCGCAAGCCGCACCTGCCGCCGCTGCCGGCGTCAAGGTCGCGGTCGTTGCCCCCGTTGAAGGGCCATTTGCCCTTCTCGGCAAACAGATCATCGATGGCGCCTCTTTCCAGGCCGGCGATCGCGGCAGCGAAATCGTCGTCATCCCGGAAACATGCGACGCGGCCGGTGCAGAAGCGCTGACCAAGGCGCTTGTGGCAGCAGCTGCAGAGGCGGCCATCGGCTTCCTCTGCGTCGAGAGCCTCGACGCGACACTGCCCGCCCTCGCCGAGGCCAATATACCGGCGGTGACGTTGAGCGTACGGTCCGACATCCTGATGGAAGACGTACTCAAGAAGCATTGGCCGCTGTTCCGCCTGGCGCCGAGTGGCAAGGCCGAATCGGCAGCCGTCGTTGCTGCGATCACCGCGCGTTGGAAGGACAAGCCGATCGCCTTGATCGACGACGGCACGATCCATAGCCGCGAACTGGTCGAGAGCGTGCGCGCAGCGCTCGGCGAAATCGGATTGACCCCGGTCTTTACCGACACTTATCGCCCCGCCCAGGAGCAGCAGATCAATCTCGTACGACGGCTCGTCAAGAGCGGCTCCACCCACGTTTTCACCGGCGGCGACCGGCAGGATACTGCCGTGATCGCGCGCGACGCGCAGGAGGAAGGCGCGAACCTCACCTTGCTCGGCGGTGACACGCTGAATGCAGCCGACGTTGCCGTGCCGCTCACCGACGGTGTCCTGGCGCTGACGTTGCCCGATGCGGCGCGGTCGCCCGAAGGCAAGCCCATAGCCGAGGCCATGCGTGCCGCCGGCATCGAGCCCGATGGCTATGTGCTCCAGGCATTCGGCGCCATGTCTGTTCTCGAGCAGGCCAAGGATCAGGCTGAGAAGGATGAAAAGCCGTTGACGGAGGCGCTGCTCAAAGGCCCATACCAGACGGTTCTTGGGCCGATTGCTTTCAATGCGGGGCATGAACGCGCCGGCAACCCCTATCGCTTGATGCAATGGCAGAGCGGCCGCTTCGTGCCGGTTGCCGACGCCGCCGGAGTGCAATGATGCTGCCTGGTCCACGCAACCTTATCACCGACGTCGCCGGCCTTTCTGTCGGCAATGCCGAAGATCATCGCTTGAAATCGGGCGTGACCGCCATCGTCTGCGATCCACCGGCAACGGCCGCCGTCCAGGTGCTCGGCGGCGCGCCCGGCACGCGCGAAACGGATCTTCTCGAACCGCACAACACCGTGCAGACAGTCGATGGTATCATTCTGTCCGGCGGGTCAGCGTTTGGGCTGGATGCCGCCTCCGGGGCGCAGGCGGCGCTGAGGGAAATGGGACGTGGGTTTGTGATCGGCCCGCACCGTGTGCCGATCGTCCCGACCGCCATCCTGTTCGACCTGATCAATGGCGGCGACAAGGATTGGGGGCAGTTTCCGCCCTACCGCGAACTTGGGTATGAGGCTGTACAAAAGGCTGACGCTGATTTTGCCACCGGCTCGGTCGGCGCCGGCACTGGCGCCTTGACCGCGACCTTCAAGGGTGGCCTTGGCTCCGCCTCAATCGTGCTGCCGAACGGCATTACCGTCGGCGCGCTCGTGGCCGTCAATGCTTTGGGTTCTGCGACTGTCGGCAGCACCCGGCACTTCTGGGCCGCCCCTCACGAGAAACAGGACGAGTTCGGTGGGCTCGGCCTTCCCCACCCCATGCCGGCGAATGCATCCGAGGTCCGCACGAAAATGGGCGCAAATTTGTCGGCCGCCGCCAACACCACGATTGCGGTCATCGCCACAGATGCGGTGTTGACCAAGGCCGAGGCCAAGCGCCTGGCGATCGCCGCGCATGATGGCTTCTCGCGGGCAATATGGCCGGCGCACACGCCGCTCGACGGCGACCTCATTTTCGCCCTTGCCACCGGCGCAAGCGGCCGGACGCTGGAGCTCGCAGACTTCCTCGATCTGGGTGCTGCCGCCGCCGCGACGATGGCGCGCGCGATCGCCCGCGGCGTCCACGACGCCACACCTGCCGAAAACGATCCCTTGCCGTCATGGTCGAGCCGCGGCTAAGGCGCGATTAGCACCAGCGCATGTTGTTTGCGCGGCTGCGGAGTGCTATTGCGCGGGAAACAGCCGGAGCCTTCTCATGACCCATCCCATCCGCATTGCCCCGTCGATCCTGGCGGCCGATTTCTCGAAGCTCGGACAGGAAGTCCGCGATGTCGTCGATGCCGGCGCGGATTGGATCCATCTCGATGTCATGGACGGCCATTTCGTCCCGAACATCACGTTTGGGCCCGACGTGATCAAGTCGCTGCGCCCCTACACCGAAGCGACCTTCGACTGCCATCTGATGATCTCGCCCGCCGACGGCTTTCTCGAAGCCTTCGCAAAGGCCGGCTGCGATATCCTGACGGTTCACGCCGAAGCCGGGCCGCACCTGCACCGCTCGCTGCAGACTGTCCGGTCGCTCGGCAAGAAGGCCGGCGTCTCGCTCAACCCGGCAACACCCGAAAGCGCCATCGAATATGTGCTCGACACCGTCGATCTGGTGCTGGTGATGACGGTCAACCCGGGCTTCGGCGGCCAGAAGTTCATCGACGCGACCGCGGAAAAGATCCGCCGGATCAAGGCGATGATCGGCGACCGGCCGATCGAGATCGAAGTCGACGGCGGCATTGCGCCTGAAACGGCGGCGATTGCAGCCGGCGCCGGCGCAAACGTGCTGGTCGCCGGTTCGGCGATCTTCAAGGGTGGTTGGGTCGATGCCTATCGCTCCGCCATCCAGGCGATCCGAGCGCCTGCCGAACAGGCCCGCTGATGATCTCGCGCCCGGCAGCGCCAGGGCTCCTCCTCCTGGCGGTGACATTTGTCGCCTCGCAGGCATCGGCGGGTGACTATGCCGCATTCCAGCCGATCGGCTTTTCCTCCGATGGATATGTCTTTGCGTTCGAGGAATACGGTGTCCAGGACGGCTCGGGTTTTCCCTATTCCACGATCTACGTCATCGATACCCGCAACGACACTTTTCTGCCGGGTGCGCCGGTGCGCGCAGTCGGTCGCGAAGATGGCGCCCCCCTGCACCGGATGAGACATGAGGCGCATCGGCGCGCCGCTCCGCTGATCGACGCCTACAGGCTTGCCGAGGCGCCGGGATTGCTGGCGGCCTACAATCCGATTACCGAAGCCAATGCAACGCCATTGGCCCTCACTTACGATGCCTTTGCCGCCGACGATGCCTTCCGCCAGACCTACGGCCTGACGCTCGAAGAAAAGAGCTTCGAACCAGGTGGGCTCTGCAAGGACTTCCTGAAGGAGGTCAAAGGCTTCCGCCTGTCGATGACGATGAAGGCGGGCAAGCCTGCAAGCGACGTGCTGCAGGACGATACCCGTGTGCCGGAAAGCCGCCGTTGCCCGACGGGCTATCGCATCGGCGGTGCGGTAACGCACATGAATGACGACGGCACGCAAACCCACGTTGTGATGGTGCTCGTCAAATCGCTCGGGTTCGAGGGCACGACTGACGGACGATGGATTGCGGTTCCGACGCGGATCGCAAAATGAACGAAACGGGCGCCGGGGCGGAAGTGAAATCAGCATATGCTTCCGCGCCCTCCCTCAAGCGCTCGCGATTCCTGCGGGCGTTTCCGTCCGCGGCGGAACTTGTCTTCGGCACGCCAGCCTGGGGGCTGGTGATGGTCGCTTCCGCCTGGGTCGCGCTCTGGCTGCGCGAGGGCGCCCTGACCTTCCACCTGGTGGAACTGCTGGTGATGTATGGTCTGGGCGGCATGCTGGCCTGGCCAGCTGCCCTGTTCCTCGCACGGTTTTCTACGCTTGGCCGCCCTGCCGAGACGCGGTTTGCGGCCTATCTGCTCTGCCTTTCGCTCGGCACGATCGCCGTGACGGCAATGCTCTTCGCACTCGACTATCGCGTCTTTTACGCCCGCTGGCATGCCAATACCGGTACCCGGACCTGGTTCTACCAGTTCGCCTTTACCTCGCTTGTCGCCTTCTACCAGTTCCTTGTGCTGGGCGTTCGGCTCTATCTTCCGGTTGGCGGCGCCGCACTTCTGGCCGCCAGCCTGTGGCTTGCAGGTTCGCGAGGCCGTCAATAACGTTGAGCTTGTCGGGCATCTTTGCTAGAGGCACAGCCATCCTCCACTGATGACGAAAGCTGAGAGCCCATGATCCCCCGTTATTCCCGACCGGAAATGGTGGCCATCTGGTCGCCGGAAACCAAGTTCCGCATCTGGTTCGAGATCGAGGCCCATGCCTGCGATGCGCTGGCCGAAATCGGCGTGATCCCGAAGGATGCCGCAAAGACGATCTGGGAAAAAGGCGGCGCCGCCAAATTCGACGTCGACCGGATCGACGAAATCGAGGCCGTCACCAAGCATGACGTCATCGCGTTCCTGACGCATCTGGCAGAGTTCGTCGGCCCCGACAGCCGCTTCATCCACCAGGGCATGACATCCTCCGACGTGCTCGACACCTGCTTCAACGTACAGCTCGTGCGCGCAACCGACCTTTTGCTTGCTGATATCGACAAGCTGCTCGAAGCACTGAAGCGCCGCGCCTTTGAGCACAAGGATACGGTGACGATCGGCCGCTCGCACGGCATTCATGCCGAACCGACGACCTTCGGCGTCAAGCTGGCGCTTGCCTATGCCGAGTTCGATCGCTGCAAGCAGCGCCTTATCGCGGCCCGTGAAGAAGTCGCGACCTGCGCCATCTCCGGCGCCGTCGGCACCTTCGCCAATATCGACCCGCGCGTCGAGGAACACGTCGCCAAGGCGCTTGGCCTGAAGCCGGAGCCGGTTTCCACCCAGGTCATTCCGCGCGACCGCCATGCGATGTATTTCGCCACTCTTGGCGTCGTCGCCTCGTCGATCGAGCGGCTGGCAACCGAAATCCGCCACCTACAGCGCACCGAAGTCCTGGAAGCGGAAGAATACTTCTCGCCGGGACAGAAGGGCTCGTCGGCCATGCCGCACAAGCGCAACCCGGTGCTGACGGAGAACCTCACGGGTCTTGCCCGCATGGTTCGCGCCTTCGCCATTCCGGCGATGGAGAACGTAGCCCTCTGGCACGAGCGCGATATCTCGCATTCCTCGGTCGAGCGCATGATCGGCCCTGATGCGACGGTGACGCTCGACTTCGCGCTTGCCCGCCTGACCAACGTGATCGACAAGTTGCTCGTCTATCCCGACAACATGACCAAGAACATGAACAAGTTCCGCGGTCTCGTTCACTCGCAGCGTGTCCTGCTCGCTCTGACGCAGGCCGGTGTTTCGCGTGAGGACGCCTATCGCCTCGTTCAGCGCAATGCGATGAAGGTCTGGGAAGAGGGCAAGGACTTCCTTGAGGAGTTGCTTGCCGACACGGAGGTTCGCGCGGCCCTGTCGGAAGCCGACATCCGCGAAAAGTTCGATCTCGGCTACCACACCAAGCACGTCGACACGATTTTCGGCCGGGTCTTTGGCTGACGCCGCCGCGCAAAAGTGCGTAGCGCTTTTGCGATAACGACATGCGCAAGCAATAAGGGCCGGGCGCGATAGCCGCCCGGTTCGTGTCAGAGCGAAGCACGTTTCTGTGGTATTGCGCTATTATGCCCGCATTTGATGCAGTTTGCTCGAATGCGGGCATTTTTGTTAGCGAGGAATTCAATCTTTGCGTGAGATGATCGAGGCTGATCAATTCAGATCGAGGGTTCACATGGCCTACAAGGACAGTGTTCAGCGCACGGCAGCGCGCACGCAGACGAAGATTACCGGAACGGTGACCTGCAAGACGGGTGCGAGCAACGGCATCGTTACGGATCTTTCCGCAGAAGGCATCTGCTTTCAGCTCTATTTCGACATCAATGCACGCACCGGACAGGAAGTGACGATCCGCAGCGAAGAACTCGGATTTCTGACCGGCATGGTCCGCTGGTATCGCGGTGACAAGATCGGCATCAAGCTCAATCTTTCGTCCAACACCGCCGCCCAGATTTCGTCCTACTACAAATTTTTCAAGTAGGTCGGACGATCCTCACAGGAGGAAGCGGCCAGCCTCCGGGAGGCTGGCCGTTTTGTCGTTATCGCATACGGCTGCTGCGAGCACCGGGCTCAACCATCTTGCGATACATGTGCCATGTCGCGTGACCGAGGATCGGCATGATGACGGCAAGGCCGACGAAGACCGGGATCGACCCGATCAGCAGGCCGGCCGCAACGATCAGCCCCCAGAAGGCAACCGGGATGGGATTGACGAGAGTTGCGCGTATCGAGGTTTCGACGGCAGCCACAGCACCGACGTCACGATCGATCAGCAACGGGAACGACACTACGCTGATCGACAGCACGATCGCGGCGAAGACGAACCCGACGGCGTTGCCGACCAGGATCAGGTTCCAGCCCTGCTCCGTGTTGACGATGCCGTTCCAGAAGGCGGCGATCGATGCCGGCGGTTCGGCGCCGAAGATCCTGATATAGAGCGCCTGTGCCACCAGGAGCCAGGCAATGAAGATGACGAATAGCATCGCTGCGACAGCCACGATCGAGGGCAGTGCCGGAGATCGATGCAGGCGGAAGGCGTGAGGCCAGGACGTGTCCATGCCAAGTTCGCGGCGCCTGCTGATTTCATAGAGTCCGATGGCGGCGACCGGCCCGATAAGGGCAAAGCCGGACGCGAGCGGATAGAGCAGCGGCAGCATGTTGGCGCCCGCGCTCCACGTCATGAGCACGGCACCGGCGATGGGGTAGATCAAGCAGAGAAAAACATAGTGAGACGGCTTTTCGCGAAAGTCGTTGAACCCGAGGCGCAACGCGTCCATCACGTCAGCCAGGCCGATCTTTTTTATTCCGGGATGGGCGACGCTGGCGTCCGGTCCCGACAGAACATGGAATGTTGTCATGGCTCACACTCCTCAACCACTACAGAGCGGTCCCGGACCAGCGACAACGGCAAAACTCGAGCCGCATCGACCGCGACCTGCAGTGTCGATTATACATAAAATGATGCCTCTGTCGCCTACGCCTTGACTTCGACGATTTTCGACGCCACATCGCGGCCATTATGAAACTTTCCGACGCCCATATCCTCATCGTTCCCGGCTACACCAACTCCGGCCCTGACCATTGGCAGTCACGCTGGGAGAGAAAAATGTCCACCGCCCGCCGCGTGGAGCAGGCCGAATGGGCCAAGCCCGTGCGCGAGGATTGGGTGGCGCGCATGGTCGAGGAGGTCAATGCCGCTGAAAAGCCGGTGGTCATCGTCGCCCACTCCCTCGGCGTCGCGACCGCGGTCCATGCCCTGCCCCACATCGAAAAGAAGATCGCCGGCGCCTTCCTGGTGGCTCCGCCTGACGTGGCCAATGCCGCGATCCGTCCGAAGCATCTCATGACATTCGGCCCCTATCCCCGCGATCCGCTGCCGTTCCCGTCGCTGTTGATCGCAAGCCGCAACGATCCGTTCGGCTCCTATGAGCATGCCGACGAAATCGCCAAGTCCTGGGGCTCGCTGTTGGTGGATGCGGGGGAATCCGGCCACCTCAACACCGAGTCCGGGCATGGCCCCTGGCCGGAAGGCACGATGGTCTTTGCGCAGTTCCTCAGCCGCCTCCAACCCTGATCGCACTGCGAATAAGACGACTCGGCATTAATCCGAAGTTCATGGTCCGCGATCATCATCTGCCGGCAACAAATGCTGGATCGTGGGATACGTGACCGGACCGAAAGATCCCATCAGGAGCGAACGCCGCGCGCCGGCGAAGCTGAATATCGTGACGCAAGCGGCGCTGGACCAGCTGCCGGTGGCGGCGCTCGTTTTCAATGAACAAGCGTCAATCGTTTCGGTAAACCCCTATGCCAGCGAGCTTCTGCGTCTTCCGCCGGCAGAGTTGCTCAACCGTTCTCTTCGTGACCTTGTTCACCCCGACGACCATCACCTGCTGAGGCCGACCGGGACGGTGCGATCTTCCGCGTCCGCCCAGACGATCCGCTTGCATGGAGCAGCCGATATCGTTTCGGTGGTCTGCACCTCCTATGCAATGGCGGACGGTCGCATGCTGCTGATGCTGCCGGTCGACCACTTGATCGCCGAGATCGCGGGGCTTCGCAACGACGAGACGCGGTGGAAGTATGCGCTGGAAAGCGCACTTGAAGGCGTCTGGGATCACGATTTTTCGACCGGAAACCTCTTCTATTCCGCCACCTGGAAGCGCCTGCGTGGTCTGGCTGATGACGCCGAGGTCGATGGCGCGCTCGATCGCTGGATCGAGAATGTGCATCCGGACGACCGCGCGCATGTCATGGCCTCGATCGGACGCCAGGATTCTGGAGAGGTCACGTACAACACCTTCCAGTACCGCGAACGCCATGCGGACGGACACTGGGTCTGGATCGAAAGCCGCGGCGCATCCGTCGCCTATGGGCCGGACGGCAAGCCCACTCGCATCATCGGCACCGACACCGACATTACGCCGCGCAAGGAGGCCGAGGCGCGGCTGGAGGAAATCTCGCGGCGCCTGAGACTTGCCCTCGACGTATCGAAGATCGGGGTCTTCGACCATAACCTTGAAACCCAGGAGACGCTTTGGGACGAACGTATCCTCGGTATTTATGGGCTTGACCCCAAAGCCGGCGCGCCCAGCGGCCGCAGTTGGGAAGATATGCTCCACCCCGACGACCGCGAAAAGGCGATCGCCCGCGTCAATGACGGCGTCGCCGCGGGTGCACCCTTCACCAATGCGTTCCGCATCGTCCTGGCGAATGGAGAAATCCGGCACATTCGCGCCAACACGGCGTTCTATGTCGACCGCGATGGCACCCGCAAACTGATCGGCGCGAACTGGGACGTAACCGAAGACATCGCGCTGCAGGAGGAACTGCGCAAGGCCAAGGCCGCAACCGAGGCCCGCAACCGCGAGCTTGAGGAAGCGCGCATCCGTATCGAATACAACGCGTTGCACGACTACCTGACGGACCTGCCGAACAGGCGCTATCTCGACCAGATACTGGCGGACGATCCGACGCTCAACGCTATCCTCCACCTCGATCTTGATCGCTTCAAGCAGATCAACGACACGCTCGGGCATCAGGCCGGCGATGCGATGCTGACCCATGCAGCCGCAATCCTGCGGTCTCATGCCGACCAGGACGATTTCATCGCCCGCATCGGCGGCGACGAATTCGTGATCCTCTGTCGGCGCGGCCGCGGGATGGACGAGCTTGGAGATCTGGCCGCCCGCATCGTCCATGCCTTCCGCCGGCCCATTCCCTATGACGGCCAGCTTTGCCGGCTCGGGGCCAGCATCGGCATTGCCTGGAGGGGCGAGGTCGAGACGGATCCCAAGCAACTGCTGATGAATGCAGATATCGCGCTCTACCGGGCCAAGAGCCTCGGCCGCGATCGCTTCGAGGTGTTTTCCGAGCAGATCCAGAACCAGATCCTCAGCGCCAAACGCACCGGCGACGATATCCGTCAGGCGATCGAAGAAGGCCAGTTCGTGCCCTACTATCAGCCGCAGTTCGACGCCCACTCGCTGGAGCTCACCGGCGTCGAAACTCTGGTGCGATGGGACCACCCGGAACGCGGAATTCTTCCTCCGAGCCACTTTCTGAAGGTAGCTGAAGAGATCAACGCCCTGCCCGCGATCGACAGGAACATCGTCGAGATGGCCTATGCCGATTTTGCGGCCTGGGGGCGTGCCGGTCTGACCGTCCCCAAGATCTCGGTCAATGTCTCCTCGCGCAGACTGCGGGACCCGAGCCTGATTTCAGACCTTCGCGCCATGAACATCCCGCCTGGTGTCATGTCTTTCGAGCTCTTGGAATCCATCTTTCTTGACGATCTCGAAGACGAGATTGCCGCGACGATCGCCGCGCTCAACACGCTCGGTATCGAGATCGAAATTGACGACTTCGGCACCGGCCATGCCTCGATTATCGGCCTGCTCAACCTGAACCCGGCCCGCCTGAAGATCGACCGGGCGCTGGTGGGGCCGATCAACGAAAGCGCCAAGCAGGCAAAGCTCGTTCGTGCCATCATCGACATCGGGCATTCGCTCAATATCAAGGTGGTGGCCGAAGGTGTGGAAACGTGGGAGCACGCGGCGATACTGAGGGAGCTTGGCTGTGATATTCTGCAGGGCTACGCCCTGGCAAAGCCGATGAGCCGCCTCGATTTCGAACAGCGCATCAAGAGCGGCTGGAAACTGTCACCGAACGCGGATGCGCCGCCGGAAAAAGGGCGTCGCTACAAGGCGGTCAAATAAAAACCGCCCGAACTGAGGCCGAGCGGCGATATCATGGGCGTATGATAGCCTCGAAGATCAGCTGCTCTGGACTTGCTCGATGGCGACGCCGAGAAGCTCGAGCATGCGCACACGGATCTGCTCTTCGCTCTGGGCAACGCCGGCAGCGTCGAAATCGGCCTTGATCTTGCGCACAACGTCCTCGTGGCCGGCCTCTTCGAAATCGGCCACAACGACTTCCTTCGCATAGGCCTCTGGGTCGCTCTTGCCGAGCAAGCCGGCAGCCCAGAGACCAAGAAGCTTGTTGCGGCGCGCCTCAGACTTGAACCTCAGTTCCTCGTCCAGCGCAAACTTTGCTTCGAAGGCCTTTTCGCGATCCTGCATCGTCGTCATCAATTGATCTCCCGTGAGAATTCCATGCCGGAAATAGTTATGGCCATAAACCAAAACAGTGGTCAAAGTGCAATGCGAAGTTTTCTCGTTTCGTGACTTTCGTGGTACCGTAAGCATGTCGCGCAAAAGTGCGCAGCGGTTTTGCGACAACGGCATGCGAAAAACCAAAGAACGGATGCGCAAGGAGCGAATCTGAAAGGTTGCGACACGCTTTAGGTAAATCAGGGGAAGGGAAGATACGCCGATTGTGAAACGCGTTCTTTTCAGCTATGGACGCCGTGAGAAGACTCCACTAGCGCGACCCAAGTGCGCCAACAACCACAGAGACAATATCCATGAATCGTCGCCGCCGTATCTACGAGGGCAAGGCAAAGATCCTCTATGAGGGTCCCGAGCCGGGCACGCTGATCCAGTTTTTCAAGGACGACGCGACCGCCTTCAACAAGAAAAAGCATGACGTCATCGACGGCAAGGGTGTGCTGAACAACCGGATTTCCGAGTATATCTTCACGCATCTGAACCGTATCGGCATTCCGACGCACTTCATTCGCCGCCTGAACATGCGCGAGCAGTTGATCAAGGAAGTCGAGATCATCCCCCTTGAGATCGTCGTGCGCAACGTTGCTGCCGGCTCGCTGGCAAAGCGCCTCGGCATCGAGGAAGGCACCGTCCTCCCCCGCTCGATCATCGAATTCTACTACAAGGCCGATGCTCTTGATGACCCGATGGTCTCCGAAGAGCACATCACCGCATTCGGTTGGGCAAGCCCGCAGGAACTCGATGACGTCATGGCGCTTGCCATCCGCATCAACGACTTCCTGACCGGCCTGTTCCTCGGCGTCGGCATCCAGCTCGTCGATTTCAAGATCGAGTGTGGCCGCCTGTTCGAAGGCGACATGATGCGCATCATCCTGGCGGACGAGATTTCGCCGGATAGCTGCCGTCTGTGGGACATCGAGACCAAGGAAAAGCTCGACAAGGACCGCTTCCGCCGTGATTTGGGCGGGCTGGTCGAGGCCTATCAGGAAGTGGCTCGCCGTCTCGGCATCATGAACGAGAACGAGCCTGTGCGCGGCACCGGCCCCGTTCTGGTCAAGTAATTTCTGGTCAAGTTAGTTCGGGGAAAGTGAAAGTGATCAAGGCACGTGTAACCGTGACGCTGAAGAATGGCGTTCTCGATCCGCAGGGCAAGGCAATTGAAGGTGCGCTCGGCGCACTCGGCTTCGACGGCATCGGCCAGGTCCGCCAGGGCAAGGTCTTCGATCTACAGATCGAAACCGGCGACAAAGCCAAGGCCGAGGCCGACCTCAAGGCGATGTGCGAAAAGCTGCTCGCCAACACAGTGATTGAAAACTACACCATCTCCCTCGCCTGATGGCGGCGGAGTGCCGCGGATGGCCTGACGTGAAGGCCGGCGTGATCTGGAAATAATGAGGAGGCCCATCTGACATGGGCCATCCTCACGCAGATCAGCCGAAACGACATCGAAGGGGCATACTGTCCGCGGCTCGATGGTTTCGAAATAGCAGGATGCGCAGTGCATCCAATATCGGCCCGAGCGCGTCAAATTGCGCTTCGGCCGCATCGGAAACCGCCTCGAATTGCATGAGCTTCAAGAGGCGCAGGCAGGGTTTGAACCGCACCATGAAGTCAGCCGTCGTCCAGCTTCCAGGCCTCAACCGCGATCGCGACATGATCGCTGCCCTCACCAAGATCTCCGGCAAGGCGCCCGTAACCGTCTGGCAGACCGAAACGGAGATCCCTGATGTCGACCTGATCGTCATCCCCGGCGGTTTCTCCTACGGTGACTATCTGCGCTGCGGCGCGATTGCCGCGCGCATGCCGGTCATGCAGGCGATCAAGGCGAAGGCCGAAAAGGGCGTGAAGGTCCTCGGCGTCTGCAACGGTTTCCAGATCCTGGTCGAGGCCGGTCTGCTCCCGGGCGCGCTGATGCGCAACGCATCGCTCAAGTTCGTCTGCCGCGAGGTCAAGCTCGAAGTCGTCAACGCCGACACCGACTTTACCCGCGCCTATTCCAAGGGACAGATCATCCGCAGCCCGGTTGCGCACCACGACGGCAACTACTTCGCCGACGCGGAGACCCTGAAGACGATCGAAGGCAACGGCCAGGTCGTGTTCCGCTACGCCGAAGGCACCAATCCGAATGGCTCGATGGGCGATATTGCCGGCGTGATGAACACGGCCGGCAACGTGCTCGGCATGATGCCGCATCCGGAAAACCTGATCGAGGCGGCTCATGGCGGCGCCGATGGTCGCGGCATCTTCGCTTCGGCTCTCGAAGTAATCGCCGCTTAACCGTCGCGCTGATAGAAGGCATCCGACCATCCCCGTAACGCAAGCGAGACCGTCGATGCCTTCCATGTTTTCTAGACGCCTGACCGGCCCTGCTTGCGCGGCGTTCGCCCTGACGCTTCTGGCGTCCTGCCAAACATCGCGCCCGCCGGCGCCGACGGCAAGCTCGGCAGCCCTGCCGACAATGGAACGCGTGGCGCTCGGCGCCAACAGCTGCTGGTTCAAATCGGGCGATGCTGCCTTCAAGAACTACCGGCTTGCCCCTGAACTCAATTCCTTCTCCGGACGTCCCCGCATCCTGATCGTGCCGCGCAAGTCGCCGGAAGCACGGCCGCTTGCCGTCATCCAGGCGGAAGGCCAGCCGGCGCGGTTGCAGGCGTTCGGACCGCTCATGAGCGAACCGGTCGCCACCCGCATGAGTGCAGATATCCGGCGTTGGGCCGCTGGCGGCCAGGGCTGCAATTAATCCAGGCACCGGTTGAGAGTTCGGACGCTGTTGGCTGGTGCCCTCAGCGTTCGCTGATGCGCGTCGCAATCTCTAGGGCATACGGCGCTTTGTTCGCATGCCGCTATCGCAAAACCACCGCACGCTTTGTGTGATGCCCGTTAACGCCAGAACGCAACGGACGATTCCCGCCGGGCATCCTTCTCGCAGACCCCGATATCGATCAGTTGCCAATCGCTCATCTCTTCGAGAGCTAACCGGCTGCGTCTCTTGGCGGCCAGGAAACAATAGAGCCGCCAGAGACGTTGAAGCGCGTTCTTAGCACTCCCCGAGATTTCGACATCAAACCCGATCTTGCGACGCGCGCGAGGGGCCTTTTTCACGACTGCCGAGCAAATTGTATCAATTGTACTCATTGTAGGCTCCAATGCATCGATTGCTATCATTGCATTGGTGATAATTGACATATTTCGCTGTGTAATCTAGGTAATTGTCACTATGACAAATTGGCTCCCAGACATTCAGCAGGGTCATGGTCCGCTTTATGCGCGGATCGCCGACCAGATCGAACAGGCAATTGGCGAAGGCGCCCTGCCCGTCGGCGCAAAATTGCCGCCGCAGCGCAATCTCGCCTATGACATTGGTGTCACCATTGGTACCATTGGACGCGCCTACAATATCGTGCGCGAACGCGGCCTCGTCAGCGGCGAGGTCGGGCGCGGAACCTATGTTCTCGATCACCAGGAAAGCCGCCCGCCCGAGCAGGCCGATCCGCTGACCACATCCTTGGCCGGCACCCGGCCGCTGATTGCACCCGCCGGCAAATTGCGCTTCGACAGCACCGCGGCGCCGGACATCGGCCAGGGCTTTGTCCTGAGTGAGCTCTTGAGCGAGATCAGCCGCGATCACCACGCCGACATTGCCAGCTACGCGCGCAATTTCCCGGATCACTGGTTTGAGGCCGGATGCCAATGGCTGGCGCGCGGCGGCTTTCGTCCCTCGCCTGAAACGATCGTGCCGACGCTCGGAGCGCACGCGGCTGTCATTGCCGTGATCGCGGCAGTCACCTCGCCCGGCGATCGTATCGCCTTCGAGACCTTGACCTATTCCCAGGTCAGCCGCAGCGCCGGCTTGATCGGGCGCCGCACGACCCTGATGGAATCGGATGAATTCGGCCTGATTCCCGAGGATTTCGAGCGGGTCTGCGCGCAGCAGCATCCCAAGCTCGCCTTCCTTATGCCAAGCGCGCAGAATCCGACCGTTGCCGTCATGCCGCTCGCCCGGCGTCAGGCGATTGCCGATATCGCCCGCAAGTACGGTGTCTGGCTGGTGGAGGACGATCTCTACGGCGCCATGACCGGCGATCCGACGCCGCCTTTAGCGGAGCTTGCACCTGAGCGGACCTTCCTGGTTGGTGGTCTTTCAAAGTCTGTTGCTGCCGGTGTGCGCGGCGGCTGGGTTGCCTGCCCTCCCCATTTCAGCCAGCGCATTCGCATTGCCCACAAGATGGTCAGTGGCGGCCTGCCGTTCATCCTGGCGGAGCTGTGTTCGCGGCTGGTGCTTTCCGGAGCGGCCACTATTCTGCGCGGCAAGGGTATCGAAGAGATCCGGGCGCGCGAGGCGATTGCCCGCGAAGTGTTCGATGGCATCGAGTTCAGCTCGCATCCGTGCGTTCCCTTCCTCTGGATGAAGCTGCCGGAACCGTGGCTTTCCGGCACATTCAAGCAGGCTGCACTGCAGGAAGGCGTGCTCGTCGACGACGAGGACGAATTCAAGGCCGGCCGGGCGGACCGCGTCTTTCACCGTATCCGTATCGGCTTTTCCTCACCGGCCGACCGTGCCGAAGTGCGCAACGGCTTCCAGACTTTGCGGCGGTTGCTCGACAGCGGACGAGTGGGTTACGACAGTTTCGACTGATAACCCGGTGTCCCGTATGTTTTAGCAGTCTTGTGTAGATCGATTCGCCTCAACAATTCGGCATGCCAGCATTGCTTTTTCTTCGTTCATCCCACCGCCTCGCGACATCGTCGCTTGTTCTCGTCAGTTTGCTTTCGACAGCGCCTGCGAATATGCCGCAGCCGGATTCAGATTAAACGAGCATTGGAACCTGTCGGCAACGGTGGCGCATGCCTCGCATGCCGAACTTTGCGGCGGCCCCAACGATGGCTCGACCCGTGCCGATCTCGCACTCGGCTACAAGTTCTGACAGGTCGGCACCACCTGAGGCGCGTGAGGGCATCAAAAAGGGCGGCAACCGTTGTTGATCGCCCGTATTTTTCTGTCGCGCCGCGCCGCAGCATACGCTAAAGAAGCGGCAAAGCGCCCCCTGTGTCTGTTGCGGTTCGCACGCGCCATATCCCGTGGAAGGATTGCGCGCCGCCCGAAGGATTTGACGGTCGACGATGACGATTTCCAACACCCGCCCCATCACCCCGGAACTCATCGCCTCGCACGGGCTCAAGCCCGACGAATACGAGCGCATTCTCGGCCTGATCGGACGCGAGCCGACCTTTACCGAGCTCGGCATTTTTTCGGCGATGTGGAACGAGCACTGCTCCTACAAGTCTTCCAAGAAGTGGCTTCGCACGCTGCCGACCAAGGGCCCGCGCGTCATCCAGGGTCCGGGTGAAAACGCCGGCGTCGTCGACATCGATGATGGCGACTGCGTCGTCTTCAAGATGGAGAGCCACAACCATCCGTCCTATATCGAGCCCTACCAGGGTGCTGCGACCGGCGTCGGCGGCATCCTGCGCGACGTCTTCACCATGGGCGCCCGTCCGGTTGCGGCGATGAACGCCCTGCGCTTCGGCTCGCCGGATCACCCGAAGACCCGCCACCTCGTTTCCGGCGTCGTTGCCGGCGTCGGCGGCTACGGCAATTCCTTCGGTGTTCCGACCGTCGGCGGCGAAGTCGAGTTCGATGCCCGCTATAACGGCAACATCCTCGTCAACGCCTTTGCCGCCGGTCTCGCCAAAAGCGATGCGATCTTCTACTCCAAGGCCGAAGGCGTCGGCCTCCCGGTCGTCTATCTCGGCGCCAAGACCGGCCGTGACGGCGTCGGCGGCGCGACCATGGCCTCGGCCGAGTTCGACGAATCGATCGAGGAAAAGCGCCCGACCGTGCAGGTCGGCGACCCCTTCACCGAAAAGTGCCTGCTCGAAGCCTGCCTCGAGCTGATGCAGACGGGTGCCGTCATCGCCATCCAGGACATGGGTGCAGCCGGCCTCACCTGCTCGGCCGTCGAAATGGGCGCCAAGGGCGACCTCGGCATCGAGCTTAACCTCGACACCGTGCCGGTGCGCGAAGAGCGCATGACCGCTTACGAAATGATGCTTTCGGAAAGCCAGGAGCGCATGCTCATGGTGCTTGAGCCGGCCAAGGAAGAAGTCGCCAAGGCGATCTTCGTCAAGTGGGGCCTCGATTTCGCGATCGTCGGCAAGACCACGGACGACCTGCGTTTCCGCATTCTGCATCAGGGCGAAGAAGTGGCGAACCTGCCGATCAAGGAACTGGGCGACGAAGCGCCGGAATACGACCGTCCCTGGACCCCGGCCAAGGTCCCGACCGCGCTTGCGACCAACGACATCCCGCAGACGGACGTTGCTGATGCGCTCGTGCAATTGGTCGGTTCGGCCAACAATTCCTCGCGCCGCTGGGTCTACGAACAATACGACACGCTGATCCAGGGCAACTCGCTGCAGCTGCCGGGCGGCGACGCCGGCGTTGTGCGCGTCGAGGGTCACCAGAGCAAGGCGCTGGCCTTCTCCTCCGACGTGACGCCGCGTTATGTCGAGGCGGATCCGTTCGAAGGCGGCAAACAGGCGGTTGCCGAATGCTGGCGCAACCTGACGGCAACCGGCGCGCTGCCGCTGGCAGCAACCGACAATCTCAATTTCGGCAACCCGGAACGTCCTGAGATCATGAGCCAGCTGGTCCATGCCATCAAGGGCATCGGTGAGGCCTGCACCGCGCTTGATTTCCCGATCGTTTCCGGCAACGTCTCGCTCTACAACGAGACCAACGGCCAGGGAATCCTGCCGACCCCCACCATCGGCGGCGTCGGCCTGATCAAGGACTGGTCGAAGATGGCGCGCATCCGGTTTGCCGCTGCCGGCGAAACGATCCTGCTTGCCGGCGCGCCGGAAGGCCTCGGTTCGCACATCGCCCAGTCGGTCTACATGCGCGACGTCCATGGCCGCACTGACGGTCCGGCGCCGCATGTCGACCTCGCACATGAGCGCAAGGTCGGTGACTTCGTCCGTGGGCTGATCGTCGACGGTCTGGCGACATCAGTTCATGACTGCTCGTCCGGCGGCCTGGCTCTCGCCGTTGCCGAAATGGCGATGGCTTCGGATATCGGCGCGACCGTGGATGTGGTCGAAGGTCATGATCCGATTGCTGTTTTCTATGGCGAAGACCAGGGACGCTACGTGCTGACGGTTGCGGCCGGTAACGTCGCTGCCGTTCGCGCCCGTGCGGAAAAGGCAGGCGTTGCCCTGCCGGAAATCGGCAAGACCGGCGGCGATGCCGTCAAGCTCGGTGCAGCGCGCGCCGTCGCAATTCAGCAATTGCGCTCGGCCCATGAATCGTGGTTCCCTGACTTTATGGACGGCTCCAGCAACGCTGCTGCTGCCGCAGAATAATAAAGGGAGTTGGCATATCATGCCCATGGCACCAGGCGACATCGAAGACATGATCAAGGCAGGAATTCCCGGCGCCAAGGTCACGATCCGCGATTTGGCCGGTGACGGCGACCACTATGCCGCCGAAGTCGTGGCCGAAGTCTTTCGCGGAAAGACCCGCGTGCAGCAGCACCAGATGGTCTACAACGCATTGAAGGGCAACATGGGCGGCGTTCTGCACGCCCTTGCCCTTCAGACCAGCGCGCCGGAGTAAGGCTGGAATGGCCGACCTGATCAAGGAACTGGTCAGTGGCGTTGTCGACAGCGCGCTGAAGGAAATCCTGAAGAAGACCGGCGTCAAGCGGACCGCGACGAAGCGGACCAAGCGCCGGACGCGCAAGGCGGCGACGGGTGGCATTCTAGGGGATATCCTGGAAGCCGCCATCGGAAAGCCGGCCAAGAAACAGGTGAGCCGGCGGCGAACCGCCAGCGCACGCAGCAAGACCCGTCGCCGTTCGGCCTGAGCAGTTGTATTAAAACCACATCTTGAGGCCCATCAATATTTGTTGCACTTGGGTGATGAAAATCACCGATATGCATGCTATCTAAGGCCCAATCGATATCCGGTCCTTGAAACCGGGCGCAGGAAGGATGAAAAGATGAGCGGAATTCACGAATTCATCGCGAACGAAGTCAAGACCAACGACGTGGTGCTCTTCATGAAGGGTACGCCGCAGTTCCCACAGTGTGGGTTCTCCGGCCAGGTGGTCCAGATTCTCGATTACATCGGCGTCGACTACAAGGGCATCAATGTCCTTGCCGACGCGGACCTGCGTCAGGGCATCAAGGACTATTCGAGCTGGCCGACCATCCCACAGCTTTACGTGAAGGGTGAATTCGTCGGCGGTTGCGACATCGTCCGCGAAATGTTCCAGGCTGGCGAGCTCCAGTCGCACCTGCAGGAACAGGGAATCTCGGTCAAGGGCGCCGCTGCCTAAGTCAGGCCGCCAACTCCGATCTGGTCGGAAAAGGCGGGTGACCGCCTTTTTTGATTCCGGAATTAAATCCGGATCGTCTAATTTTCGTTGTTCTTTACTAGGCGGAGCACACTCACGCTCTGTCATGAAGTGGTCGCGATAAAGCGGCATAAGCAGCCTGAAAGGGCGTTCGCCCGTTCCCATGCTCCGGCTTGGCCCGGCTGCCCATCGCCGATAGTCCCTTTCGCTTCACATCGGATGCCGCCTGCACCGCTGCGCCGGACCAGGCCCGTCCCCTCAACTGTTCTCGACATGCCGACCGGCATTTTGCCAGCCGACGTCGCCTCTTTCCGGAACAAACTCCGGTCTTGACCTATTTCGGTTGCGTCCGGCGCGCCGCAAGGATTTTGCCTATGACGAGCATGACAGACGAAGCGGCCGCTCCCGGCCTCAGCAAATTTCAGTTCATCGCCTTGATGGCGATGCTGATGGCGGTCAATGCCGTGTCGATCGATATCATGTTGCCCGGCCTGCAGGAGATCGGCGCCAGCCTTGGTGTAACCGACGAAAACCATCGGCAATATGTCATCACCGCCTATCTTATCGGTATGGGCGTGGCGCAGCTTTTCTTCGGCCCGTTGTCTGATCGATTCGGCCGCAAGGCGCCGCTGCTCGTCGGCCTCGGCATTTATGGTGTCTGCGCGATCGCAATCGTCATCGTGCCGACCTTCGGCGCGCTGCTGGCGTTGCGCTTCGTCCAGGGCATCGGTGCAGCCGCGACCCGTGTTATTACCGTGTCGATCGTTCGCGACGTCTATGGCGGCCGTCGCATGGCTGAAGTGATGTCGCTGATCATGATGGTGTTCATGATCGTGCCGGTCATAGCGCCGAGCGTCGGCCAGTTGATCATGATCTTTGCCGAATGGCACATGATCTTCGTCGTCATCGCGCTCTTTGCCTTCACGATCGCAACGCTTGTGGTGTTCCGGCTTCAGGAAACGCTGAACCCGGATCATCGCCGCGCCTTTACCCCTTCGGTCATCCTCAGCGGCTTCAAGATCGTCCTGACGAACCGGCTGTCGCTGTTCTATACGCTGGCGACATCCGTTATCCTCGGGGCGCTCTTCGGCTTCATCAACTCTGCCCAGCAGATCCTGGTCGGGGTCTATGGGCTGGGCCTGTGGTTTCCGGTCGTGTTTGCGGCATTTGCCGGGATGATGGCGGTCGCGTCCTTCACTAATTCGCAGCTTGTTCGGCGCTTCGGCATGCGGGCGCTGTCGCATGCTGCCCTACTCGGCTTCACGCTGGCGAGCTTCCTCTGGATGGCGGCGTCGCTTTATGGTCCGGTGCCCTTCCCGCTGTTCGTGGTGCTCTATGGCGCCGCCATGTTCCAGTTCGGGCTGATCGCGTCGAACTTCAATGCGATGGCGATGGAGCCGCTCGGCCACGTCGCCGGCACGGCCTCCTCGGTGCTCGGCTTCACCCAGACCATCGGCGGCGGCGTCATCGGCGCCTTCATCGGCCAGGCTTTCGATGGGACGGCGACACCGCTCGCGATCGGCTACTTCACCGTCGCGGCGATCGGCGTCGTCTTCGTCCTCATCGCCGAACGCGGAAAGCTGTTCAAGGCACACAATCCGGCAGGCTGACGATAGCCTGCCGGCCGATTATTCCTCCCAGATCTGCTCTTCACGGGTTCGCACAATGACCACGATCACCACACAATCCGAACATGTCGACGGGGTTTCGGGCGCGGCCCGCCTCAATATGGGCCTCGTCGAATTCATCATCACCATTGCCGTCATGACGGCGAGCGTGGCAATCGCCATCGACAGCATGCTGCCGGCATTACCGAGCATCGGCCAGTCGCTGAGCGTCGCCAACTCCAACGACACCCAGCTCGTCATCGGCGTGTTCTTCCTTGGCTTCGGGCTTTCGCAGATCTTCTTCGGCAGCCTTTCCGATACGTTCGGACGTCGCGCCGTGCTGCTCGGCGGCCTTGCCTTCTTCACCGTGTCGATGTTTGCCGCCGCCCTGACCCAGAGTTTCGAAATGCTGCTGGTCCTGCGCTTCGTCCAGGGCATCGGCGCTGCCGCCGTGCGCATCACCACCATGGCGATCGTGCGTGACTGCTTCGGTGGTCGCGAGATGGCGCGGGTGATGTCCTACGTCATGATCGTTTTCATGATCGTTCCGATCGTCGCACCGTCGATCGGTCAGCTCGTCATCCTCTACGCCAACTGGCACTGGATCTTCATCCTGATCGGCATCGTCGGCGCTGTCCTCTTCGTCTGGGCACTGGCCCGCATGAAGGAATCGCTGCCGAAGGAAGAGCGCCTGCCGCTTTCCGTCTCATCGGTCGCATCCGGCTTCAAGACGGTGCTGACCAACCGCATCACCTGCGGCTACATGATCGGCATGACGATGTTCACCGCGGTCATCTGCGCCTACATCGTCACCGTCCAGCAGATCTTCGGCGAGGTCTATGGCCTCGGCGAGTGGCTGCCGATCGCCTTTGCCGGCACTGCCGGCGGCATCGCCGTTGCCAATTTCGCCAACGGCTTCTTCGTGCGCAGCTTCGGCATGCGCCGCATCTCGCACGTGTCGATGATCCTGTTCACGCTGATTTCCGTGATCGGCTTTGCCATGTCGCTCTGGGGCACGCCGGCATTCGTCATCAGCTACCTGATGTTCTCGGTTCTTCTGATGTTCTTCGCTGTCATCGCCACCAACTTCACCGCGATCAGCCTGGAGCCGATGGGTCACCTTGCCGGAACGGCGACCGCGATCACCGGTTTCGTCTCGACGACCGGCGGCGCACTGCTCGGTGGCGCCGTCGGCCAGTTGTTCAATGGCACGCTGCAGCCGTTGCTCGGGGGCTTTGCCCTCTTCGGGCTCGTGACGATCCTGGCCACCCTTTGGGCCGAAAAGGGCAAGCTCTTCACCCATCCCGGCGACAAGGATGTCTCGCTCGACCACGGCGGCGGCCATATGTGATATCGACCTCACCAACAAAAAGCCCGCCTGGATCGCTCCAGGCGGGCTTTTCTGTTTCGACGATGTCGGTGTTTAGATGGTGAAGACTTCGCGACGCAGCGTTTCCCAGCTGTCCTTGTCGGTCGTCAGCAGCAGGCCGCCATTGAGGTGGGCAGGCAGATAGGGCGCGCCGTCGAAGCGTGCGGCATAGGCACCCGCCTCCTGCGCGATCAGTGTGCCGGCCAGATGATCCCAGGGCATCAGCTTCTGGTACATCAAGAAGTGGATGTAGCCGCCGGCAAGGATGCGATACTCGTGCGCGGCGCACCGGTAGCTGGTCGCAATACGGACCTTGGCCAAGTTGGCCATGACTTCGCGCCGCGCCTCTTGGCTGTAGAAGCCCGTCGAGGCGCCGCCGACCATGCTTTCAAGCGGAACGCCTGCAGTCACCGACATGCGCTCCTGCGAGCCGTCAGGACGGCACATCCAGGCGCCGGAGCCCTTCTCGGCGATTACCCAGTCGTTGCCAAGCGGGTCGTAGATGATGCCGGCAACGGTCTCGCCCTTGGACACGACGCTCGCCATGACGCCGAACAGCGGCAGGCCGGCTGCGAAGTTAAAGGTGCCGTCGATCGGATCGACGACGACGGCGAGATCGGCGTCTGCCAGCTTGTCGAGCAGCGCCGGATCGGCAGCAACGGATTCTTCGCCGATGAACACGGCGCCTGGCGCAATCTCATCCATGCGTGCCTTGATCAGGCGCTCGGCTGCCTCGTCGCCCTCGGTGACGAGATCGATCGCTTCCGACTTCATCCGGACATCGCCCGCGCCGAGATTACGAAACCGCGGCAGGATTTCTTTGACCGCAGCCTCCTGCAGCAGATTGGCAAGGGCGGCGATGTCGACGGAATGGCTCATTCTTTGGGCTCCGGTGAGAGGGACTGGAAGTCGAAAAGCTTGGGGTCGAGCAGATGCGAGGGGTTCACATGGCCGAGCGCCCGCAGCATCGTGTCCTTGCGGCCCGGCATGCGTCGTTCGAGGTCGGCAAGCATTGCCTTCATGGCATTGCGCTCAAGGCCGTCCTGCGAGCCGCAGAGGTCGCAGGGAATGATCGGAAATTCCATGGCAGTGGCAAATTTCGCCAAGTCGTCCTCTGCCGCATAGGCCAGCGGCCGCAGCAGCATCAGGTCGCCTTCGTCGTTCAGAAGCTTCGCCGGCATCGAGGCGAGCCTGCCGCCGTGGAAGAAATTCATGAAGAACGTCTCCAGAATATCCTCGCGGTGATGGCCGAGCACCAGCGCATCGCAGCCCTCTTCGCGCGCGATCCGGTAAAGATTGCCGCGGCGCAGCCGCGAACAGAGCGAGCAATAGGTGGCGCCTGTCGGCACCTTTTCCTTCACGATCGAATAGGTGTCGCGATACTCGATACGGTGCTTAACGCCGATCGAGGCCAGGTATTCCGGCAGGATATGCTTCGGAAAATTCGGCTGCCCCTGATCGAGGTTGCAGGCGACAAGCTCGACGGGCAGCAGCCCGCGCCATTGCAGGTCCATCAGCAGTGCCAGCAGGCTATAGCTGTCCTTGCCGCCTGAAATCCCGACCAGCCAGCGCTTGGCGCCCTTCAGCATGCCGAAATCGTCGAGCGCCTGGCGCGTCTGCCGCAAGAGCCGCTTGCGCAGCTTGTTGAAGGAGACCGACGACGGCATGCGTTCGAAGATCGGATGAAGACCCGTCTCGATATCGCCGTCTTCAACGGCATTGTCGATTGCGTCAGGCGAAAGGGCTGGCGAATGATCCATGGCAACGATCCTGGAATGGCCGGCTCGGGAAGGAGAGCGCACGGCACGTCACGGCCAGCACTTGCCCCGTTCCATCCGCAAGATCAAGGGAAAACGGCCCTTCGTCCGAAATCAGGAGCCAAACACCGACCAACCGGTGCGGGCGGCCAACATCTCCAGCGCCAGCGATCCCAACAGCGAATTGCCGTTCTCGTTCAGGCCCGGCGACCAGACGGCGACGGAGGCCTTGCCGGGTGCGACCGCGAGAATGCCGCCGCCAACACCGCTCTTGCCGGGCAGACCGACGCGATAGGCGAAATCGCCCGAGCCGTCATAGTGGCCGCAGGTCAGCATCAGCGCGTTGATACGTCGGGCCCGCTGGCGCGATACGACGGAATGGCCGGTCAGCGGGTTGGTGCCGCCGGCTGCCAGAAACAGGCCCGCCTTGGCGAGCTGGCTGCAGGTCATTGCCAGAGCGCAATGGTGGAAATAGACGCCGAGCACATGCTCGACCGGGTGATCGAGCCGGCCGAAGGAGCGCATGAAGTTGGCAAGCGCGAAATTACGGAAGCCGGTCGCCGTCTCGGAGCGCGCGACCTCGTGGTCTATGACGATGGCATCGTCATCTGCGAGATAACGAACGAACTGGACGATCTCGCCGATCAGTTCGCGCGGCGTGTGGCCGGCAAGGATCAGGTCGCTGATGGTGATCGCGCCGGCATTGATGAACGGGTTGCGCGGCTTGCCGCCTTCCTGCTCGAGCTGGACGATCGAGTTGAAGGCCGAGCCTGAAGGTTCGCGGCCGACGCGGTGCCAGATGGTCTCACCGTGCTTGCCGAGCGCCAGCGTCAGGGTGAATACCTTGGAGACGCTCTGGATGGAGAACGGCACCTCGGCGTCGCCGACCCGGTGCACCTGCCCGTCGGTGGTGACGATTGCCATTCCGAAGTGTTTCGGAGAAACGCGCGCAAGCTGTGGGATGTAGTCGGCGACCTTGCCCTCGCCGAGCCGTGGCGTCAGCTCGCGGTAAATGTCCTCGATGATCGCCTGCAGGTCCTGCGGCGTCTTCTGCTCCGGCATGCGATTTCCCCTTCGTCGCGCGAGCCATTGTCCCGCCGAGGCGACCAAGTCCCCGTCGCGGAACAAGACGCGCGGCAGATCAAACAGCCACGTATCTGAAGAGACAAAAAAACCGCCCGTTTCCGGGCGGTTTCGATCGTTCACAAGGCCAGAGCCTCGGATTAACGCGAATAGAATTCGACGACGAGGTGCGGTTCCATGACGACGGCGTAAGGCACGTCGGAGAGAACCGGAACGCGGACGAAGGTTGCAACCATCTTGTTGTGGTCGACTTCGATGTAATCCGGAACGTCGCGCTCAGCGAGCTGAACGGCTTCGAGAACCGTAACGAGCTGCTTGGACTTTTCCTTGACTTCGATGACGTCGCCCGGCTTGCAACGGTAGGAACCGATGTTGACGCGAACGCCGTTAACCTTGACGTGGCCATGGTTGACGAACTGACGTGCGGCGAAAACGGTCGGAACGAACTTTGCGCGGTAGACGATCGCGTCGAGACGCGATTCGAGCAGGCCGATCAGGTTCTCCGGGGTGTCGCCCTTGCGGCGGTCAGCTTCGGCGAAGATCGCACGGAACTGCTTTTCGCGGATGTCGCCGTAGTAGCCCTTGAGCTTCTGCTTGGCGCGCAGCTGCACACCGAAGTCCGAAAGCTTGGACTTGCGACGCTGGCCGTGCTGGCCCGGGCCGTATTCGCGGCGGTTAACCGGCGACTTCGGACGGCCCCAGATGTTTTCGCCCATACGGCGGTCAATTTTGTACTTGGACGATTCGCGCTTGCTCATCGCATTTCCTTTCAGTCGGTTACACCGGTCTGTTGCCAAACCGGATCAAGGAAACACGCCCTCCTCTGAACCCATTTTGAGAGTTCTGACAGGATTCTCACGATCACGCTGCCGGAGAAACCACGGGACATGTCAAATGAAACACCGGACATTTCTGCCCGGCGTTGGGGCGGCTTTAGGGCTTCCAGCCGCCATTGTCAAACGAAATCACCGTATTCGGCACCATTTCAGGCAGGGTCGCCAGCCTGTTGGTTTTCCAAGGAAACAAGCAGCGTTTTCAATAGCGCTGCCAGTGCTGCGCGTTCCTCCGGCTTCAGACCTGCGATATAGCGCGCCTCGCTCGCCATGTCAGCCCGAAACGCGGCTTCGGCAAGCGCTATGCCCTTCTTCGTCAACCCAACCACGCTGCTGCGTCCATCCGATACCGAGCGCTCGCGCAGGATCAGCCCCGCCTTTTGTAATCGATCGAGTCGATGTGTCAGTCCGCCTGACGAAATCATCAGCAATGTATAAAGGTCGGTCGGCGTGAGGCGATACGGTGGGCCGGAGCGCCGGAGTGTTGAGATCACGTCGAATTCGCCGCGGTCGAGACCGAAGGAGGCAAAGGTTTCCTCGATCGACGGACGCACGAGATTAGAAAGCCGATAGGCCCGCCCGAGGATGGTCATTGGCTCCGTATCGAGATCCGGCAATTCGCGATCCCATTGCGCGCGCAACCGGTCGACGTGGTCCCTCTCCTCTTGCTCATGCTGCATTATCAACTCCGCGGTGTTTGGCAATATATCTTGACGAGAAGATATTTTTACATAATATCTTCTCGTCAAGATAATTCATTCGAACCGGTAAACCAACCCCGATGGAGGCCAGCATGTTTCATGTCATTCCCCGTGCAGAGCAGAAACAGAGCCCCAACCGGACGATCCTCTTTGAAGGGGGGCAGTACGGCACGCCGGTTTCGCTTTTCCTGATGGATGCGGAGCCTGGCCAAGGGCCGGCGCTTCACGTTCACCCCTATCCGGAGACCTGGCTCATTCATTCGGGCGAGGCGGAGTTCACGGTCGGTGAGCAGACGCTCATCGGCAAGGCCGGCGACATCATCATCGTCGATCCCAGCACGCCGCACCGTTTCGTCAACAGCGGCAACACCCGGCTTGAGATGACCTGCATCCACGCGTCCGACCGCGTGATTCAGGAGTGGGTTTGACGCCCCGCAAGCGACGGGTGGCGTTGTGCATCGGTACCGTCTCGTCTTCAAATACTTGGAATTGAAGCCTCGGGCGGAGGACGTGCCTATTCAGCTGCAGCGGCGGACGGATCCATTGCATCCGGCCCGTTGGCGTCGCCCGGCGCCGTTTCGTGGCCGAGGTCCGGAAAGGCGACTATACGCTTGCCGGTGAAATCGGCATGGACGACAACGAGCCCATTCTCCTCGAAATAGCCGAGCAGGCGTCTGGCGCGTCGTGCGGAATGGGTGCCGTAGGCGCGCGCGATCATCGCGTCCGACGGACAGGCAAGGCCGCGCACGGCCGCCTGCGCCATCATCAGGAACACGCCCTGCAGGTCCTCGGTGACGCGATCGGCAAGCCGGAGCGCCGACGCCCAGGCCTCTGTCGCCGCAGTCTCAGTGTCGACGCCGGAGCGGGCAATTGCCATCTTGCGCCGAAATGCGCTCAAGGACAGGGCTGCTCCCGGCACGCGGCGAATCCGGCAGCGCACGAGGAAATCCTGGAACAGTTCGGCATCCGGCCGGAACGCGGCATCGGGATTGGCGAGAATCTCGGTAAACAGACCGTCCAGCAGCGCACCGCGCTCCTCCGCCGACATTTCCGGCTGGGCTGGCCTGGTTTCCACCGGGGCGACCGGTTCGGGGCGCGGCCGGGAAAGCTCCGCGAGAATATCGGTTGCCGGGCGCGGCGGCGGTACGGCACGGCGCATGATCGGCCGCGTCAGTTCGTCGGCGTCAGGCGTGAAGATCAGGTCTTCCACGTCCTGCGGCGCTTCCGGCAGCGGCATCAGCTTCGGGCTCGTCGAGCGTGCTGAAGTCTCGACGGCACCGATCGTCACCTTCAGCGGCCGGCGCGACAGCGCCGGGCCAAGGGCGACGAAGGAGCCGCGCTTCAGATCGCGGAACATTTCGGCCGTGCGGCGATCCATGCCGAGCAGGTCGGCAGCGCGCAGCATGTCGATATCAAGGAATGTGCGGCCCATCAGGAAGTTGGACGCCTCCGCCGCCACGTTCTTGGCAAGTTTTGCCAGGCGCTGCGTGGCGATGACGCCGGCAAGTCCACGCTTTCGGCCACGGCACATGAGGTTGGTCATCGCGCCGAGCGAGATCTTGCGGACTTCTTCGGTGACGTCACCAGCGACCGACGGCGCAAACATCTGCGCTTCGTCGACCACCACGAGTACGGGATACCAGTATTCCCGATCCGCATCGAACATGGCGTTCAAGAAGACGCCGGCGCTGCGCATCTGCTGTTCGATGTCGAGACCTTCGAGCGAAAGCACGCAGGAAACTCGGTGCTGACGAATGCGCGTGGCAATGCCGATCAGCTCAGCGTCCGTGCGCTCACCCTCGACGACCACATGGCCGAACTTGTCGGCAAGTGTGACGAAATCGCCCTCGGGGTCGATGATGCATTGCTGCACCCATGGCGCAGACTGCTCCAGCAACCTTCTTAGAAGGTGCGATTTTCCCGAACCGGAATTGCCCTGCACCAGAAGACGGGTGGCCAGAAGCTCTTCGATATCGAGCGAGGCCGAGGTCCCTTCGGACGTCGCTCCCATGTCGATGCCGACCTTCATTTCCACCTCTTCATTTTGGATTGATTCGCGACCATGCTGAGTTCGCCAAACGAGCGACACCTAGCACGGTTTTGCCGGCGGTCATGCAACCGCTGCAGAAAACCCACAGGGAATACCGCGTTGTGGACCATGGAAAGATCGGCCAGTTCACCCGGTTGTTTGCGCGGAAACGTTGAATAAACCTATTGATACATCTTTAACAAGCGCCTGCCCCGGCCCATACGTCTTTGAGCGACCGGGATTTCCGGGCCACGAATGGATCAGAACGAGACCGAAAACCACTTCCAGATGAACTACGAGGATGGTCAACGCATCGTCTCGAAAAAGGAATCCGCGCAATCAGGCCGCGCGAACTTCCTGATTGCGATTGCGCTCGCCGCGTCGATTGGCGTCCTGCTGGCGATCTTCTTCTAGCCGATCGTTTCGCTGGCGGCCGTCTGTTCGGGGGTAGTGACGTTCGACATGACGGTCAGGCCGAAGCCCTGCATCAGCCGGCGTGTGGAAAAATCGGGATTTCCCGAAGTGAAGATCGCCGGGTCCTCGCCGTTCAACGGCTCAAAGCCGTCGGGCAGCGGCACGAGCGAGCGGGCCCGCCGGGCGATGGCCTCGGCTGGATCCAACCAGTCGACCGGCCAGGGCGCCAGCTTGCGGAACAGATTGGCCAGAAAGGGATAATGCGTGCAGGCGAGAACGACGATATCGGTCTTGCGGCCATCCATCTCGATGAAGCACGGGGTGATCTCGGCCAATACCTCCGCATCATCGAGCTTTTCGCCGCGAATATAGGCCTCGGCCATCTTGGCGAGGTTCTCCGATCCGACCAGGCGGACATGGCATTGGCTGGCGAAGGACTGGATGAGGTCGCGCGTATAGGCGCGCTTGACCGTGCCTGGTGTCGCAAGCACGGAAACCAGCCCCGAGCGCGTGCGCTCGGCCGCGGGCTTGATCGCCGGCACGGTGCCAACGAAGGTCATCTGCGGAAAGGCGGCGCGCAGATCGGCACCGACGAGGGTGAATGCGGTGTTGCAGGCAATCACGCAGATTTCGGGATCGTGCTCGGCCAGCAGCCGGCCAAAGAGCGCGATGACATGGGCGCGCAAGGCCTCTTCCTCCCAGCCGCCATAGGGGAAGCCGGCATCGTCGGCGATATAGATGAAATGCCGCTCCGGCATCAGCACCCTCGCCTCGCGCAGCACCGTGAGCCCGCCGATGCCGCTGTCGAAGACGAGAATGGGTTTCAGTTCAGTCGCTGTCACCGCTGTCTGATACTTTCTTGTTGTGCTCGGCCCTGCTGTGATCAACGGGAGCGCCGGAACCTCGGGGATGTTCACGCGAAAACCGATCGAGCGACGAAATCACGCCGCGCAGCACCCGGATTTCCGTTTCGGTAAAGGCTGGTCTGGTCAGAACTGTGCGCAGATTTTCGACCAATTTCGGCTTTTTGTCGGCGGAGCGGAAATAGTTGCGCGCTTCCAGCGCATCCTCGAGGTGATCGAACAGGCCCTGCAGATCGTCTTTCTTCGCCGGACGCTGCTCCAGTGCCTGGAACGACGTCTGGTCTTCGCTTTCCATGCCCGTCTTCAGCCACTCGTAGGACATTAGCAGCACCGCCTGGGCGAGATTGAGCGAAGCGAAAGCCGGATTGACGGGGAACGTCACAATCTCGTCGGCAAGCGCCACTTCCTCGTTCGTCAATCCGGTGCGCTCGCGGCCGAAGATGATGCCGGTCGCCTCGCCGGCTACGAAGCGCTGTCTCAGCGTGCGCGCCGCCACTATCGGCGAGCGAACCGGCTTGTAGCCGTAACGGTCGCGCGCCGTTGTCGCATAGACGAAGTTGAGGTCGGCGATCGCCTCTTCCAGCGTGTCGTAGAGCTTGGCGCCTTCGATGACGTGGTCGGCGCGGCTGGCGGCAGACTGCGCCTTTTCGTTCGGCCAGCCATCGCGCGGGTTGACGAGGCGCAGTTCAGACAGGCCGAAATTGGCCATGGCGCGGGCAACCATGCCGATATTCTCGCCGAGCTGCGGATAGGCGAGAATGATCGCCGGTCCTTCGGTCAGGAGTTCTCGTTCGCTGTTGGTGCCTGCCATGTCTTTCGCCTTCGCCTTCTGTTCGGCGCTTCCCTCGCACAAAAGACCGGAAAATTAAAGTCCGGCCGACATGCTGAGGACTGCGGGCATCACGGTGTTGCCGGATGCAGACGGCTGAGGGAGATGCCGATCATCTCCAGCCCCAGTTCCGCATCGTCCTTCGATATCGGCAGATGTCGGCTGACTGGCCCGGCGACGCGGCCGCCGTCGTAGAAATAGCCGGCCCCTTTCTCCGCGATCGAGCGAACCAATGTCAGATTTTCGTCGATGTCGGTGTGGAACGTGGAGCCGACGGCGTCGGCCTCGTCGGCAACGCGACGGGCAAACACGCGCGCCCAATAGGTGCACCCCATGAAGATCGCCAGCGTCTGCCTGACGTGGCCGGGGCGCGTGACAAGCTGCCAGGAAACGCCAAGGGGCTTGGCCGCCGCGGCAAGCTCGCGGTAGGCGCGGTCGACGGACTGCGACCGCGCAATCAGCGCCATGCCGGAGGCGCCCTCCTTCGCCGCTTGCAGCAGTCCTGTCAGTTCGCCACACCAGGCCTTGATCGCGAGATCAAGCGATGTTCGCGTACGGGTCGGGAAAACCACGAAGGCAACCACAGTACCGGCGATGGAGCCGATCAGGGTTTCCTCCAGCCGCAGCTGCAGCAGCTGTGGGGTCAGCACGCCCATCAGGCTGTAGAGCAGCGACAGCACGATAGAGACGAAGAAGGTCATCGACGCATAGGAAACTGCGAGGAAATAGAACGCGAGAAAGATGCAGAGCGCACTCAGCGGCAGCACCAAATAGATGTTTCCGGCAACCAGCGTGCCGGCGACGATGCCGACCACGATGCCAAATAGCGTACCGGCCGAGCGCTGTAGCGCCTTGACCGCCGTATCGCCGCGCGAGCGGGTGTTGGTAAAAACGAGAAAGGCAGCCAGCACCGCCCAGAACCATCGGTCGCGCGACAGCATCAGCCCGAACACCATGGCGATGCCGGCGGCGAGCGTGATCTGGATGGCCGTTTTGAGCGCCGGATTAGACACTGTCAGCTTTGGACGCGTGGACGCCGGGGCAACGGCTCGCTCCACCGGATCCTCGAGATCATGCGCGTCGAGTTTTTCCAGGCTATGGGCGAGGCGCTGGCGAACATTGCGCAGCCACGAGAGCGCCTTGACGGTCTCGACAAGCCGCTCGTTCGTGCGGTCGATGCGCGCCGTCTCCGCTTCGATCTCGGCGGAGTTGCGCGTAAGCATCGCTTCGACCAATGCGACCGGAGGCATGGCCTGAAGGCTCAGCACGATGACGCTTTCTGCCGCCAGATGCAGGTCGAAAAGGTTGATCACCACATCCGACGAGGCAAGGCCGGGCTCGGGTTCCGGGCGTCGGTTCTCGGTCGGAATGAAACTTTCCGCCATCAGCACCGCCTCCTTGAGGCGCTCTTCCCTCCGGTGCAGCCGGGTGCGATCCGTCTCGATCAGGGTCGGTTTGCGTGCGACATCGACCAGCTCCTCCAGCATCTGGTCGACGCGCTGCTGGACGCTGGCCGCAGCGCGCATGAGGTCGCGATAGCGGTGGTCGGGCAGAAGCACGGTGCGGACCAGGTGGGCGACCATGGCCGAAACCGCTGCACCGAAGACCAGTGCGGGCAACTGGTCAATCGTCGGACGCAGATAAGCTCCGATGAAATAGGACATGAAGGCGAACATGCCGACGGCAAACCATCTCGGCCCGAAGGAGCGACAATAGACCGCCAGGAAGATGATCGACAGGAAAACGACATCGGAGACGTAGCGGTGGCTCTCCAGCACCGAGGCCAGCGCGACCATCGAGACGCCAACGATGACGGCGATTATACGGGTCACGAGCTGTTCGCCGTGCGTGCGGTCGCGGACGGCAAGGCCGCCTTCGATCGAGAGCGAAACGGCAAGGCCGTAGGCTGCCGGCGGCAATGGCGCCACGAGATAGTGGAAGGCCATCAGCAGGCAAACCGACGAAACGATCGTCGCGGTGATGCGCGTCGCCTGGCGCAGCCGGGAAAAGGCAGGATCATTGGCGAGAAGCCAGTCGCGCACGCGGGAGCGAATTTCCATCGGATGCCTTTTGCCTGCTACGGTGACCATCGACGCGTCACCGCTTCTTCTTGATTAACGCTGCCTCCGATCTTTTCAAGGCGCAGGCCGGCTTAAACCAGTCCAAAACCCATCCTCGGCCCCTGCCCGCCGGTCGATCGAGTCTCCACCCAAAGTTTCAGCCAAGCATGCTTTGCCTTGCCGTTTCACAATGCTATAGGGCTCTGGATTTTTCTAAAGAGGAAGGGACATCGCTCCCGTTGTCCCGCTAAGCTACGAGGCATATTCATGGCAAAGATCAAGGTCGCCAATCCGGTCGTCGAACTCGACGGCGATGAGATGACCCGCATCATCTGGCAGTTCATCAAGGACAAGCTGATCCATCCCTACCTCGACGTCGATCTTGAGTATTATGACCTCGGCATGGAAAACCGCGACGCCACCGACGACCAGGTGACGATCGATGCAGCCAACGCCATCAAGAAGCACGGCGTCGGCGTCAAGTGCGCCACGATCACCCCGGACGAAGCCCGCGTCGAAGAATTCAAGCTCAAGAAGATGTGGAAGTCGCCGAACGGCACCATCCGCAACATCCTCGGCGGAGTCATCTTCCGCGAGCCGATCATCTGCAAGAACGTGCCTCGTCTGGTTCCGGGCTGGACCAAGCCGATCATCGTCGGCCGTCACGCCTTCGGCGACCAGTACCGCGCCACCGACTTCAAGTTCCCCGGCAAGGGCAAGCTGACGATGAAGTTCGTCGGCGAAGACGGCAAGGAAATCGAATACGACGTCTTCGACGCACCGTCGGCCGGTGTTGCCATGGGCATGTACAACCTCGACGATTCGATCACCGAATTCGCCCGCGCTTCGTTCAACTACGGCATCCAGCGTAAGGTTCCGGTCTACCTCTCGACCAAGAACACCATCCTCAAGGTCTATGACGGCCGCTTCAAGGACATCTTCCAGAAGGTCTTCGAGGAAGAATTCGCCGAGAAGTTCAAGGAACTGAAGATCTGGTACGAACACCGCCTGATCGACGACATGGTCGCTTCGGCGCTGAAGTGGTCCGGCGGCTACGTCTGGGCGTGCAAGAACTACGACGGCGACGTCCAGTCCGACATCGTGGCTCAGGGCTTCGGCTCGCTCGGCCTGATGACCTCGGTTCTGATGACGCCGGACGGCAAGACGGTCGAAGCAGAAGCGGCCCACGGCACCGTGACCCGTCACTACCGCCAGCACGAGAAGGGCGAAGAGACCTCGACCAACTCGATCGCTTCGATCTTCGCCTGGACCCGTGGCCTTGCCCATCGTGCCAAGCTCGACGGCAATGCCGAACTCGCCCGCTTCTCCGAAACACTGGAAAAGGTCTGCGTCGATACCGTCGAAGCCGGCTTCATGACCAAGGACCTGGCGCTCCTGATCGGCCCCGACCAGCCGTGGCTCTCGACCACCGGCTTCCTCGACAAGATCGACGAGAACCTGAAGAAGGCAATGGCTGCCTGATCGGCACACGCCATCGACCCGAATGCGAAACCCGGCCTTGTGCCGGGTTTCTTTTTGGTTGGATAGCCGCAGTTCCAAGAACCTCTGGCGACCCATTCCCTCTGTCATGCTCGGGCTTGACCCGAGCATCCAGGCCAAGCCTCTTGAGCCCAAGGACATCTGTGCGTTGGCGACGGCTCAGGTGGATCCTCGGGGCAAGCCCGAGGATGACGAGAGAAGTCGAGCGGGTCATTTCAGCGGCAGATAGATCTCGCTCAAGAGCTCGGTCGGCGGCACGTCGCGCGGATTGTTGAGATACTTCTCGAACATCAGGCTGTCGCGCACCTCGCGGCCGGATTGCGGCAGCCACGTGCCGTAAAGCCATTGATAGGCCAAGGGCATGTCCGCATAGGGGCCTTTGTGGCGCAGAACGGCATAGCGTCCGCCCTCGAGCGTCTGGGGTGTCAGCGGTGCATCGGCAGGCAGGGTCTCCTTGGCGGTGACGCAGGCAAAGGAGCGCAGCCTGTCCGCCGGCACCAGTTCCGGATCATCCAGATAGATGCCGATCATCTCCATGTCCGGACGATAAAGATTGCGCGAAATCAGTGTGCCGTAGAGCGTCTCGAATGCCTTGCCGATGCCCATATAAGAGCCGGAGTGGGCGACGCCGACGAGATCGAAGCCGTCGATCTCCTTGAGGGTGACTTCATACATATCCGCAATTCCTTCCGATGAAGCGGTTTCGAAGGTTTTGTGGCTGCCCTCCCTCCGATACCGCGCCGGCGGCAGTCCATAGACGGCCTTGAAGGTGCGGTTGAAGGATTGAATATTGGGGTAGCCAGAGCGCTGCGCGATCGCTTCGACAGGAAGATCGGACTGCACGAGATCGGCGGCGGCCTTCTGCAGCCGTAGCCGCTTGACCGTTGCCGCCAACGTCTCGCCGTGGACGGCCCTGTAGATTCGGTGCCAGTGGTGTGGCGACAGGCAGGCGATTTCAGCGAGACGGTCGAGATCCAGCTCCTCGTTGAGATGGCCGTAAATGTAGTCGCTCACCCTGTGCAGCCGTCTTTCGTAGCTTGCCCAGGTCGCCCGCTCGTCCATGTCTAGCCCTTCGCGCTTTGCTCACGGATCGGTAGACCATAGACGACTTTGACAAATCCTGCGGAGTTTTGCGGCGAGCATGCAGAGGGGGCAATCGCAATCACAAAAAAGGACGCCCGAAACCGGCGCCCTTTTCAATTTCACGTTTCTGCGCCTACAGCGCCGCGCATCAAGTATGACGCGCAAATGGCACTGTAACACCTTAAACTTGCTGCATAATTTTATCCTCCAATCGCATCCGATTTGAGGAATTATGCAGTGTCCTTAGCCGGCCAATGCAACGGCAACGGCCTCGATCGCGTCGGCTGCCTTCTCGCCGTCAGGGCCGCCGGCCTGCGCCATATCAGGGCGGCCGCCGCCGCCCTTGCCGCCAAGGGCGGCCGAGGCGATACGCACGAGATCGACTGCGCTGACCTTGGAAGTCAGATCGTCGGTGACAGCCACGACTGCGCTTGCCTTGCCATCGCCGGAAACGCCGACGAAGGCGACGACGCCGGAGCCGAGGCTCTTCTTGCCGTCATCGGCCAGGCTCTTCAGATCCTTTGGTTCGACACCGGAAACGACCTTGCCGAGGAAACGCATGCCGGCGATGTCGCGCGCGGCATCGGTCGATCCGGCCTGACCGCCGCCACCGAGCGCCAGCTTCTTCTTGGCTTCCGTCAGTTCGCGCTCCAGCTTGCGGCGCTCGTCGAGCAGTGCCTCGACGCGGCCGAGCACGTCGCCCGGCTGAACCTTGAGCGTGTTGGCAAGCGTCTTCACCCGCTCGTCCTGCTCGTTGAGATAGGCACGGGCTGCCTCGCCCGTCAGCGCCTCGACGCGGCGCACGCCGGCGCCAACGGCACTTTCGGAAACGACGCGCACCAGACCGATGTCGCCGGTTGCCGAAACGTGGGTGCCGCCGCAGAGTTCGACCGAATAGGCACGGTTGGCCTTGGAGCCGTGAATGCCCTGCCCCATGGACACGACCCGCACTTCGTCACCGTATTTCTCGCCAAAGAGCGCCATGGCGCCTTCGGCAATCGCATCGTCGACGCTCATCAGGCGCGTGGTGACCGGCGTATTCTGAACGATGATCTCGTTTGCCATCTCCTCGACGATCTTCAGCTCCTCGGCCGTCATCGGCTTCGGATGCGATACGTCGAAGCGCAGGCGCTCGGGCGCAACCAGCGAGCCCTTCTGCGCCACATGGGTGCCGAGCACCTCGCGAAGCGCCTCATGCAGCAGATGGGTGGCCGAATGGTTGGCGCGAAGGCGCGAACGGCGGGCATGATCGACTTCGAGCTGGGCCGCGTCGCCGGTCTTGATCGTGCCTTCGGCAACGACGCCGAAATGAACGAACAGGCCCTCGCCGCGCTTCTGCGTGTCGGTCACAACAAGCTTGCCGCCGTCGGTGGTGATCGTCCCCGTATCGCCCATCTGTCCACCCGATTCGCCGTAGAACGGCGTCTGGTTGAGGACGATCTGGACGGTTTCACCCTTGGTGGCCGACTGAGCGACAGCGCCATCGCGCAAGATCGCCTGGACGACGCCTTCGGCAACTTCCGTATCGTAACCGAGGAACTCGGTCGCGCCGTGCTTTTCGCGCAGCTCGAACCAGATGGTTTCGGTTGCCGCTTCGCCGGAGCCTGCCCAATTGGCGCGGGCTTCGGCCTTCTGCCGCTCCATGGCGGTCGTAAAGGCGTCGGTGTCGACGCTGATGCCCTTGGCGCGCAGCGCATCCTGGGTCAGGTCGAGGGGGAAGCCGTAGGTATCGTAGAGCTTGAAGGCGGTTTCGCCATTGAACTGATCGCCTTCGGAAAGGTCGGCCGAGGCTTCGGACAGGAGGTTCAAGCCACGCTCCAGCGTCTTGCGGAAGCGGGTTTCCTCGAGCTTCAGCGTCTCCGAGATCAGCGCCTCGGCGCGCATCAGTTCCGGATAGGCGCGGCCCATCTGGCCGACGAGCGCCGGCAGCAGCTTCCACATCAAGGGATCGCGGGCACCGAGCAGCTGCGCGTGGCGCATGGCGCGGCGCATGATACGGCGCAGCACATAACCACGGCCCTCGTTCGACGGCAGCACGCCATCGGCGATCAGGAAGGCGGACGAACGCAGGTGGTCGGCAATGACGCGATGGCTGGCGCGCTGGTCGCCTTCGGCCTTGACGCCGGTTGCTTCTTCAGACGCGGCAATCAATGCGCGGAAGAGATCGATTTCGTAGTTGTCGTGCTGGCCCTGCAGCACGGCTGCCAGGCGCTCGAGGCCCATGCCGGTGTCGATCGACGGACGCGGCAGGTTGACGCGCTCTTCCTTGGTGATCTGCTCGTACTGCATGAAGACGAGGTTCCAGATCTCGATGAAGCGGTCGCCGTCCTCATCGGCAGAACCAGGAGGCCCGCCCCAGATCTTGTCGCCGTGGTCGTAAAAGATTTCCGAGCAAGGACCGCAAGGGCCGGTATCGCCCATGGCCCAGAAATTGTCGCTGGTCGGGATGCGGATGATGCGGTCGTCGGAAAGGCCGGCGATCTTTTTCCAAAGGCCAAAGGCTTCGTCGTCGGTGTGATAGACCGTGACCAGCAGGCGCTTGGCGTCGAGGCCATATTCCCTGGTGATCAGGTTCCAGGCAAGCTCGATAGCGTTTTCCTTGAAGTAATCGCCAAAGGAGAAATTGCCGAGCATCTCGAAGAAGGTGTGGTGGCGCGCGGTGTAGCCGACATTGTCGAGGTCGTTGTGCTTGCCGCCGGCGCGCACGCATTTCTGCGCCGTCACGGCCGTCGAATAGGGACGCTGCTCAAGCCCGGTGAAGACGTTCTTGAACTGGACCATGCCGGCATTGGTGAACATCAGCGTCGGGTCGTTGCGCGGTACCAACGGGCTCGACGACACCACCTCATGACCATTCCTGCGGAAATAGTCGAGAAACGTCGACCGGATTTCATTCACGCCGCTCATCTTGCGTCCTATCTGTGCACCAATTCAGGCCCAGGCCCCGGCATCTGCCGCGCCACTCGCCGTTATCCTTCGACCCCGCGGCCATCGCTGACGGCTGCGCCCTCCAACGCCCTCGGTCGCCGGAACCACAGGCTTTTATCGTTCGCGTATCATGCTGTCCAGACGGCAGCAAAAAACCGGCCGCCGATGAAGGCGACCGGTTTTGAAAGCTTGAAGCTCGGCTCGCTGCTTATGCTTCGGCAGCGTCGTCGCCGTCGTCGGGTTCCGGACCACCATTCTCGAGGAACCGGTCGGCGATCAGGCCGGCGTTCTGACGCAGAGCCGTCTCGATCTCGCGCGACAGGTCCGGATTGTCCCTGAGGAACGACTTGGCGTTCTCGCGACCCTGGCCGAGGCGCTGGCTGTTATAGGAGAACCAGGCACCGGACTTCTCGACGATACCAGCCTTGACGCCGAGATCGACGAGTTCGCCGGTCTTCGAGACGCCTTCGCCATACATGATGTCGAATTCGACCTGCTTGAAGGGAGGCGCCATCTTGTTCTTGACGACCTTGACGCGCGTCTGGTTGCCGACGACTTCTTCGCGCTCCTTGACGGAACCGATACGGCGGATGTCGAGGCGAACGGAGGCGTAGAACTTCAGCGCATTGCCGCCCGTCGTCGTTTCCGGCGAACCGAACATGACGCCGATCTTCATGCGGATCTGGTTGATGAAGACCACCATGCAGTTCGACTTCGAGATCGAGGCGGTCAACTTGCGCAGCGCCTGGCTCATCAGACGGGCCTGCATGCCCGGCAGGCTGTCGCCCATTTCGCCTTCGATTTCGGCGCGCGGCACGAGCGCTGCGACGGAGTCGATGACGAGAACGTCGATCGCCCCGGAGCGTACCAGCGTATCGGTGATTTCGAGCGCCTGTTCGCCGGTATCGGGCTGCGAGATCAGCAGGTTTTCGAGATCGACGCCCAGCTTGCGCGCATAAACCGGGTCGAGTGCGTGTTCGGCGTCGACGAAGGCGCAGATGCCGCCCTTCTTCTGTGCTTCTGCGATGGTCTGCAGCGCCAGCGTCGTCTTGCCCGAGCTTTCCGGACCATAGATTTCGACGATGCGGCCCTTCGGCAAGCCACCAATGCCGAGTGCGATGTCCAGGCTGAGAGAGCCGGTCGAAACCGTCTCGATCTCGATGATGCTGTCCTTCCCACCGAGCTTCATGATCGATCCCTTGCCGAACGACCGTTCGATCTGGGAAAGTGCCGCTTCAAGTGCCTTGCTTTTATCCACCGATTTGTCCTCTACGAGCCGCAAAGAGTTTTGTGCCATTTGGTCCACCTTTAGGTTATTGAAGCTACCGAGGCAATGAAGCCGCCGCACGAGTTTTTGTACATGTTTTGTTCCGTTTTTGCAAGAGCAGGACAAGACATTGAAAAATAGGAATTATTCGGATTGTGTTCGATTCATGTTCACGCTTTGCTGCGTAATTTTTTTGGCAGCGCCAGGCGCACCCTGAGACGATGAACCCTCCCGATCCGATTCGGCCGATAGACAGCAGAGGAACATTCATGAAGGAAGGCGAAATCGCCGTCTTCGGCGGCGCTCATATCGATCGGCGCGGCCGCATCTCGGGCACGACCGCACCCGGTTCGAGCAACCCCGGCACCTGGTTCGAAGAGGCAGGTGGCGGCGGCTTCAACGCTGCGCGCAACCTGGCACGACTGGGTCATAGCGTCCGGATGATCAGCACGCGCGGTGGTGACGCTGCTGGCGACATCGTGACGGCGGCCGCAGCGGCTGCCGGCGTCATCGACAATCCCCTCACCTTTCTCGACCGCCAGACGCCGAGCTACACTGCGATCATTGAAAATGACGGCAACCTGGTGATCGCCCTTGCCGACATGGATCTCTACCGGATGTTCTCGCCGCGCCAGTTGCAGCGGCGCGCATTGCGCGATGCCATCGCCGACAGCCGGCTGGTGCTGACCGATGCGAACCTGCCCGAAGAAACCATCGCCGCCCTCGTAGCGGCGGCGTCGACGGATGGGCGCATTGTCGCCGGTATCGCCGTATCGCCGGCAAAGGTGATCCGATTCCAGCCGAGCCTGGTCAGGCTCAGCTTCCTGTTCATGAACGAGGCCGAGGCGCGGGCGCTCACCGGCAAGGATGCGGCGGATGCTGAGGGTTGGCCGCCGCTTTTGCGCGCCGCCGGGCTCAATGGCGGCGTCGTTACCCGAGGCGGCAGAGCGGTCGTCGCCTTCGATCGCGAAACCGTCTGCGTCGCGACGCCGCCGGCCCTGCCGGAGCTCGCCGATGTTACCGGCGCCGGCGATGCCCTGGCATCAGGCTTCCTCACCGCCCGTCTTGCCGGCCATGATCTGTCGGAATGCCTGCGGCGCGGCATTGCCGCCGCCGGCATTACGCTTCGCTCTCCCTTGGCCGCCTCGGAACAAATGTCGCAGGCCAACCTCGAACAGGCACTGGCCCTTGTGCCGGCACCTCAAATGCTGGCATGAACGCCGCCAGCCGAACTCCCAAGGAAAAACCATGACCAAACCCGCTTCCCCCTTCCTGCCGATGGAATATTCCGACGAGGTTGCAGCCGCCAAGGCACGCGGCGCGCCGATCGTGGCACTGGAATCGACGATCATCACCCATGGCATGCCCTATCCGGGCAACCTCAACATGGCCCGCAGCGTCGAAGCGATCATCCGCGACCAGGGTGCCGTTCCGGCGACGATCGCCGTCATTCACGGCGTTCTGCATATCGGCCTTGACGATGCGAAGCTGGAAGAGCTGGCCAAGACCGAAGGCGCGATGAAGGTATCGCGCGCCGATCTCGCCTTTGCCATCGCCGAGCGCCGCACCGGCGCGACGACCGTTGCCGCCACCATGATCGCCGCTGCCCGCGCCGGCATCCGCGTCTTTGCGACCGGCGGCATCGGCGGCGTGCACCGCGGCGCCGAGCTGAGCTTCGACATCTCCGCCGACCTCGACGAACTGGCACGCACGGCCGTCATCGTCGTTTGCGCCGGCGCGAAAGCCATCCTCGACATTCCGAAGACGCTCGAGGTCCTCGAAACCCGCGGCGTGCCTGTTGTGACCTATGACAGCGACGTGTTCCCGGCCTTCTGGTCGCGCGATTCGGGCCTCAAGAGCCCGCTGATGCTCAACAGCCCAGCGGCAATCGCCAACTTCCAGAACATGCGCGAACTGCTCGGCGTCGATGGCGGCATGCTGATCGCGAACCCGGTTCCGGCCGAAAGCGAGATCGCGCGCGAGGAGATGGAAATCTACATCGGCCGCGCGCTCGACAACGCCGAACGCGATGAGATTTCCGGCAAGGAGGTCACCCCGTACCTGCTCGACAACCTCTTCCACATGACCGAGGGCCGCAGCCTCGAAACCAACATAGCGCTGGTCGAGAACAATGCCCGCCTCGCCGGCGAAATCGCTGTGGCGCTGACCGCGAAGTAGTCGACTGACATTAAGATCATAAGAGAAAAGCCCGGCGCGAAAGCGTCGGGCTTTTTGTTGGACTGCAATTCTTGGCGAGCGCCGAAATGCGCGCCGCGATTTCTCAGATTCGCTCAATGCACTGCGCAGTTTCGCGCACGCCTCAGGAGTCCAGCATCTCGCGCACGGCCACGGCCAGTTGCTTCAGCGAGAACGGTTTCGGAAGGAAGCCGAATTTGGCGTCGGCAGGAAGATTGCGGGCGAAGGCATCTTCCGCGTAACCCGAGACGAAGATGAACTTCAGGTCCGGGTACTTCTTGCGCAGCTCCGTCAAGAGTGTCGGCCCGTCCATTTCCGGCATCACCACGTCCGAAACGACGATATCGACGGCGCCATCGAGCTCCTCCATGATCTCGAGTGCTTCGACGCCAGAGCCTGCCTCGTGCACGGTATAGCCGCGGGTCTCGAGCATGCGCTTGCCGCCGCGGCGGACCGCTTCTTCGTCCTCTACCAGGAGGACGACGGCTGAATCACCGGTGAGATCGGTCGGTTCCTCGGTCTTGGCGACTGGCTTGGCGACAGCTTCAGCCGGCGGCAGCGTCACCGCCCCATTGGATGCGCCCTGCGTCGGTTCACCCGCGGCTTCCGGAATGTCGATATGGCGCGGCAGCAGGATGCGGAAGGTGGTTCCCTTGCCGACTTCGGATTCCGGATAGATGTAGCCGCCGGATTGCTTGACGATGCCGTAGACCATCGAAAGACCAAGGCCCGTGCCCTTGCCGACTTCCTTGGTGGTGAAGAAGGGCTCGAAGATCTTGTCGAGAATTTCTGGCGGAATACCGGTTCCCTGGTCGGAAACCTCCACCATGACGAAATCTTCCTCCGGCAGTTCGCGCCGGCCAATGGCCGCGATTTCCGTTGCCGGCAGATTGCGCGTGCGAAGCGTGATGATGCCGCCTGACGGCATGGCATCGCGCGCATTGACGGCAAGGTTGAGCAGCACCTGCTCGAACTGGCCGAGATCCGTGCGCACCGGCCAGAGATCGCGCCCGTAGTCGACTTCGACCTTGACGTTGGTCCCGGTCATGCGATCGACGAGCATGCGCAGGTCGCCGATCACGTCGGTCATGCTCAGCACTGTCGGCCGCATGGTCTGCTTGCGCGAGAAGGCGAGCAACTGCCTGACGAGCACCGCCGCACGATTGGCGTTGCGCTTGATCTCCATCAGATCGGCAAAGCTCGCATCGGCCGGTCGCGCCGACAAAAGCAGGTGGTCGGAGGACAGCAGGATCGCCGTCAGCACGTTGTTGAAATCGTGCGCGATGCCGCCCGCAAGCGTGCCGACCGCATTCATCTTCTGCGTCTGCGCCATCTGGTTTTCGAGCGCCTTCTGCTCGGTAATCTCCAGCGCGTAGATGATCGCTGCCTCTTCCGGAGCCTGATCGCTCTGGTCGATGACGGCATTGATATAGAAGCGGAAATGCCGCTCGCCATCGGCCGGGTGCAAGGCGTCGATCGGCGCGATATCGCCCTGGCGATCCTTGGCGGCGGCAAGCGCCTCATGCAGACGGCCCTTTTCCGTCGGATGCACCACCGTTTCGATCAGCGCGCCACGCTCGACATCGTCCTGGGAGACAAGGCCGGAAAACAGCTTGAGGAACGGCGCATTGGTGCGAAGGATGCGACCGTTGCCGTCGACCGAGGCGATGGCCATCGGCGTATTGTTGAAGAAGCGGGTGAAGCGCATCGCAGCGCTCGACGCCGACTGATCCTCGTCCTCGCCGCCGTCGCGCGACATGACGATGGTCCGGCTTTCGCCGGGCGCGCCATCGCGTGCCGACGACACGCGGTGCACCATGCGCACCGGCAGGCTCTGGCCGTTGGACTTGCGCAGATCGAGATCCAGCACCTTGGTCTTCTTCAGGCCTGGCTCCGCCTGCACCGATTGCACCAGCGTCAACCCCTCGCCGGCGACAAGATCGCCGATGCTCATGGAGCCCGGCTGGAATTTTGTCAGGTCGATGCCCAGCCAATCCGCAAGGGTAGCGTTGATGTAGAAGATCTCGCCCTTGCGCCCGGCGGAGAAGAAGCCGGCCGGAGCATGGTCGAGATAATCGATGGCGTTCTGCAGTTCCTTGAAGAACCGCTCCTGGTCGTCACGTTCGGCGGTGATGTCGGCAATCTGCCAGAGATAGAGCGGGTTGCGGTCACTATCTTCGAGCGGCAACACCCGGGCCTTCAAGCGAAACCAGTGGGCACCAGAGCCGCTGGACGCAGCACCGGTCGCCAGCGGCTTCAACAGCCGAAACTCCTCGTGCCCCTGCTTGCCTTCGTGCAGACCGTTGGTGAGGCGGTAGATCGCTTCGGTCGCCTCGCGGTTTCGCGACAGGATCGTTTCGAGCGACTGGATGCCGGCAGAATTCTTCGCGCCGGTCAGCGCGCCGTAGGCGGCGTTGGCGTAAATGATGCGGCCCTTGCGGTCGGTGACGATCGTGCCGTCTTCATGGGCGTCGAGAAAGGCGCGCGCCAGTTCGTCCGGCCGCGATTGCGGCATCACCTCGATGAAGCCGATGACCGACGAGACGAGGAAGAAGATGCCGACCATGGCAAGAACGCCAAGGATGCCGAGCACGATCTCGTTGTCCAACTCGTTCTTGAAGATCACGAAGGCGATCGCAGAGACGGTCAGAACGATCGCAAGCAGGACGATCCGCATGACGGTTCCCGGCCTGACGCCACGGTCAACAACCGGCATCTGGTAGTCACCTGACTGCCGCATTTTCGTCATCGGGTCCTCATCTGCCGCCAATACCGCCCGGCACATAGCCGATACGGTCCGGCGCTCCGGCCGGCATCCGCGCAATCCGCCAGGTGAAATCGGCCAATCCCGACACGCCCTCGATCATTCGGATAGGAATCATCTTTAACGATCAGAGATAACAGCAAAAAGCACCTGTGCGGAAGCGCAGCGGTCAATTCACAGGGAATGTCGGCGAAGTGCTTGTCCAAGCCCGAAAAAAGCCGTCAAATACTGCCACTCGAAAGGCTTTAAGGAGTTCAGCCTATGATGGAAACGATCGTCGGAGACAACGGTAGCCGATTCATTATCGCCGCCGGCGCCGTTGCGATCGGGCTTCTGTGCCTCGTGGCCGTGCTCTGGATCATGCGCAACAGGCCGTCGTCGCCCTTCATTCGCGGCGGCAAGAACAGGCAGCCTCGCCTCGCTGTGCTCGATGCGGCCGCTGTCGACACACGCCGTCGCCTGGTGCTCGTGCGTCGCGACGACGTCGAACACCTGATCATGATCGGCGGACCTACGGATATCGTCATCGAAAGCCGGATTGCACCGATCGATGAGAGCGCCTCAGCGAACGACGGTCCGGCAGTCATCGAGCGCAAGCCGATCGAGCAGCCGGTTGCCAGCGGCAATGGAACAGAGACAAGGGCAGCAGCGCCGGTGCAGTTGCGCCCTGTCGTACAGCCGGAGATGGCCGTCGCCGCGCCAGTGCGTCCGGCGGCGATACCGCAGGAGCAGCCGGTTGCGCGTGTCGAGCCGGCCCCGGCGGTTCGCCCGATTGTCGAACAGCGCCCGGCTCCTGTGATGGCCCCCGTGATGGCCATTGAGCCGCGTCCGGTCGAAAGGGTTGCGCCACAGGCGCCCGAGATCGTTGCCCCTGTCAATACGGCCGAGAAGGTCGAGGGCATCTTCGATGCCGCCCGCAGCCGCGTGCTGCCGACCCAGCCGCCAGTGCAGGAACAGCGTCCTGCAGCCGTTGCCCAATCGCAGCCCGTTGCCCAAAGCGCGCTTTCGGACTTCGAACGTATCCTCGACGCCGAAATCAGCGGTGACCTGCAGCGGCTGACGCCGGCTGCGGCGGCCGCACGTCCGGAAAATCGCGCGCCTGTGGCCGCTGCCGCCCGCCATGAGCCGATGCTCGGCGCACCGATCGACGATGTCCGCAAGGAGCCGACGATCGAGGAAGAGATGAACCGCATGCTCGCCGACATCTCCGCCGGCCGTAAGCCTTGACACATTCGGCGTCATTTCACCACGGAACAAACATTCAGCAAAAAGAAAAAGGCGCGGTCAACCCGCGCCTTTTTCTCAAGACTGATCCGGAAATCGGACCCTTATTCGTCCCTATAGACCTTTTCCCGACGCTCGTGGCGCTCCTGCGCCTCGATCGAGAGCGTTGCGATCGGTCGGGCGTCCAGACGCTTCAAGCCGATCGGCTCTCCCGTTTCCTCGCAATAGCCGTAGGTCCCTTCATCGAGCCGCTGTAGCGCCGCATCGATTTTCGAGATCAACTTCCGCTGACGGTCGCGGGCTCTCAGTTCAATCGCCCGGTCTGTTTCGGAAGAGGCCCTGTCGGCGAGATCGGGATGATTGGCGCTCTCCTCGGCCAAGTGATCCAGTGTCTCGCGTGCCTCGCGAAGGATGTCGTTTCTCCAAGCATTCAGCTTGGCCCGGAAATAGGCCCGGTGGGTGGCATTCATGAATTCCTCGTCCTCCGAGAGGACAAAGGTACTAAGATCGATCTTCTCACTCAACGCGATTCTCCTGAAGAACATCTCATTGCGGCGGTGTATAGCCCCATGGAAGCCGCGATTCAAGCCTCGGATTAGACACTCAACCGTATTTTAACAATGCTTGCAATTCAGGCTAACTGGCGAATATTTCATCAAAATTACAGATGAGATCTTAGTCGTAGAGATGATCACCTACCCGGCGCCAAGAAGACCGGTCGTAACTTGGATGTTCTGCCGCCAGCGCGACGCCGCCCTTTTGCCGGGATTGGTGCGCCCGGCGGCAACCGGGCAATCCCCTGAAAAAAGCGGTTCACAGCTTGATCTTTGCATCATCGACGGGAAAAGGTGGTGATCCGCCGCGAGACGCGCAAGACCCCGATCCGGCGATACTTTATCCCGTCGCGACCCGCGGCCGGCAGCTACCGGAATTCAATATATGCAAGACAGTGCCGCCAGGCCCTTCCGTCTCTTCCTTCTGCGTCATGCCCGCTCCGGTTGGGCCTTGCCCGGTCAACGTGATTTCGATCGCGCGCTCGACGACGTAGGATATGCCGAGGCGGAACTGATCGCGCAGATGGCTGCCGATCGCGGCATCCGGCCGGAGCTGATCTTGTGCTCGACGGCGGTCCGCTGTCGCCAGACCGCGGAACCCTTCTTCCGATCCGTCAGCGAAGACATCCAGATCCGCTATGTCGATGCGCTCTATACCGGCCCGGCAAGCGTCTATACCGATATCATCGATGCAAACAGGCATCTGAATTCGTTGATGATCGTCGGACACAATCCGATGATTGACGAACTCTTCCGCCGCTTTGCCGGGAACGAGGCGGCGACCGACGCCCTTCCGCATGGTTATCCGCCGGCAGCCCTTGCGATCCTTGACTTACAGGGAGGCCCAGGCGGCGCCGCAACGGCCACGCTGGTGTCGCTGATCCTGCCAACCAGGGAACCGAAATGACATGCCATTGTTGCGGTGCGGGAAATATTTCCTATATCGCCAAGGCAAACAGGACCTGCCGCACGTCTGGCAGACATTCGCATGAACGAAAGCGGCAAGGTCCGCGAGGGATAGCACGACTTGGCGCCAAATCTGACCAGCTTCAAAGACGACGCCCTGATTGCATTCGACAATCTCACCGATCGTGCATCGGGCCTCGTCAATCCCTCTATCCGGCTGGGCGTCACCGGGCTTTCGAGAGCCGGAAAGACCGTCTTCATCTCGTCGCTGGTCCACAATCTCCTCAACGGCGGACGGCTGCCGGTGTTCGAGCCGGTGCGCTCCGGCCGCGTCTCGAAGATAAGGCTTGAACCCCAGCCGGACGACGCCGTGCCGCGCTTTCAGTACGAGGATCACATTGCCGCCCTGGTGCGCGATCGTATCTGGCCGGATTCGACCCGCGCGATCTCGCAGCTTCGCATTACCCTCGATTTCGAGAGCGCCAGCGGCTGGAACAGGCTGTTCTCGGCCGGCCGGCTGTCGCTCGATATCGTCGATTATCCCGGTGAATGGTTACTTGATCTGCCGCTACTCGCACAGGATTTCAAGCAGTTCAGCGACAATTCGGTTGCCCGCGCCCGTGCTCCGGGCCGCGCCAACCGGTCGGCGGATTGGCTGACGCTTGCCTCATCTGCGGGACCAACGGCGATCGCCGATGAAAGCAGCGCGCGCCGGCTCGCCGAAAGCTTCACCGCCTACCTCAAAGCCTGCAAGGCGGACGCGAGCTCGCCCTCGACCCTGCCGCCCGGTCGCTTCCTGATGCCGGGCGATCTCGAGGGCTCACCTGCCCTGACCTTCTCGCCACTGCCCGACCTGCCCGAGGGCCGTGCGCCGAAAGGTTCGCTCTGGGCGATGATGGAGCGCCGCTACGAAGCCTACAAGAAGCACGTCGTCGGCCCGTTCTTCCGCGAGCATTTTGCTCGGCTCGACCGTCAGATCGTGTTGGTGGATGCGCTACAGGCGATCAATGGCGGGCCGGAAGCGCTGCTCGATCTGGAGCAGGCGCTGGCCGACGTGCTCGCCTGCTTCCGTCCCGGCACGAACAGCTGGCTCTCGTCTTTCCTGACCCGACGGATCGACAAGGTGCTGATCGCCGCGACGAAGGCGGACCATCTGCACCACGAAAGCCACGATCGGTTGGAGCGCATCACGGCGCGTCTCGTCAGCCGGGCAGCCGCCCGCATCGGCATGAGCGGTGCGGGGCTCGAGGTCATGGCGATCGCCTCGGTCCGGGCGACACGCGAGGCCACGGTCGACCATGGAGGGCATACGCTTCCGGTTATCGTCGGAACACCGATCGCTGGCGAGAAGATCAACGGCGAGACCTTCGACGGTGAAGGGAAAACAGCGATATTTCCCGGTGACTTGCCGGATGATCCTGAAGTTTTTTTTAGGGCGCTTGATGCCGATGCGTCGGCGAAAAAATTCGGCGACGTGCACCCGATGCCCGAGCTCAGTTTCGTGCGCTTCCGGCCGCCGCATCTTGAAGAGACGGGCGGCGGATTGAAGCTGTCGGTGCCGCATATCCGGCTCGATCGGGCGATGCAGTTCCTGTTCGGAGACCGGTTGGCATGAGTGACGATTTCAACAGCCGTGGCCGAAAGCCCGGTGCTTTTTCGGTGAACCCGGATCCGGAGCAGAAGCCGGCGGAAAGCGACCGCCCCCGCCGCGCCCCGGCGAGCTTCGACGACAAGGTGGTGATGACCCCCGACACGGAGGATCCCTTCCGGGAAACGACGCTTGGCGTCGAAAGCCTCGCTTTGCCGGAGGCAAACCCGCGCAGGCGTCGCCTGTCCGTCGGCAAGATCGCCATGGGGGCATTCGGCATTCTCCTCTCGCTGGCGACGGGTCTTTGGGTCGACCGCCTCATCCGCGACCTGTTTTCCCGCGCCGACTGGCTCGGCTATGCCGCAATGGGTATCGTTGCCATCGGGCTCCTGGCACTGCTGGTAGTCATTGGCCGCGAGCTTTCAGGCATGATGCAACTGACTGCCGTCCAGAGCTTGAAGACGGAAACGGAGAATGCCGCCGCTTCCGGCAATACCAAGCTGGCACGGTCCGCTTCGGAAAAACTCGTCCATCTTCTCGCCACCAATCCGCGCACGGCACGCGGTCGTACGCGCCTTAAGGAAACCGAAGGCGAAATCATCGATGGCCCGCATCTGCTTGACCTGACGGAGCGCGAATTGTTGACGCCGCTCGATCGCGAGGCCCGGCGCATCATTCTCGCCGCTTCCAAGCGCGTGTCGATCGTCACCGCCGTCAGCCCCCGCGCGCTCGTCGATCTCGGCTATGTGCTTTATGAATCCGCTCGCATGATCCGCGCGATGGCCGAGCTTTATGGCGGCCGCCCCGGTACGCTCGGCATGATCAGGCTGATGCGCGACGTTATCGCCCATCTCGCTGTCACCGGCTCGATCGCCGCCGGTGACAGCCTCATCCAGCAGGTGCTTGGCCACGGCTTGGCGTCAAAACTCTCGGCCCGGCTCGGCGAAGGCGTAATCAATGGACTGATGGCCGCCCGCATCGGCATCGCTGCCATGGACCTTTGCCGACCGATGCCTTTCAGAGCACTGAAACGTCCCGGGATCGGCGACTTTCTTTCGGACCTCGCGCCCGGTGCCGGTCGCGCGGCTAGTCAGAACGGCGACGTCTAGAAACGACTGCATGTTTCCTAAAACCTACCCGACTTAAGGATGAAAACATGCAGAAATTCAAAGTGCTTCAGCGACCTTTGCGCGTCTGAAAAGACGCGCGGCCTGTAGAACTAGATGCCCGCATACCACTCATAGCCCAAGTCTTCCCAGAAGCCGCCGCGTCCACGACCGAACGTCGAAAGATCCGCAACGACCTCGATGGCACTGATGTACTTCGCCATCTTGTAGCCGAGCTGCCGCTCGATGCGCACTCGAAGCGGCGCGCCATTGGCGACCGGAAGTGACCGTCCGTTCAATCCATAGGCAAGGATCGTCTGCGGATGGCGCGCATCGATGAGGTCGATCGATTCGTAGTAGGCCGTCGGTCCGGAAAGCCCGAGACCCATGCGATCGAAGCAATGGAAGACGACATAACGCGCTTCCGGTCTGATCTTGGCTTCATCAAGTACCTTGGCTAGCGGAACGCCCGACCATTTGGCGATGCAACTCCAGCCCTCGACACAGTCGTGGCGGGTGATCTGTGTCCGCGACGGCATGTTGCGCAATTCGGCCAATGTCAGGCTGAGCGGCTTTTCGACCAAACCGGTGACGCCGAGGCGGTATCCGGAAAAATCCTGCTGGAGGGCGATATACTCCGGGTCGGTCGGATCGGTCGAGCCGTTCGGCCGTTGTCCCTGGCGGATTTCGCTTTCGGCGAACTCAGGCGCCAGCCGGTCCGCGTCCATCAATAGCCGCTGTACCCGATAAGTCAGGCTGTTCGCCGATGCCAGGACATCACGGACCGGGCTTCTGTTTTGCAGGATTCCATCGAATGCATCACAACCTGCAAGAGGCAACGTCGAGGCGGCAATGCCGGCGGCGGTCAAAAAGCGCCTGCGATTGATCAGAAGCCGCGTCATTGCCCTGCCTCCTTGCGCTGCGCCTCGCTATCGATGCGGTAACGCCCTGTTATCATCGAGCGCAATTCGTTGATCGGCCCGGCGGCAAAAACCATGAAGATGTGTATGGCGAAGAAGCCCACGAGCAAAAGCATGACGACGAAGTGGATCGTGCGTGCCGTCTGTCGACCGGCAAAGACGTCGATCAACCATGGCCAGGCCGCGTCCATGCCCGGCGACATCGTCAGCCCCGTCAGGATCATCAACGGAAAAAAGACGAGCAAAACAGCGGCATAGGAGAGTTTCTGCAAGCCATTGTAGCTGCGGCCGTGATCGAATCGGAACCGCACGTGGTTGACGAAACTTCGTGGCAGGCCGCTGATATCGGAGGCCGATGGCAGGATGTCGCGCCACAGGTGCCCGTTGATCAGGCTCGCAACCAACCAGACAAGAAAGACGGTCGCAAAAAGCCACGCGAAGAAGAAATGTATCACCCGGCCCGTCGCCAGGTCTTGATAAGAAGGCACCGTTAGCCAGGCTGGAAATGCCCTGTAGTCACGCCGGTCTGCGGCGCCGCTGACCCCGAGAACACCCGTCGTGTCGACCCCCCGGCCGAGCAGCGTCGTCACGCCCCTGACCTCTCCATCTTGCGTCCGGGCGGCGCTGATGGACAGCACGCCGTTGTCGAAGGCAAAGCCCGATTGCTGCCCAAGATAAAGCGTCGGGTGGGCGTTGAAGATCTGCAGGCCACTCAGGAGCAGGAAGAACAATGCCAGTGCCCACAGCCAATGGGTCAGCCGCGTGGCAAGTCCGTGGCGGCGGATTATGAGTGCCTGCGAGATGTCCGTTTCCGGGGTGGTGCTGTTGATCGCCGCTGCCATCATGAAACCTCCGCGTTTCAAGTGGATACGTACGCCGTTGCGATAGAGTTTCATAAACACGTCTGCGCGCATCGTAGCACATGACGGTGAGGCCGCCGTGACTGCCTTGCAGCCATCCGATCTGCGGCGCACAGAGCGCATCACCGACACAAAGAAGCCTTGATATCAGCCCGAAAGAAACCGTCCATTAACCATTTGCGCGCAAATGTGGCTCCTAGTTTCGGACGTTGACCCATCAAGGATCGTTTATGTTCTCGCGCCCTTCTTTGATCGCTCGCGGCGCTGCCGCCTTCGCGCTCGCAGCAACCGTCGGCGTTGCTACGCCAGCCATTTCCGGTGGCAAGGACAAGGCTTTCTTCGAGAAAGTCTCCGGCCAGTGGAAGGGCCCCGGCGAGATCGTCGCCGGGAAATACAAGGGCACCAAGTTCACCTGCGATCTCGCCGGCGAACCGGTTGCCGGCAATGATGCCGGCATCAAGCTCGACGGCTTCTGCCGCGTCGGCGTGTTCAAGCAACCGATGTCGGCGCTGATCACCCAGAAGGGCGGCAGCTACACCGGAAAATTTCTCGACGGCGCTGATGGCAAGGGTCTCGACGTAGTCTCCGGCAACGTCGCCAAGGACAAGGTCGTCGTCGGCATCAACCGCAAGAAGCTGAACGGCGCGATGATCGCCCGGCTCCAGAACGACTCGACCATGAACATCACCATCTCGGTGAAGGTCGAGGATACAATGGTGCCGGTGATCGGCGTCAGTCTCAACCGCCAGCTCGACAACATCGCCGTCGGCTCGATCAAGTAGACGACAGTCCAGATTGCGGAGAAAAGCCCCGGCCAAACGCTGGGGCTTTTCTTTTTGTGCTACTCGAACTCAGGCCCCTGCCCGCCACCATCCCCTGTCTTCGTCCACCACCTCGATGCCGGTGACGTCGGCATCCGCCAGCCAGTCTTCGACCCGCCGTCCGTTCACACGCATGCCGGAGGCAAAGTCCGCAAGCGGCATCAGGACGAAACCGCGCGCAGTCATGCGCGGATGTGGTAGCTCCAGCTTGGTCTCGGTCTGGGACAGGTCGCCGAAGGTGAGGACATCGATGTCGATCGTGCGCGGGCCCCAGCGTTCGTCGCGCACCCGCTTCATCTGCCGCTCGATATCAAGGCAGGCGTCCAGCAATGTCTCCGGGCCGAGCAACGTTTCGACTTCGGCGCAGGCGTTGAAGAACCAGTCCTGATCGGTCTTGCCCCAGGGTGGTGTCCGATACAGACGCGAAACGGCCCGAACCGCGCAATCCGGCCTGGCATCGAGCATCTGCAATGCATCTGCCATGGCCCTTCTCGGCTCGCCCAGGTTTCCGCCAAGTCCCAAAGTTGCGATATGCCCGCTCATCTCAGGCGACGTGCTCGACCGTGACTTCGACATAATCGAGAATTCCGGGAACCGGTGCATTCGGCTTGCGGACGGAGACCTTGGCACGCCGGACCTGCGGAAAACGCACGCACAGGGTCTTTGCGACCTCGAGCGCCAGCGCCTCGATCAGATAGCGCCGCCGACCGGTGACGATGCGCTCGATTTCGGTAAAGGCGATGCCGTAATGCACGGTGTCGTCGATCGAATCATCGACCAGCGCCGAGCCTTGCTCCACTTCAAGCTCCGCATCGACGAAAAACCGTTGCCCGAGGAATTCTTCCTCGTCGAGAACGCCATGGCGCGCAAAGAAGGCACAGTTTTTCAGGGTGATCGTATAGGTCGCGCTCATGGTTTTCCGTCCCGTCAGCTCTTCTTTGCACCCAGCATAGCATCCGCCACCATCAGCGCATCCCTGCTGTTTGCGACATCATGTACGCGGAAAATGGCCGCACCCGCCATGCGTAGCAGGGCCGTGGTCGCCGCGGTGGCGGCATCGCGGTCCGCCGGCTCTCGTTCGGTGACAGCACCAAGGAACCGCTTGCGTGACGTGCCGACCAGAAAAGGCAGCTCGAAACGGTGCAATTCGGTAAACCGCGCCATCAGTTCGAGGTTCTCTTCCGTGTCCTTGGCAAAGCCGAAGCCCGGATCAAGCACGATCCGTTCGCGTTCGATGCCGGCTTCTGCCGCGATCTGCAGCGAGCGGTCTAGGAAATGGAACTGGTCGTCCACCACATCGGCAAGCTTCTGGCGATCGCGGCCTGTGTGCATGATGCAGAGCCCGGCGCCCGTCTGCGCAGCAACCCGCGCGATATCCGGTTCGCGCTGAAGGCCGTGCACGTCGTTGATGATGTGGGCGCCAGCGTCGACGGCAAGCCGTGCGGTCTCTGCCCTATAGGTATCGACTGAAATGAGCGCATCGGTGTCGCGCGCCAATGCCGCGATGACCGGAAAGATCCGGTTCTGTTCCTCTTTGGCACTCACGGGCGCTGCGTCCGGTCTGGTCGATTCACCGCCAACATCGAGGATCAGGGCGCCGTCGTCGATGCAGCGCTTGCCCTGGACAACGGCTGCTGCCGTATCCGTGAAACGACCGCCATCGGAGAAAGAGTCGGGGGTAACATTGATGATCGCCATCAAAACGCCACGCGGCCCCAGTTCGAGACTACGGCCATGCGCCAGCTTCCAATGAAAATTTTGAAATGGATTGTAAGTCATTTCCCCTCACGATGCGCCGCAGACAACCATTTCGATTTGCTGTTGCACCCACGCTGGCTATGCCCCAAGCTTGATTGAAGTTCAACTAAAGAGAACTACGCATTGATGTCTCGAGTACGCGTTCCGTTCAAAGCCGCCCTTCTTGCCCTTCTGGTTGCCATGCCCTTGGGCTCTGCGTCCGGCGAAACGGTGATAAACAAGAGCTTTTCCTATTTCTCGATCGGCGGCCGCACGGCGGCGGACCTCGACAAAGCTCTGTCCAAAGCCGGGCCGATGATGAAATCGACGGGCGCGCGCCATCCGGGCGCGACGCGGATCAAGTTTGGCGGCACGATCACCTACGTCAATCGCGGCGGACGCTGCGCGGTCGGCGTCGCCCGCGTCACGCTCAGCACGCGCATCATCCTGCCGCGCTGGAAATATCGCAAGCAGGCCAGCCGCGACCTCGCTCTGGTCTGGGATACGTTGTCGAGCGATATCAAGCGGCACGAGGAACGCCACGCCGAGATCGCCCGCAACCACGCCCGCGAGATGGAGAAGATGTTTCTGGCCCTGAGGCCGCAGGCGGACTGCGAACAGATGCAAGAAAGCGTCACACGCGCCAGTACCGAAGCGATCGCCGCTCACGACAAGGACCAGGCCCGGTTCGACCGGACGGAGGCGGCCAATTTCGACAAGCGCATAATCCGATTGCTGCAATACCGGCTGGATGCGCTGAAGAAAACGCAGCGCTAGACAGGTCGCTGTTCAACGGTCACGACCGACATAAGCATAGCCGGAATATACTTTGAGGCGACCTGTTCAACGAGTGCGCACCCACAGTATTTTATTGGTGAAATCTAGCGATAGCTACAGCTGAGCGACTCGCTTATATTCAGAATATGGAACGTGGGGGCGAATTGAAATCCAACCCTCCGTTGTCGAAAGGAATTTGGCGGACCATCATGGTCTTGCACGACGTATAAATATTGCCGTTACTTGAGTTCAGCAGTGTCGTTTCGTTTCTTTAAGCGCAAAGCTCGACGACGCAGCAAATACAGGTTCTCCTGGCGTGTCTTCATGCAGCAGATGTTCCCTCCCTCATCTGCGTGCGATGCGCCCTCCTAGCCTCGCTCGTCACACGACCAGCGAGGCGCTTTTTTGGCAAACATGACATCAATAGATCGATAGACTGAAGATGGGCGCCAACGGCCAGCGATCAGGCCTGGCGTTCGGGCACGTGCACGACGAGCCCGTCCAGCGCATCGCTGACCTTGATCTGACAGGAAAGCCGCGAGGTCGGACGGACATCATAGGCGAAATCCAGCATGTCCTCTTCCATCGCTTCCGGAGCGCCGACGACAGCCGTCCAGGCATCGTCGACATAGACATGACAGGTGGCACAGGCACAGGCCCCGCCACACTCCGCTTCGACACCCGGAACCGAATTGCGAACGGCGTTCTCCATGACGGTCGAGCCGTTCTCGACATCGAGTTCGTGGCGCGTGCCATCAAAGGCAACGATCGTAAGTTTTGTCATGTCACTTTCCGGAATAAGCTGATGGGACTGGCCGATTGCGCAAAGCCGCGCGGGGCGGCGGGCGCGAATTCAGGGAAAGTTCTTCCAACAATTCGGCCATCCAGTCAACAACAGCCGGCAGTTGCATCGCGGACGCGGCGTTTCAGCGCGGGCCGCGATGCACCTTTGTGGCTCGCTGCAATCAGCGGCAGAGCTTCAGGATAAACAGTTCAGCCTCAAGCACGCTCTCTGCAAGAACGTCGGGCAAAGCCGCATCGGTCGGACGCTGTTCGATCGCGCCGGCCGCAGCAGCGACGTCGACGGCGCCGACAGCGAGTGCGGCCCCCTTCAACTGATGGGCCGCCTGGGCACGTCCATTCACGTCGCCATCGGTGATTTCCTTCATCACCTTGCGTGCCTGACGGGCGAACAATTGCAGCACTTCGATTTCGAGCGCCTTGTCTCCCATTGTCTGCGCGGCAAGGTGGGCAAAATCGATGGGCTTCTTGCCGGAAAGAGAAGAGCTACCCGGAGTGTCGGGAGCTTCGAAGGCAATTCTGAGGGCCGCCATGAGCCAATTTCCCTATTGTTTGTATGCTGTTGGTCTTTATCCGACGCCGTCCCGCGACATTCGCGGTCCAATTGCCATGGGCGGCACGGACACCGTGACCGACGACGCCTGTTCACCAAGCTTCGTCGCCGGACGATCGCTACGGTTTGCGAGCTACCATCCTCCACGGGCGGGCGCTGCTATCGGCTTAAAACGGGGCGCAATATAGGCAGGAATCTGGGAAAATGGTTAACGCTCGTTAAACCTCCTGATTTCCTTGCCTTTTCCGACCTAAACCCCTTTGCCACATTAAGAATTCATTAGGATTTTAATGAAGCTGGAGTGCTCTTAATTGTAACAACCGGGCTAATGTGTCACTACGATACGGTTAGGAACGGGCTTGCGTACGAAAATGGCAACCGTTCCGGTGGATAAGCTGTGCGAGTGGTGCCCTCGAGGGTCAATTCCGACTATCCATCGAGGAAATGCAGTGGTGTTCAGTAGGGTATTGCGTAGATGTGATGCGCGTATCTTGCCGTCACCGCCCCGGTGAAGTCAGTGCCTGGCCGCAATCGCGGATCAAATGGACACGCTTCATCGCAGGCAAAAGGTAATGAGGCGTATCCCTATGGCGACGAAGAAGAGCAACGAGTCAATTGATGAAAAGGCCTTCCAGGCTCTGGAAGCGGCCCTTAAGATCGATTTTGACGAGCTTAAGTCGAGCCCTAACGACAAGACTTCCTTGGATAATCCGGAGGAAAATGTGTCTGACTCCACTAATCAGGCTGCTCAGCCCGATCACAGCCGAAATGCCAAGCCTCAGCAGGAAGCCCCCCGCGCCGCGCGAGCAAATGACGCCGCACGCGGGCTCGCTCCTGAACCTGCGCCAAAGTCGCCTCCCCTTTCTCCGGCAAACGACGATGGGCGCCGCTCTCCGGCTGCCATGTTGCGCGCCCTCGACGTTCGCTCGAACCGCGCCGCCATCCGTGTCGCAGCCCTCGTTTCGGTGATCTGGGCCGTGGCCGGCATCGGTGTCGCCAACCTGCTCTATGGCCCACAGATCTGGCAGATCCGCTCGCTGAGCGATCTCGCTGCCACCCCGGGTGCCGTCGGCGTCGCCATTGGCATCGCGCTGCCGATCATGCTCTTCTTCTCCTTCGCCATCATGATCGCCCGCGCGCAGGAACTGCGCAACGCCGCGCGCTCCATGGCCGAAGTGGCATTGCGCCTGGCCGAACCGGAAACTGCGGCCGCCGACCGGGTCATGACCGTCGGTCAGGCCGTTCGCCGCGAAGTCTCGGCGATGAACGAAGGCATCGAGCGCACGATTGCGCGCGCCACCGAACTCGAAACGCTGGTTCACTCCGAGGTGAATGCGCTCGAGCGCAGCTACAGCGAAAACGAACTGCGCGTGCGTACGCTGGTTCAGGAGCTGGGCCTTGAGCGCGAAGCCATCATCGGCCACTCCGAGCGCATCCGCTCGACCATCGCCGGTGCGCATGGCAAGCTGAAGGACGATCTCGACCAGGCCGGCGAAGACATCGCCTCGCGCATCGCCATCTCCGGCGAGGCTTTTGCCTCGCTGATCGACACGCGGGCAGCGGCACTCAGCGAAAAGTCCGACACGGCGCTGCAGAACATCAGCACCATGCTGTCGAACCGCACGGACTCGCTCCTTTCCGGCCTGACGGCAGCCGGCCTCGGCCTCAGCAGCGAATTCGACACCCGCCTCGACCAGCTGAGCGATACGCTGACAAAGCGCGGCGAGCAGCTGCTCGGCCAGTTCGAGACCCGCGCCTCCTCGCTCGATGCTAACACTGAAAAGCTGAATGCCGCGCTGAACGAGCGCGCCCGCCAGCTCAATGAAACGCTGATTGCCCGCACCCGCGACCTCAACGAAAGCCTGAGCGTCGGCCAGCAGGCAATTGCCGGCGGCCTCGAAGACGTGCTCGCGACGCTCAACGCCACCCTCGACGAAAAGGGTGCGCATTTCCGCCAGAGCCTGCGCTCCAGCGCCGACGATGCCATCATGGATCTCGATCTGCGCGGCGGATTCTTCGAAGAAAAGCTGCAGACGACAGTCGGCCACCTTGCCACCGCCTTCGACGAACGCTTCCACGAGTTCGCATCGGCCTTCGACAAGCGCGCCAGCTTGCTCGACACCAAGCTGATGGAAAGCCTGCACCGCATCAACGAGACCGTCAGTGGCGGTTCGGATGCCATCGGTGGCGCGCTCGACAGCAGCATCGAGAAGATCGGCTCGGCGCTTTCGGATCAGTCGCTCACACTCGCGACAGCACTCGGCGCCACCCACGACTTCATCGAGGAGACGATCGGCAGCCGCACGTCCGATCTCAGCAACCTGATCGGCGGAGCCCATAGCCGCATCGACAGCGTTCTTTCCGAAAAGACCAGCAGCCTGATGGGCGCCTTGTCCGAGGCTCAGGATCGCATCGAGAACGGCTTTGGCCAGCGCGCAGATGCGCTTGCAAATGCACTGACATCAAGCGAACAGCGCCTGACCGAGGGCCTCGACACCCGCACGGCACAGTTCGTCGATGGCCTGCACGCGGCCCATGCCCGCATCGAGCAGACGCTGACCGGCTCGACCGACGAGATCACCAGCGCCATCGCGGCAAGCCAGCACCGCCTCGACAACACCCTGTCCGAGCGCACCCTTGCCCTTTCGACCGTGCTTTCGACCGGAACGGACGCGATCGAAGGTGCCGTCGGCGAAACGGCCGACCGGCTGGAGCGTGTTCTTTCGGAACGCAGCCAGGCGATTGCAGAAACCCTTTCGACCCAGACATCGGCACTCGACGGCGTTCTCGCCGATCGCTCCGCCCACATCACCTCGACGATGACGGCCCGCGCCAACGAAATGGCAGATTCCCTGAGCCGTCATGCCGAAGACGTCGCCGACAACCTCACCTTCCGCGCCACGGCCGTTGCCGAGACGATGACCGACCGTGTCGGTGAAATCGAACAGAAGCTTTCGGACAGCGTATCCCTCGTTGCCGAAAACCTCGGTGGCCGCGTCAGCCAGATCTCCGACACTCTTACCAACACCAGCGCTCGCATTGCCGAAGACCTCAGCGGCCGCGTGGGCAAGATCTCGGACGTCCTGACGGCCACCAGCGCCCAGATCGCCGAGGCGCTGACCGCGCGCACCACCGAGGCGACAGCCTCGCTCGCCGGCAAGGCGACGGAAATCGAACAGACGCTGACCGGCCGCGCCGAGCACCTGCGCGAAACACTCTCCTCGACCCACGAGCAGATTCGAGCCACGCTCGACGACCGGATCAACGCAATCAACCTCGCCGTCGACCAGGGCCGCGACCAGCTGGAAGGCATGTTGTCCGACCAGTCCGTGTCGATCGCCACCAGCCTTGCCACCAGCGCCAGCATGCTCGAAATGTCGCTCGAAGAGCGCCAAGCGGCACTTGCCGGCATCATCGACCGCAGCGGCGAAACGCTGGAAGCCCGCATGCGCTCGACGACCGGCAACATTGCCGAGCGCCTGGCGGAAACGGCCGGCCAGATCAGCCTCGCCGCCGACACGCTGACCAACCGCGTCGACATGTCGATCAACGGCCTCAACGACCGCCTTGACGACACCGGTCTGCGCATCGAGACAAGCCTTGGCGCGCTTGAAGAGCGCATGCGCGACAGTGCCGAAAATGTCGGTTCGATTGCCGATGCGGCGGGTGTTCGTGTCGAGACCCGTCTTGGCTCGCTCGAAGACCGTATGCGCGGCAGCGTCGATAATGTCAGCACGATCGTCGATGACACGGCCGCCCGCATCGAGACCCGTCTGGGTTCGCTCGAGGGGCGGATGCACGGGAGCGTCGATAAGGTCAGCGTCATCGTCGATGAAACCAGCAGCCTCATCGAATCTCGCCTCGGAACTTTGGAAGACCGCATCCGCGGCAGCGTCGGCAATGTCAACGCAATCGTCGACGACACCGGTATCCGCATCGAGGCCAGCATTGGCACCCTGGAGGATCGTATCCGCGACAGCGTCGGAAGCGTCAATGCCATCGTCGACGATACCGGCGCCAAGATCGAGACAAGTCTCGGTTCTCTGGAAAGCCGTATTCGAGGCAGTGTCGGCAGCGTCAATGCCTTGGTCGATGACACCGGTCTGCGCCTGGAAACGAGCCTCGGCTCGCTGGAGGATCGCGTCCGCGATAGCGTCGACAGTGTCAACGCTATCGTTGACAACGCCGGCCAGCGCATCGCCGACAGCCTCGGTGAGCGTTCCGGCGAGATCGACCGCGTCAGCGAGGAAGCCGCAAGCCGCATCTCCAGCGCCATCAATGCCGGTACGGACCGCATTGAAGAGCGCCTCGGCACCATGGACCGCGCCCTCAACATCGGCCTCGAAAACGTCAACCGCACGATCGAAGGCAAGGCTGCGGTGCTTGTCACCAGCCTGCGCGGCGCCGTCAGCGAAGCGACGCAGGAGATCGACGCCGAGGCCGGCCGGATCGAAGGCAAGACCGCGGACCTCATCAGCAACCTTCGCGGCGCAGTCGGCGATGTGGTCCAGGAACTCGACACCGAAGCCGCCCGCATCGGAGGCAAGGCTGCCGGTCTCGTCACCAGCCTTCGCGGTGCAGTCGGCGATGTTGCCCAGGAACTCGACACCGAAGCCGCCCGCATCGAAGGCAAGGCTGCCGGTCTCGTCACCAGCCTTCGCGGTGCAGTCGGCGATGTTGCCCAGGAACTTGACACTGAAGCCGCCCGCATCGAGGGCAAGGCTGCCGGTCTCGTCACCAGCCTTCGCGGCGCAGTCGGCGATGTTGCCCAGGAACTCGACACCGAAGCCGCCCGCATCGAGGGCAAGGCTGCCGGTCTCGTCACCAGCCTTCGCAGCGCGGTTAGCGAAGCAGCGCAGGACCTCGACGCGGAAGCGGCCCGTTCCGCCGGCCTTCTTTCCAAGGCTGGTCAGGACTTCGCCAATGTGCTGGCGGCCCGCAACGCCGACTTCGCAAATGCCATTGAGCAGACCGCCTCGACAACGGCCGCACGCCATGCCGAACTCGCCCGCTCGGTCGCCGATGCCTCTGACACCGCCACTGCACGCCTTGCCGCCACGCATGGCCAGGTTGCCAGCCACGCCCAGAACATCCAGCAGGGCTTGGCAGATGCCGAAAAGGCACTGGAAGCCCGTGGTGAGGCGATCCGCAGCACGCTCGACGATCGGACCCGCGAACTCAACTCGATGCTCGCCGGCCGCTCTATGGAACTGTCGCGCATCATCGACGAGCAGGCACGCCCGGTCATCGATCAATATGCCGCAACCGGCCGTGAGGCTGCCGAGCGCATCGCCAGCCTGACGAAGGACAGCACCGATCGCCTGCGCGCGGAAAATGCCGCATTGGTCAATGCCATTACCGAACGCACCGGCGAGACGCTCAACGCCATCTCGCTGCGCGCCGAGGAAACGGCAAAGGCGATGAAGATGGTCGAGAACCGTCTGCAGTCGACGGCCCTCGGCCTGATCGACCAGCTCGCCGCCAACAACACGGCGATCGCAACTGTCATCGACCAGGCAAGCGACAATCTCGGCGACATGGACCAGCGGCTGGAGGCTACGGCCACCCGATTCTCCGAAACCACGCGCCAGGCTTCCGACATGCTGTCGACCTCTACGCGCCTCATCGAAGGCAAGGTCGACAAGCTCTCGGACATCTCGGCCTCTACCCTGTCGCAGATCGGCGGCATCGTCGGCCGCTTCGAGGATCACTCCAAGGTGCTCGGCCAGGCCTCGGACCTGTTGGGCGCCGCCCAGTCGAACCTCGTCAGCACACTCGAGGAACGCCAGGATGCCTTGCGCACCCTGTCGGTCGGCCTCGTCCAGCGCTCGGAAGAAATCGAACGCACCATGCGTGCACTCGAAGGCTTCGTCGATGGTGCCTTCCAGCGTGCCGAAGAGCGCTCAGGTCTGGTTGCTGGTAATCTGCGTAGCGGCATCCAGCAATCCTTCTCGGATGTCGGCCGCCTGCTGTCGAGCACCGAACAGCGTGCAGCCGAAGCCGCCGAATCCATGCGCAATGCGCTGGCCCAGGCCGGCGACGAGGCTGGTGCCTCGGTCGAGGCAGTCTTCTCCCGCGCCGAAGAACGGTCGCGCCAGATTGCCGATACGCTGCGCTCCGGCGTCGAGACCTCGTTCGCCGACGTCAACAAGACGCTCTCGGCGGTCGAGGGCCGCGCGCTCGGCGCCTCCGAGGCGCTCCGCCAGGCGATCGCCAAGGTGGGCGAAGATGCGGGTTCCTCAATCGAGGGTGCATTCGCAACCGCCGAGGAACGCTCCAAGGAAGTGGCGTCCCGCCTGCGCGGCAGCGTCGCGTCGTCTGTCTCCGACGTCGAGCGCATGCTTAGCGAAAGTGGCAAGAAGTCCGACGGCGTCGCAATCCAGCTGCGCGACGCCGTTCGCGTGGCGATCGACGACGCCATCGGCCGCTTCAGCGGTGCGACCGACGATATCCGCCGCTCGGCCGGCGAGATCCGCAAGGAACTCGATATGACCCGCGAAGAGCTGAAGCGCAGCGCCTTCGACCTGCCCGAGGAAGCCAAGGAAAACGCCGCCGTCATGCGTCGTGCCGTGGCCGAGCAGATCAAGGCCCTGCAGGAGCTGTCGGAAATCATCGGCAAGTCCTCGACGCAGCTCGAAGTCGCCCAGCCGCTGCGCCAGCAGCCGGTTGCTGCCGCTGCTGTGGCTGCAGCGCCTGTCGCCCGTCCGGTCCAGCAGCCGGTCGCAGAGCCGCGTCGCCAGGATCCGGCGCCTGCCCTGCGCGGCAGCCTCGGCATCGAACAGGCGACCGTCCAGCAGCCTGCCCCGGCCCAGCCGGAAACGCAGGCCGTCACCAGCGAAGTCGCAGAAGGCGGTGGCTGGATGCGAGACCTGCTGCGTGCCGCGTCGCGGGAAGAAGCGCCGGCAGCCGCACCGCAGCGCCCGGCAGAAAGCCAGCCGGTTGCCCGCAGCGGCGATAACCGCAACCCGCGCCACGTGGTGGAATCGCTGAACTCGCTTTCGGTCGATATCGCCCGGGCCATCGACCACGACGCATCGGTCGACCTGTGGCGCCGCTACCAGCGCGGCGAGCGCGACGTCTTCACCCGCCGGCTCTATACGCTGAAGGGCCAGCAGACCTTCGACGAGATCAAGCGCAAGTACGACCGCGAGCCGGAATTCCGCACCGCCGTCGATCGCTACATCGCCGACTTCGAAAAGCTGCTCGCCGATGTCGCACGCAACGATCCGGACAAGCGCATCACCCAGACCTACCTTACATCCGACACGGGCAAGGTCTACACGATGCTCGCCCACGCCGCCGGCCGCTTCAACTAAGAGGCAGCCCGACCGGCAAGATTTGACGGCCCCATCGCAAGGTGGGGCCGTTTTCACATGTGTCGTCCACAGCGGAAGCGCGCAACAGGTTCGCGTCCGCATCGAGGGCTTCGAGATGTTCTGCATCGACCCAGTGTGACCCACGGCGCGATGACGGTCGTTGTGTGCCTTACCCAGATACCGCATTGTATCCGGATACCACACTGTCGAACCCAAAATCCCTGCCGCATCATCACCGCCGATCTTCCCCAACCACCCGGTGCCGTCGGGCGCCGAGGATCGACATTGAAAAGTGGCGCGTCGGTGCCAGCACAGTGCCGTTGGCGGCGGCACAGTGCCCTAAGTTCAAGGATGCGCGGCATCGCCAATGTTACGGCGCAAGCACGCCCCAGGAGCGGAAGCCGCTTCACTAGTCCCATTTGAATGGCAGAGTTACTCCACGCGCGTTGCGCGCCAACGTGGGCAGCTTACCGGCGGCTACCTACGGCAAACTGCCGTACTACATCACCGCCGATGCTGCCGAGGTGGCGGAGTACCAAGCACCCAACGGATGACCCTTTCATAGCGTCGGCTGGCCGACGCCATTGTCCACAAGAGTATCCCGCAGCCAATCTTGGCGGTGTGGGCCGGAGTGCAGGAGAACGGCGTTTGGCGCACCGTCGACCACAATCGAGAAAGGCGCGGTTCGAGCTTGGAAAAGCCCGGGCATGTTCGTCGCATGATCAGCAAACGCTGACCAGAAGACAGCAGACATGCCTAGCATTCTAAAATTCTGCCCAGGCCCAGGCGGACGCCCTGCCAGGTTCCGCAGTGGTATGTATCCACACCTTAACTATCTCCTGCGGAAGCTGCCGCGAGCATCTCATGCATCTGGCATTAGCCCGACGCGACAGATGTCGCGGTTCACTCCTCATGACGAGAACGACCTGGCGGCCACCACCATAGTAGCTACGCGGCATTGCGTTGCATCAGCGCGTTTGAGTGCATTCCGGCGGCAGCCGGCACATACCCCCAAAGGCGCTTATTTCGGGAAGTAGCAGCGATCCGACCCACTGGTCCGACGCAACCAATCGCGCCACGGTTCGACAACACGAGACAAGGCTCGGATACCCCATCACCGCATTGACACCAGGTTGCTCTTTCCCGTCCAGGCAGAGCCACCTCATGCGCATTTCGCACCGTCGAACGAAAACAACACCGCGCAAAACAAAAGGCCCCGGACAAACCGGGGCCTTTCTAAGGTTTCGATCAAGCTGGCGAAGCCAGTCTGCGATCAATGTTCCTTGTTGGCGTAAACCGACTTCTTGGTCAGGTAGACGAGACCGGTGAAGATCAGCAGGAACACCATGACCATGAAGCCGGTGCGCTTGCGGTCTTCCAGGTGCGGCTCGGCTGCCCACATCAGGAAGGCCGAAACGTCCTTGGCATACTGGTCCACCGTCTGCGGCGTGCCATCCTCGTAGGTAACCTGATCGTTGGAGATCGGCTGGGCCATCGCCAGCGCAGAAGCGTTGGCGAAGTAAGGGTTGTAGTGCGTGCCTTCGGCGACCTGAACGCCTTCCGGCGGCTCATGGTAACCGGTCAGCAGCGCGTGGATATAATCCGGGCCACCTTCCTGGTAAGGCCAGAACATATCGAAGACGAACTGCGGGAAGCCGCGTTCGATGCCGCGCGCCTTGGCGATCAGCGAGAAGTCCGGCGGTGCAGCCCCGTTGTTGGAAGCAGCAGCTGCTTCCTTGTTCGGGTACGGCGACGGGAAGTGATCCGCAGGCACGGCCTTGCGGGTGTACATTTCGCCGTCAGCGTTCGGGCCGTCCTGAACTTCGTAGTTCGCGGCGAAGGCCTTCACCTGTGCGTCGGAATAGCCGAGGCCTTCGAGCGTACGGAATGCCACCAGATTCATCGAGTGGCAGGCCGAACAGACTTCGGTGTAGATCTTCAGGCCACGCTGCAGCTGACCCTTGTCGTAGTTGCCGAACGGGCCGGCAAACGACCAGTCCTGCTGCTCAGGCTTGTGGATCGGATAGTGGGGCGTGCCGCCGCCATGCTCCGCGCCACCTGCCGCCTCTTCAGCGACAGCAGCTCCGAGACCGAGGCCAGCGACGACAGCAAGTGACAGAATGCCTGTTACAAGCTTTTTCATTGTTGTGGGTTCCTTATCAATCGCTGTTCTGATCAGGCACGTGCGGTGGCCGGCTGTGCCTTCGCATTCTTCTTCTCAAGCACCGCCTCGGTGATGGAATTCGGAATGCGCTTCGGCGTTTCGATCAGGCCGAGGACCGGCATGATGACGAGGAAGAAACCGAAGTAGTACAGAGTGCCGATCTGCGACATGACAACGTACAGGCCTTCCGCAGGGCGCGAACCCAGCCAGCCGAGCAGGATGGCGTTGACCACGAAGATCCAGAAGAACAGCTTGTACCAGGGACGGTAGACAGCCGAACGCACCTTCGAGGTATCCAGCCATGGCAGGAAGAACAGGATGATGATCGAGCCGAACATCACCAGAACGCCACCGAGCTTGGAGTCGATCGGGCCGACATTGAAGGTGATGGCGCGCAGCATCGCGTAGAACGGCAAGTAGTACCATTCAGGAACGATGTGGGCAGGCGTCTTCAGAGCGTCAGCCGGAATGTAGTTGTCCGGATGGCCGAGGAAGTTTGGCTGGTAGAATACGAACCATGCATAGACCAGCAGGAACACGGAGACGCCGAGTGCGTCCTTCAAGGTCGCGTAGGGCGTGAAGGGAACGGTATCGGTCTTCGACTTCACTTCGACGCCGGTCGGGTTGGTCTGGCCGGTGACGTGCAGGGCCCAGACGTGAAGCACGACAACGCCGGCGATCATGAAGGGCAGCAGGTAGTGCAGCGAGAAGAAGCGGTTCAGGGTCGGCTGGTCAACGGCAAAGCCGCCAAGCAGGAACTGCTGGATCCACTCACCCACCAAGGGGAAGGCCGAGAAGAAGCCGGTGATAACGGTCGCGCCCCAGAAGGACATCTGACCCCAGGGCAGAACGTAGCCCATGAAGCCGGCAGCCATCATCAGGAGGTAGATGACCACGCCGAGGATCCAGAGGATTTCGCGCGGTGCCTTGTACGAGCCGTAATAGAGGCCACGGGCGATGTGTAGGTAGACGGCGATGAAGAAGAATGATGCGCCGTTGGCGTGCATGTAGCGCAGCAGCCAACCGTGGTTGACGTCGCGCATGATCTTTTCGACCGAGTTGAACGCAACGGTCGTGTCGGAGGCATAGTGCATGGCCAGCACAATACCGGTCAGGATCTGCACGATCAGCATCACGGAAAGCATGGCGCCAAAGGTATATGCGTAGTTCAGGTTCCGGGGAACCGGATAGCTGATGAAGCTGTCGTGAATCATACGCGGCAGCGGAAGACGGGAATCAACCCATTTCTCAATGCCAGTCGTTGGCGTGTAGGTTGAATGTTCAGCACTCATTATCAGTAGTCCCCTCAACCGATCTTGATAACTGTGTCGGAAACGAACGAGAAGGTCGGCACGGCGAGGTTCTCCGGCGCCGGACCTTTACGGATTCGGCCGGCCGTATCGTAGTGGGAACCATGGCAGGGACAGAACCAGCCACCGAAATCACCGGCCTGACCAAGCGGCACGCAGCCGAGATGGGTACAGGAGCCGATCATCACGATCCAGTTTTCCTTGCCTTCGCCGGCGGAGCGATCGAGATCGTTCGCCTCGGCGTCGGTCGGAAGGTTGGCGTTGCGCGCAACCGGATCCTTGAGGTCGGCAAGAGCGACCGCCTTGGCCTCTTCCACTTCCTTCTCAGTGCGGTTGCGGATGAAGATCGGCTTGCCGCGCCATTTGGCCGTCAGCGACATGCCGGCCTGCAGGCTCGACACATCGACCTCGATCGAGGCGAGAGCAAGCGTCGAAGCATCCGGACGCATCTGGTCGATGAATGGCCAAGCGACCGCGCCGGCGCCGACGACGCCCGCCATGCCGGTGGCCAGGTAAAGGAAATCGCGGCGAGTGGGCTCGCCCGAGGTCTCGCTTGAAATGTCGTGTTCGCTCACGGCTAAACCATCCTCTCACGCAATGTTGCGGAAACCGCATCCGCCCAGCGAGATCCCTGCCCTTGCGGTTTCACCTAGGTCAAGGAAGCACGCCCAATCAATGTGCTGACACCTTAGCCGGTTTGCTGTTGCAAACACGTTATCGGGCGTCAGAATCCGAAAAGTGCTGCGCGCACACGGCTCGCAGATTCCCCGTCAATCCGGCGCGTTCTATGCTTGATCGCAAATTATGTCCAGCCTTGACAAGGGTGGGTGGGCAGATTGTCGCGGGGAAAAGCGCGGCCAATTGGCACAAGGACTTGACGGTCGTCATTGCAGTTGGCCGGCGGCCGTTCGAAGGGTGGAGAAAAGGCGACGAGGCCGCCCTACTCTGCCGCTTCTTCGCGTGCCAGAAAGCCGCCGGATTGCCGCGACCAGAGGTCAGCGTAAAGACCGCCCCGAGCGATCAGTTCGGCGTGGGTTCCGTCCTCGACGATCCGGCCCTTATCCATGACGACGAGCCGATCGAGAGCGGCGATCGTCGACAATCGGTGTGCGATAGCAAGCACCGTTTTTCCTTGCATCAGCCGGTCGAGATTGGACTGGATTGCCGCCTCGACTTCGGAATCGAGCGCCGACGTCGCCTCGTCGAGAACGAGGATCGGCGCATCCTTGAGCATGACGCGGGCAATCGCGATACGCTGCCTCTGCCCGCCAGAAAGCTTGACGCCGCGTTCACCGACATGGGCATCGAAACTCCTGCGGCCGCGCTGGTCCTGGAGATCGAGAATGAACTCGTAGGCCTCGGCCCTCTCGGCTGCGATGATCAATTGCTTGTCGGTTGCATCCGGGTGGCCGAAAAGGATGTTGTCCCGGATGGAGCGGTGCAGCAGCGAGGTGTCCTGGCTGACCATGCCGACCTGTGCGCGCAGCGATTCCTGCTTCACCGTCGAAATGTCCTGCCCATCGATCAGGATGCGCCCGCCCTCGAGGTCGTAGAAGCGCAACAGCAGGTTAACGAGCGTTGACTTACCGGCGCCCGAACGGCCGACGATCCCGACCTTTTCGCCTGGACGGATCACGAGCGAGAAGTCGTCGATGACGCCGGCACTCTTGCCGTAATGGAACTTCACATGCTCGAAACGGATTTCCGGCTCGCTGACCGACAACTCCTTGGCATCCGGTTTGTCCACAAGACCGATCGCCTGGGAGACGAGCTCAGCCGAATTCTGGATCGTGCCGATGTTGCGCATGATCGAGTTGAACTGCGTCATCATCCGGCCGAGCAGCATGTTGAGTCGCAGCACCAGCGCCAGCGTGAAGGCAACCGCACCCGAACTGATCGCACCGCCAAGCCAGAGGTGGATGGCATAGACGGCGATGGCCGCGATCATCATGCCCGAAAGCAGCGCAAGCGAGGCACGCACGGCCGTCAGTAGCCGCGTGAAGGGGATCACCGCCCGCTGGAAGCGATCGAAGCCGGCGCGGATATAGCGGTCGTTCTCGTCGTCGCGACCGAACAGTTTCAATGTCTGGATGTTCGAATAGGCATCAACCATCCGCCCGTTCAGCATCGAGGCCATTTCAGCCGTATCGCGCGCGTGCTTGCGGATGCGCGGAACGAAGTAGCGCGCCAGCGCCAGGAAGAGGACGATCCAGAACGCGACCATTGCCGCCAGCCGCCAGTCGAGCTGGGCGATGAGCGCCATGGTCGAGGCGGTATAGATGACGATGAACCAGACGACCTGCAGCAGCGAGACGATCAGATCGCTGGTCGCCTGCGCGCCGGACCAGACTTTCGTCACGATCCGGCCGGAAAAATCGTTCTGGAAGAAGGAAAGCGATTGCCGAGCGACGTGGGTGTAGGTTTGCCAGCGCACGAGATTGAGGAAGCCGGTGATGATCGACTGCTCCTCGACGAGGGCTGCCAGCGACACCGCGACGAAGCGGAACACCAGCACCGTCAGCAACATGAACAGAAGCTCTGGCCCGTTGGCGGAAATTAGCCCGCTCCAGCCCGCTTCGGGCTTCACAGTGTCGAGCAGATCGACCAGCCGTCCGACGAAGTAGAAGAGCCCCGCCTCCAGCATGGCGACAAGGCCCCCGAGGATGGCCATCGCCAGAAACGGCCCTTTGGCCTGGCGGGCGTAGAACCAGGCAAAACCCCACAGCGATTTCGGCGGCTGCAATCGCTCGCGCGGCGCAAACGGCTTGATCCAGTTCTCAAAGATGCTGACGATGGCGCTGAGCATGTTTCCGATATAGGCGGTTCGGCGGCAACAGCAATCGGTTTCCACCATCGGGCGCATTACAAATGCGTTAGGTGACGTGGCAAAACCCCGCCGCCCGCATGGGCGGCAGGGTCACAGCGGATCACTCCGCCGCTTCTTCCTTCTCGGTATCGTCGGCGATGAAGCCGCCCGACTGGCGTGACCAGAGGTCGGCGTAAAGGCCGCCCTTGGCCACGAGTTCGGCATGCGAACCGGTTTCGACGATCCGCCCGGCCTCGAGGATGACCAGGCGGTCCATTTCCGTCAGCGTCGACAGGCGGTGGGCGATCGCGATCACCGTCTTGCCAGCCATCAGCGCGAACAGGTTCTCCTGGATCGCCTGCTCGACTTCGGAATCGAGCGCTGATGTCGCTTCGTCGAGGACGAGGATCGGCGCGTCCTTGAGGAAGACGCGGGCGATCGCGATACGCTGGCGCTGGCCGCCGGAGAGCTTGACGCCCCGTTCGCCGACCTGGGCGTCGAGCCCCTTGCGCCCCTGGTTGTCCTCGAGCGCCTGGATGAACTCCCAGGCATTCGCCCGCTTCGCAGCCGCGGTGATCGCCTCGTCGTCGGCTTCCGGGTGTCCATAGGCGATGTTGTCGCGAATGGAGCGGTGCAGCAGCGAGGTATCCTGCGTGACGACGCCAATCTGGGCGCGCAGGCTATCCTGGGTGACGGCGGCGATATCCTTGCCGTCGATCCGGATTGCGCCTGACTCCACGTCGTAGAACCGCAATAGCAGGTTCATCAGCGTCGTCTTGCCGGCACCCGAGCGTCCGACCAGGCCGATCTTCTCGCCCGGCTTGATGTCGAGCGACAGGTGATCGATGACGCCCTTTGCCTTGCCGTAGTGGAAGCGGACGTTGTCGTAGGTGATCGCACCCTTTTCCGCCTTCAGCGCCTTGGCATCCGGTTCGTCGACGATGTCGTGCGCCTTGGTCATCATGCCGATACCGTCATAGACAGTGCCAATGTTCTCGAACAGCGCCGAGACTTCCCACATGATCCATTGCGACATGCCGTTGATGCGCATGGCCAGACCAACGGCGATCGCGATCGCGCCGACCGAGATGGCACTTGTCAGCCACAGGTGAATGCCGAGCGCGCTGATTGCAAACAGCGCGATGCTGTTGTTGGCGTAGACCAGCACGTGGAACAGCGTCACCTTGCGCATCTGGCGATGCACCGTGTCGAGGAAGCCGTCCATGCCGGCGCGCGCATACGTTTCCTCGCGGCCTGCATGCGAGAACAGCTTGACCGTGCCGATGTTGGTGTAGCTGTCGACGATACGGCCCGTCATCATCGATCGCGCGTCCGCCTGCTCCTTGGAAATCTTCTGCAACCGCGGCACGAAATAGGTAACGATGCAGATGTAGATCACCAGCCAGACGGCGAGTGGCGTCACCAGCCGCCAGTCGGCAGCGGCAACGACGATCAGCATCGTGACGAAATAGCTGACGACATAGACGAAGACGTCGAGGATCTTCATCACCGTTTCGCGAACCGCAAGCGAGGTCTGCATGACCTTGGTCGCCACGCGGCCGGCGAACTCGTTGGCGAAGAACGTCATGCTCTGGCGCAGCAGATAGCGGTGCATCTGCCAGCGGGCGATCATCGGGTAATTGCCGAGCAGCACCTGGTGCATGATGAACGAATCGATCGCCACCAGCAGCGGCAGGCCGATCAGAACCAGGCCGCCCATCCAGATCAGCCGGTGACCTTCCGCCTGCAGGAAGGTGTCGCGATTGGCACTCGACAGCCAGTCGACCATGTTTCCGAGAAACTGGAACAGCGCCACTTCGCCGATGGCGATGAGCATGGTGCAGACCGACATGATGAGCAACCACGGAACTGCGGGCTTGGAATAGTGCCAGCAGAAGCCGAAAAGGCTCTTCGGCGGAAGCACGGGCTCTTCCGTCGGATAGGGATTGAGGCGGGATTCAAACCAGCCAAACATAGACTTGCTCCTTCAGAGTATTTTGAAGGAAGGCGGGAATTTGCCCCGCATTCTTTATCGTGAAAATTTCAGTCCGGAAATGCTGCCCGCCATAGCGGTTTGTCTTCCGGAGTTCCGGAAGCGCGCATCGATCTCTTGAAAGATAAGTCGCGGAACCGGTCAGGCCAAACGGTGGCCCATCACTCCTGGAAGGCGTGTCAACATCAATACAGTCATCATTGCCTCCGTCGGTTCGCGTTGAAGAGAGGTTCTCTCTACCCCTAATCGCGTCGACATGCCAGATTGTCGCAGGCACTTTCCTGCCTGTTTTTTCATCGTTCGGTCGGATGTTGCTCATTCGGCACAGATTAGACACCGCGAAATCAAACGGAAACGACACATGGCAGGCGCGTCCGGCATTGGTAGGAGACGCATATGAACGCATCATCGACGCCCCCTCCCGAATTGAAAGGACAAGGTTTCCATCTGAGGCGGCCGCAAGGGGGCGACGTCGAGGCGCGACTGGCGCTCGGGCGGGATCCCGAGATCCACCGCATGTTCGGTGGCAGCGCCACCTTCGCCCGCGCTTTCGGACAAGCGGATGCAGAAGCGTGGGTGCAACACCTCGTCGAGCATCCAGCTGCCTGGATCATCGATCGCAACGGGCCAATTGGCGAAGTCAGGCTCGACAATATCAACCGGGTCGACCGGCGCGCCTCCTTTGCCATCGGCATCTTCAATCCGAAATTGCTCGGCCAAGGGCTTGGCACTGCCGTCACCAAGCTTGTATTGGCGCATGCGTTCGGCGCGCTCGGCCTGCACCGTGTTTCGCTGCGCGTGCTTGCCTTCAACGAGCGCGCCATCGCCAGCTACCGCAAATGCGGCTTCTCGGTCGAGGGACGAGAGCGAGAGACGGCGCTGATCGACGACGCCTGGCACGACGACATCATGATGGGGATTCTGGCGCATGAATTCTCCGCCGCAAAAGACAAGTCGCAAGAAAAGTGAACAGACGTGAGTGACCTCCGCATTGCCCTCTACCAGCCCGACATTCCCGGCAATACCGGCACGATCCTGCGCCTTGCTGCCTGCCTCGGCCTTGCCGTCGATGTCATCGAGCCGGCGGGCTTCGACCTTTCCGACCGCAATCTCAAGCGCGCCGGTATGGACTATATCGCCTCGGTCACCCTCACCCGCCACATCAACTGGGAACGGTTCGAGGCGTGGCGGGTGCCGACCGGCCGAAGGCTTGTGCTCGCCTCCACCAAGGCCGCCGAGCCCTATACCCGCTTTGAATTCAGGCCCGACGATATCCTGCTGTTCGGTCGGGAAAGCGCCGGTGTGCCAGACCATGTGCATGATCGCGCGGAAGGCCGCATCCTCATCCCGATGGCCGAGGGGCAACGGTCGCTCAACGTCGCCATGTCTGCTGCGATGATCGCCGGCGAGGCGATCCGGCAAGTGCAACTGCTCTGAAAAACATCGCATGGTAATGCCCTGCCTTTCCCGATGGGGGGTGACGATGGGCGCGGCCAACGGCAGCGCCCCAAAATTCAGGCGGCAACCTCGTTGTAGGGCGTCGCCTTGCGGGCCTGCTTCAATGTCCGCGCCCACCAGATGAGCCGATCCATCATCAGGAACAGCGGCGCACGCAGCTCCTCGGGCTTGTAGAGGTTGCCGGCCGCATCGAACTTCGACCAGGCTTTGGCAAACTGGACGCCGTCGCGCAGCGTCACCGCATGCAGCTCGGCAAAGACTTGGCGCAACTGCTCGACGGCGCGGATGCCGCCGGAAGCGCCGCCATAGGAGACGAAGGCGACGGGCTTGGCATGCCACGGCTCGTAGACCGAATCGATCAGTTCCTTCAGCGCGGCCGGGTAGCCGTGATTGTATTCCGGCGTCACCACCAGGAAGGCATCCGCTTCGGCCACCTTGCGCTCCAGCCACTCGCCGGGATTGACCGTGGCGCCGACGCCGCGCGATGCCCTCAGCCGTGCCGGATCGATGACCGTGAGATTGAAGACGTTCGAATCCGAGATCTCACGGATCAGCCAGTTGGCGACCGTGTCGCAGAAGCGCCCCTGCCGGGCGCTGCCGTAGATCACCGCAAGCGTCATTTTCTCTGTCATGGGGATCAGCTCCTTGTTGTGAATTCCATGGAGCTCATGCTATAAAACCTCAACATTAGTTGAGGTCAATAGCCCGCCATGACGATTGTAAGAAACAGCGAAATGCGACGCGAACTGACCGTCGGCGAAGTCGCCGAACGCAGCGGCGTCGCCGTTTCCACCTTGCATTTCTATGAGGCCAAGGGTCTGATCCGCAGCAACCGCAGCCGCGGCAACCAGCGCCGCTATCCCCGAAGCGTGCTGAGGCGCGTGGCGGTGATCAAGGTGGCGCAACGGACCGGAATTCCGCTTTCGGAAATCCAGGCGGCGCTGACGGTGCTGCCCGACGACCGGCCCCTGACGGTGCAGGATTGGGCTCGGCTGTCGGAAAGCTGGCACGAGCAACTGAATGCGCGCATCGCCAGCCTGATGGCGCTACGCGACCACCTGACGAGCTGTATCGGCTGCGGATGTCTGTCGCTCAGGGAATGTCCGCTGCGCAACCCCTACGATGTGCTCTCGATGGAAGGCGCCGGCCCTCGGCTGATGGATGCGACGGAAGAGGACGGCCAGCCCTAGGAGGCCTCAGTCTGCAGTCGGCAGGCGGCGCATGGTGAACTCGATCTCGTCGCCGTCGAGCTGGCGCCAGCTTTCCACTTCGGTCCAATAGGCGGCTTTTGGCCAGGTATCGAACCATTCGCGCGCCTTGGCGCGGGCCGCACTTCGATCGAGCCGAAAGGTTTCACGCACGAAAAGGCCATCGCCTCGTGTCGGATTGTCCCGGCGATGCCGGGCGATCTGGCGCCGCAAACCATCGAGCGGCGGACCTGCGGGTATTCTTGCCATGGGCCATACCTCTGGAGGTAAAGATAGTGTGAGTATCGGGCCATTGCGAGTCCGTTTTACACCGCCCATACGATGCGGCAGACTGCAGCGCGGCGCGCCAAATATGACGCGCAAAGGACGCTGCAGCGCTTTAGACTTGCTGCATAATTTTCTCCTTAAATCGAATCTGATTTAAGGAATTATGCAGTAGCCCGATGGCCCCTCCGCCGTTGCCAATCCGGCGGAAATATGAACTGTGGCCCACATCAACGAATCGGCGGCTTTCCGGCGCGCAAAGCCGCGAACAGGACAAATTTTCATGGAACGACCGCAACTACCCCAGGGGCTGCCTGCCGATATCGAAGACAAGAAGGCAGCAGCCAGAGCCTGGTTCGAAAGCCTGCGCGATACGATCTGCGCCGCTTTCGAGGCTGTCGAAGACGACCTGACCGGCCCGCTGTCCGACCGTGAACCGGGCCGCTTTGTCGGCAAGGAATGGAGCCGGGACGGCGGCGAAGGCGGCGGCGGTCGCATGTCGATGATGGAAGGTCGCGTCTTCGAGAAGGTCGGCGTACACACCTCGACCGTCTTCGGCGAATTCTCACCGGAATTCCGTGAGCAGATCCCCGGCGCCAGCGAAGACCCACGCTTCTGGGCATCGGGTATCTCGCTGATCGCGCATCCCGTGAACCCCAATGTGCCGGCCGTTCACATGAACACCCGCATGGTCGTCACCACCAGCAACTGGTTCGGCGGTGGCGCAGACCTGACGCCGGTGCTCGACCGCCGCCGCGTCATGACCGACCCTGACACGCAGCTGTTCCACCGCGCGATGGAGATCACCTGCAACCGTCACTCGGTGGCTGATCACGCCAGGTACAAGCAGTGGTGCGACGAGTACTTCTTCCTGAAGCACCGCAACGAGCCGCGCGGGACCGGTGGCATCTTCTACGATTGGCTTCAGTCTCCGGCCGAGCAAGGCGGTTGGGACGCGGACTTCGCCTTCACGCGTGATGTCGGCAAGGCGTTCGCGCTTGTCTACCCCAAGATCGTGCGCACCAATTTCAATACGCCCTGGACCGAGGAAGATCGCGACGAGCAGCTCGTGCGTCGCGGCCGCTATGTCGAGTTTAACCTGCTCTACGACCGCGGCACCATCTTCGGCCTGAAGACCGGCGGCAATGTCGAGTCGATCCTCTCGTCCCTGCCCCCGGTCGTGCGCTGGCCCTAAAAAATTTCTACTGCATGTTTCCTTAAATCCTATTCGATTTAAGGATAAAAACACGCAGCAACTCAAGGTGCTACAGCGACCTTTGCGCGTCTCATAAGACGCGCGGCGCTGTAGGAAAAGTGCGAAGCGGTTTCCGTCAGGAAATACTTGGAAATGAAGAGATAGAGCGTTTCTGAGGCTCCTTTTGAACGAAACCGAAGGTGCGCGGACGTCATTTGCAGATGCGCACCTTCTTGATCACCACCCGGCCATAGGCGCCATAGGTCTGCACCGTCTTGACCACGCAGGTCTGTCGATAACCGTAGCTGTAGTTGCCGGCTTTTGCCGGAATGGCGAGAGCAATGACAGTCGTCATCGCGAGCGCGACGGCGAAGAGAGAATGGCGCATGAATGGTTCCCCGTTCGAATTCTGCGGCCAGGAATGACGTGCGATCCGCATGTCCGAGCCATCGCACGAAAGCCTGGATTGCGCTGTTTCGATTGGAACAGCTGAACAAATCGTCGAGCGCCGCGTTGTCCTTCCATCGAGGAAGGGGGCCGGACCATGATCTTCAAGAAGCGCACATTTCACGGCAGCGAACCGGATCGCAGCACCGGGGATCACCCCGCCGAGCTGGAACGTCGCGTGGCGCATGGCCTTGCGGTGACGCCCGGGCTCGATGCATCCGACGTCACGGTTGTCTGCCAGGGAAATACGATCGTGCTTGCGGGGCATGTCGCCACGAAGGCCGAATCCGCCCGCGCCGAAGAGGCCGCAAGACTGACGAAGGGGGTGGCAGAAGTGGTCAACCGCATCGAGGCGGCAGAGGGAAGATAGGACTGGCTCAGATAGAACCGAGCGTCCAGCCGACGATCTCGGATGCGACCGTCGCGAACGCCTGATCGAGGGCCCTGACGAAGGCCGGGTTGCCGGTGCCCTTGACGCCGGCCGTGGCGCGGAATGCCTTCTGCGCCCGCACAGTGCCGTTCCGGTCATTGACGATCTTTGCAAAGATCTCGACGACCGCCGTATCGGCGCCTTCGGTCGAGATCTCGAAGGAGCGGATCTCGCTGATCACCTGATAGTCGATCGCCAGCCCCTCGCCGGGCTTGCCGACGCCCGCCACCTTGCCGGTATTCTCGAACGCCTGAACCAGCTTTGCCTGCACCATGCGCGGCAGGCGGTCGCTCCATTGTGCCTTGGACAGATACTGCAGCTCCGAACCGGAAAGACGGATGACGACCTGGTCGCTGTCGAGCGCTTTCAGCGCCGTCGGTTCCGGCACGAGTATCTGCTTGCTGGTCGCAGCCCGTCCTTCGACGACCGGCGACGCGGAAAGGCTGAATGTATCGTTGACGGCAGCACCGGCGCCGCACCCGGCCAACAAGACAGCCAGCGTGAAAACCAGGGCAGAGCGTTTCGCTCCCGTCTCACGCATACACACCAGCCCCGGAAAATTCATACTGCCCAAACCCTTGTCCAATTCGCAGCACCTTAGAGCGCTCTTTAATGAAAGCAACCCGCCGGCCCCACCCGGCTTTGTCTTACCTGATTCAGCGTCGGGTGCGACCATCGTATTGCTTGACTGTTTCGCCGCCGAACAGCAGGCGTTGCGGATTCTTGTCGAATGTCGAAATCGTATTCTCGAGGCTCTGCACGGTGCGACGTGTATCGGTCACCAGTGCCTCGACATCGCGAAGGCCGGAGCCGGAGAACCGCTTCAGATTGTCTGCAATCGGGCCGATCTGGGCGTTGAGGTTGTCGGCCATCTTGCGGAACGATTCGAGCGTGGTGCGCGCCTCGGCCGAAAGCGACGGTGCGTCGGCATCGCCGAGGAACCCATCGACCTTGACGAGGATGCTGTCGACGCGGCTGGAGGCAGCATTCAGCTTGCTGGCCATCTGGGTCACGTCGGTGATCGTGCGATCGATGTCCTGCTGGCGCGCCGTGATCTTCTCGGCAAACTGCGTGATGTTGGCGACCGTCCTGCGGGCGTCGGCACTTGCTGCCGAAATGTCGTTGACAACAAGTTCGACCTTCTGCTTGTCGACGGCAGCCACCAGCGTATCGACGCGCTCGAGCGTCTTCTGCGCATTCTTGCCGAACTGGTCATAGGTCTCGACCGTGCGCTTGAACGCTGCAATGGTTTCGGAAACGCCGCCTGAGGCGGCCTTCAGGTCATTGCTAAGCTGCTCAACGTTGCTGACGATATGATCGATCTTTTTCGGATCGACCGACTTCACCAGCACGTCGGCCGAGGCAAGGGTCGAATCAAGCTTCTTCGACGCGGCATTGATCGATGCCGAAAGCTCGGTCACGCTTTTCAGGAAGTCGTCGATTGCGCCGGAATTGTCGGCAAGCGCCTTGGAGAATTTCTCGGCATTGCCGATCGTGCTGGTCAGGGGGCCGCGCACGTCCTTGACGAAGCCCTGGATGTCGCTGATCGCATCGTCGGCGCGGTCCATGATCTTGTCCGCTGTCGCGAGCAAGCTGGTGACGCTCGACTGGTCGGCAAGAATGCGCGCCTGCGTACCATTTTCAACGGCGCTGCGCAGGATGTTCTCATCGCCCTTGTTGCCACCGCTCAGCTCGATATAGGCAGAACCCGTCAAACCTTGCACTTCGAGCGTCGCCTTGGTCGATTTCAGCACGGGCGCATCGATGGAGACTTCCGTGACAGCAATCGAGTAACGCGGATCGTTGGCGTCGATCGCCAGATTGCGCACCGAGCCGACGGGAATGCCGTTGAAGCGAACAGGCGAGCCGACGGAGAGCCCGTTGGCGGAACCCGGAATGTTGACGACCAGCTCGACCATCTCGCCGCTGCGGCCGTATTGCGACATCCAGTAGACGAAGCCGAAGGCAGCCGCGATCACGAACACCGTGAAGAAGCCGACAATGGCGTAGTTCGCTTTAGTTTCCATTCGTCCCGACTACCTCAGTGGCCATCCTATCGGCCGTTCTTCTGCTTCAGACACCCCGGAAGATGTCCAAGACACCCGGGATCGCCCGCCGGCTTCCTGACGCTATTCGTCGTGCCGCACGATCGACCGCGCCCGTTTGCCCCGGAAATAGGACTGCACCCAAGGATCGTCACAGGCCAACATGTCCTCGACGGTCCCCTCGACCAGAACCTTCTTGTTTCCGAGCACCGCAATGCGATCGCAAACCGAAAACAGGCTGTCGAGGTCGTGAGTCACCATATACACGGTCAATCCGAGCGTGTCGCGCAGCTTGGCGATCAACTCATCGAACTCGGCCGCGCCGATCGGGTCGAGGCCTGATGTCGGCTCGTCGAGAAAGACGAGATCGGGGTCGAGCGCGAGCGCGCGGGCAAGTGCGGCTCGCTTGATCATGCCGCCCGAAAGCTCGGATGGGTATTTGTCGGCCGCCTCCGGCGCCAGACCTACCAGCTCGATCTTCACGCGCGCCAGTTCGTCCATCAGGCTCTGCGGCAGGTCGAGATATTCGCGCATCGGCACCTGGATGTTTTCACGCACCGTGAGGGCCGAAAAGAGTGCGCCGTGCTGAAAAAGCACGCCGAGACGCATGTCGAGCGCGATCCGGTCAACCTCGGACATCCTGTCGTATTCCGCGCCAAGGATCTTGATCGTGCCGGAGCGCTTGGCCAGAAGCCGCAGCACCGTGCGCATCAACACCGACTTTCCGGTACCCGAGGCACCGACGAAGCCGAGGATTTCGCCGCGAAAAATCTCGAGGTTGAGCTTGTCGAGCACGATGTGGGAGCCGAAGCCGACCGTCAGGTCGCGCACGGACAGAACCGCTTCGTGTTCGTAGGCCGGATCCTGCTGTCTTTCCGTGGCTGCTGTGCTCATCGTTCCATCCGCCTCAGAAATCGATCGCTGCGTAGAACATGGCAAACAGGCCGTCGATCAGGATCACCACGAAGATCGATTTGACCACCGAAGAGGTCACGTGGCGGCCAAGCGATTCGGCGCTGCCGCCAACCTTCAGGCCTTCGACTGCCGCCACCACGCCGATGATCAGCGCCATGAACGGCGCCTTGATCATGCCTGCCGCAACCGATGAGAAATCCACGGCCTCCTGCAGGCGCGACAGGAAGGTCGCAACGGTGATGCCCGAATAGGTCCAAGCGACCAGCGCCGCACCGGTCAGTGCTGCGAAGTTGGCAATGATGGTCAGGAGCGGCAACGCGATCGTCAGCGCCACGAGGCGCGGAAACACCAAGACGCCGACGGGGCTGAGGCCCATGACCTTCAGCGCGTCCACCTCCTCGCGCATCTTCATCGAACCGATCTCGGCCGTGATCGCGCTGCCCGAACGCCCGGCGATCATGATGGCGGTCAGCAGCACGCCGATTTCGCGCAGTTGCAGGATGCCGACCAGATCGACGACGAAGACTTCGGCGCCGAAATAACGCAGCTGGAATGCGCCTTGCTGCGCAATGATCGCACCGATCAGGAAGGACATCAGCATGATGATCGGCACGGCCTTGACGCCCATGCGGTCGATCTGGTGAACGATGGCCGCCGGCGAGACGCCACTGTGCCGCCCGAGCTTGAGCTGGGCACCGCGAACCGCCGAGCCGAGAATGTACATCGCCGCGACGGTATCGTTCCAAGTGGCGATCATCACCTCGCCGACCGGTGCGAACAGCCGCTGGAACAGCGGAAGATGTTCGCTTTCGTCCTCCGGTGCCGGCAGTTCCGCCGGTAGCGCGCCGATCAGCTCGACATAGCGTTGACCGCCGTCGACGAACTGGATCTCGTCCTTTTCAGGTCCGGCAAGCCGCGTCATGAAGCGCCGGATGATCCAGGCGCCGGCCGTGTCCATAGCCGTCACACCCGACAGATCGAACTGCCTGACGCTGCTGCCCTTGCGCGCAAGCTGTTCGAGCTTGGCGGCCATGGCTTCAGCTGTCTCGTGCCGCCAGACGCCTGAAAAGACATACGCGCGTTCCGAGCCTCCGGCGTCTCCACTGAGCGCGACATCCGCAACGATCTTGGTCTGGGAACGCGTCACCTGGTCTCTGTCATCCCGATTTGCTAACCGCTCGTAAAAGCTTGCTCCGTCATAACGGCTCACATCCTTGATGTCATCCTGACGAAGCCGGTAACATCAAGACCTAAGCGCCAGATAGGCCCCGCCGGAGAAGATTTCATGTCAACTGTGCTCGAAGCGACAACCGAAGACTTCCCGATTGCGGGCACATTCACGATTTCACGCGGTTCGAAGACCACGGCAAGCGTCGTGACATGCCGAATCACCAAGGACGGCACCAGCGGTTGGGGGGAATGCGTACCCTATGGCCGCTACAACGAAACCATTGCCTCGGTGCTCGCCGAAATCGAAGCCATATGCCCGCAGATCGAACAAGGCCTGACGCGCCCGGAGCTACAGTCGGCGATGAAGCCGGGTGCGGCCCGCAATGCGGTCGACTGTGCGTTGTGGGATCTGGAAGCAAAGCAGAAAGGCAAATCTGTCCATGAGCTTGCCGGTCTCTCCTCACCTGGCACATTGACGACGGCCTATACGCTGTCGCTTGCCGAGCCCGATGCGATGCGCAACCAGGCCGCACAATATGCCCACCGCGCGCTGCTCAAGATCAAGGTCGGCACATCAGACGATGCCTCCCGCATCCGCGCCGTGCGCGAGGGTGCGCCGGAGAGCCGCATCATTCTCGATGCCAATGAAGGCTGGACGCCCGACAGCCTCGCCTATCACTTCGCCATCTGCGCCGAGCAGCGCATCGACCTGATCGAACAGCCGCTTGCCGCCGGCCATGATCAGGCCCTGGCCACGATCGCCCGCCCCGTTCCGGTGTGTGCCGACGAGAGCGTGCACGCGACCGGCGACCTCTCGGCCCTGGTCGATCGCTATGACGCCGTCAACATCAAGCTCGACAAGACGGGCGGCCTGACGGAGGCGCTTCGCATGCGCGATGCGGCAACGTCGCTCGGCCTCAAGGTGATGGTCGGCTGCATGGTCGGAACCTCGCTCGGCATGGCACCGGCAATCCTGGCGGCGCAGGGCGCGGATTTCGTCGATCTCGACGGGCCCCTGCTTCTGGCACGCGATCGCACGCCCGGCCTGCGCTACGAAGCCTCGCTGGTCTTTCCGCCGGAACCACGCCTCTGGGGCTGAAGATACCAGGCGGCAACGGCAAAGCAGCAGCCGGCAAAGGCGACGACCGACATCGAATAGAACCCGTTCACCCCGTACCAGGCGTAGAGATAGCCGGACAGGAAGGTGAGGATCGCCGTGAAAATGCCGGTGTAGAAGAAATAGAGCCCCTGGGCCGATGCCTCCTGCTCCTCGACGACGCGCTCCACCAGCTTGTTCTGCATGCCGGTGTGCATGATCGCATAGGTGAAGGCGTGGAAGCACTGCAGCACGAAATAGCCGGAAAAGCCGAGATCCATCGGGAAGATGATCCAGCGCACGACCGCCAGCGAGCAGCCGGACAGGATCATCGTCCAGACGCTGAAGCGGCGGATGATCGCCTTGGCGAAGATGAACATCGTCACTTCAGCAGCAACGCCGGCACTCCAGAGGATGCCGATCTCCGTGCCGCTATAGCCGATATGCTGCCAGTAGATTGCCGAGAAAGCGAAGAGCATGGCGTGGCTGGCGTTCACCAGCGTCACGCCGATCAGCAATAGCTGCAGATCGAGCTGGCGCAACGATTGCGGCGGAGGCTCGGTCAGCGCCGTGATCGGTGACGGGCGCCGCGGTCGGCCGACCTTTGGCGCCGCAAAGGCCATCAGGATCGTCAGGCCGAAACCGACCGCCATCGCCGGCAGCACCATGTCGCCACCGAAGATGCCGATCATCCAGCCGCCGAGCATGGTTGCGCCGATGAAGGCGACGGAACCCCAAAGCCGCATCTGCGCATAATCGAAACCCCAGCGCCGGACGCCGGAAAGCGCGATCGCCTCGACGATCGGCACATAGGGCGAATAGACCGCCGATTGCAGCGTATAGATGATCAGAACCGGCCAGAACTCCCGGGCGTAGAACAGCACGAAAGCCGTCGCCAGCGACAGGAAACCTGACCAGATCAAAACGATCGTGCGCTCTCCGAGCCGATCGGCGATCACACCGGCAATTGGCGCGGTGATCACGCGTACGAACATCGGCAGCGCCAGCACGACGCCGATCTCGAAATCGCTCATGGAAAGCGTGCTCAACCAGACCGGAAAATACGGCATTGCGAAACCGTTGACGATCAACGGAGCGCAGAAGAGCAAGGCGATGCGAAGCGCAAAATGACGCGGCGGAGGGCCCACAGTTGCGGGCGCTTGGGAGGGAATCATGGGAGAACCTGATGGCTATCGGCCAGCAATAGCATAGCCCGCTGCCGGATCGCCATAACCTAGATTTCACTACAAGCGACGCTTGCGCCCTCGCCGGCGTTCCCGTCAGGCTGCCCGTTGCGTCAGCAGGTGCGCCAGAAGCCGTTCGGCTTCGGCCGTTCCCTCGGCCTCTGCGACGCCGCCGCGCATCTGATGCCAGGTGATCAGTTCCATGGTGCCGTCGTGGTGTTCGGCGATCGCCGTGCAGCTTTCGACCCAGTCGCCCGTGTTGATGTAGCGCACGTCGCCGATATCCTCGATGACCGCATGGTGGATATGGCCGCAGATCACGCCCTGCGCATCATGCCGCCGCGCCTCGTCGGCAACCACCTTCTGGAACTCACCGATAAAGTTGACGGCGTGCTTCACCTGCAGCTTCGCCCAGGAAGAGAACGACCAATAGGGCATGCCGAGCCGGCGACGAACGGCGGCCAGGCCGATATTGATGGCGATCGCCGTATCGTAGGCCCAGTCGCCGAGATAGGCGAGGATGCGCGCATTGCGCACGACCACATCGAATTCGTCGCCATGCAGCACCAGATAGTTGCGGCCGTCGGCACCCTTGTGCATATGGCGCTGCGCCACTTCGATGCCGCCGAAGTGAACACCCGGGAAATCGCGCATGAACTCGTCGTGATTGCCGGGGATATAGATGATGCGCGTGCCCTTGCGCGCCTTGCGCAGCAGCTTCTGGACGACGTCGTTGCAGTTCTGCGGCCAGTACCAGCTACGCTTCAACCGCCAGCCATCGACGATGTCGCCGACGAGAACGATGGTCTCAGCCTCGTGATGGCGCAGAAAATCAATAAGAAAGTCGGTCTTGGCGGCCTTGGAGCCGAGGTGGACGTCGGAGATGAACAACGTCCTGAGGTGTCTTACGGAATTGATTTGCGGTGCCGCCATCATACCAGCCTCGTCTTGATTGAGCCTTCTGGGGCCCGTCAAAACCAGACTCGTGTTTCAGGAAGATGACACGGACGCCGGCCGCTTCGTCGCACCGGCTTAAAAGAACCGCGCAAAAACTGTACGCGGTTCGCAATTCATGCCACAAGGCCACGTCCAAAAAAGAGGAATGCAGACTATGAGCACGGGCGACAAAACGAAATCCCAGACAGGTCCGGTCAGCGGCGACATCGACCAGCAGGCCCTTTTCTTCCACCGTTACCCTCGCCCTGGGAAGCTCGAAATTCAGCCCACCAAGCCGCTCGGCAACCAGCGCGATCTCGCGCTCGCCTATTCGCCCGGTGTGGCTGCGCCCTGCATCGCCATCCGCGACAATCCTGAAACGGCTGCCGACTACACGGCACGCGCCAACCTTGTCGCGGTCATTTCCAACGGCACGGCCGTTCTCGGCCTCGGCAATATCGGTCCGCTTGCCTCCAAGCCGGTCATGGAAGGCAAGGCCGTCCTGTTCAAGAAATTTGCCGGCATCGACGTCTTCGACATCGAGATCGACGCGGCGAGCATCGAGCGTATGGTCGATGTCATCTCGGCGCTCGAGCCGACCTTCGGCGGCATCAACCTCGAAGATATCAAGGCGCCGGAATGCTTCGAGGTCGAGCGCCAGTTGCGCGAAAAGATGCAGATCCCCGTCTTCCATGACGACCAGCATGGCACCGCGATCATCGTTGCGGCCGCAATCCTCAACGGTCTGGAACTGGCCGGCAAGGACATCGCCAAGGCCAAGATCGTTACCTCGGGTGCAGGTGCCGCAGCGCTCGCCTGTCTCAATCTGCTGGTCACGCTTGGCGCCAAGACCGAAAACATCTGGGTGCACGACCTCGAAGGCCTCGTCTACAAGGGCCGCGAAGTGCTGATGGACGAATGGAAGTCCGTATACGCGCAGGAAAGCGACAACCGGGTATTAGCCGACAGTATCGGCGGCGCCGACGTTTTCCTCGGTCTTTCCGCCGCTGGAGTCCTGAAACCGGAACTGCTGGTGCAGATGGCCGAAAAGCCACTGATCATGGCGCTCGCCAACCCCACGCCCGAGATCATGCCGGAGGCAGCGCGCGCGGCGCGCCCCGACGCGATGATCTGCACCGGCCGTTCGGATTTCCCCAACCAGGTCAACAACGTGCTTTGCTTCCCGCACATCTTCCGCGGTGCGCTCGACTGCGGCGCAAGCACGATCAACGAAGAAATGAAGATGGCGGCGGTCCGCGCCATTGCCGGCCTTGCCCGCGAGGAGCCGTCCGACGTGGCCGCCCGCGCCTATTCCGGCGAGACGCCGGTCTTCGGTCCCGATTACCTGATCCCCTCGCCCTTCGACCAACGCCTGATCCTCCGGATTGCGCCGGCGGTTGCCAAGGCTGCCGAGGAAAGCGGCGTCGCCACCCGCCCGATCCAGGACTACGACGCCTATCTCGACAAGCTGAACCGCTTCGTCTTCCGCTCGGGCTTCATCATGAAGCCGGTCTTTGCCGCCGCCAAGAATGCGCAGAAGAACCGCGTGATCTTCGCCGAAGGTGAAGACGAGCGCGTGCTGCGCGCCGCCCAGGTGCTGCTGGAGGAAGGCACGGCCCGCCCGATCCTGATCGGTCGTCCGCAGATCATCGAGACGCGCCTGCGTCGCTACGGCCTGCGCATTCGTCCGGATATCGATTTCGAGGTGGTCAACCCCGAGGGCGACCCGCGCTACCGCGACTACGTCGAGGACTATTTCGCCCTCGTCGGCCGTCTCGGTGTCATTCCGGAAGCTGCCCGCACGATCGTCCGCACCAACACCACCGTCATTGGGGCGCTTGCCGTCAAGCGCGGCGAAGCCGATGCGCTAATCTGCGGTGTCGAAGGGCGTTACAGCAAGCACCTGCGCGACGTCTCGCAGATCATCGGCAAGCGCGACGGCGTGCTCGATTTCTCGGCCCTCAGCCTGCTGATCTCGCAGCGTGGCGCCACGTTCTTCACCGACACCTATGTCAGCTACTGCCCGAGTGCCGAAGAAATCGCCCAGACCACCGTCATGGCGGCGCAGGAGATCCGGCGCTTCGGCATCACGCCACATGCCGCCCTGGTCTCGCATTCGAACTTCGGCTCGCGCGATTCCGAGAGTGCCACCAAGATGCGCCAGGCGCTTCAGCTTGTGCGCGAACTCGCGCCCGATCTGGAAGTCGATGGCGAAATGCACGGCGATTCGGCCATCTCCGAAGTGCTGCGTCAGCGCGTCATGCCCGACAGCACGCTCTCGGGCGAAGCCAACCTGTTGGTCTTCCCGAACCTGGATGCTGCCAACATCACGCTTGGCGTCGTCAAGACGATGACGGACAGCCTGCATGTCGGACCGATCCTGCTCGGCTCAGCACTGCCGGCGCACATCCTGTCGCCGTCCGTGACCTCGCGTGGCGTCGTCAACATGGCGGCACTCGCCGTCGTTGAAGCCAGCCATCCGGGCTAGCGACGCCCTCGTTTTTAAGGGCCGCCGCACCCGGCGGCCCTGTGATGCTGCCGCGACCCTGGGCAACAACCATTGTTTGCAAGGGTCGACAATCCACAGCAAATCGGCTGTCGGTTCTGGACAAAAGGTGAACCCCCAACCATTGTGGGGTTTAGCGCAAAAATCGGTGTTGTGGCATGACTGAACAACAGGCTGTCCTCGACATGCTGGAAATTCTGGAATGCGGAGGCTGTGTCGAGCCGGCCCATTTCTTTACGTTGATGCGCCGTACCTTTCGCATCGCTCATCTCCTATATCTTGAAGCTGAGCCCTATGCCGACGAGCTCAAGATCTGCCGGTTGCACCACACGTTCGGTGCCTACGCGGCCGAGCTTTATCTGACGCGGGAGCTCTACCGTATCGACCCGATCCTCAAGCTGGCGCTCGGTGGCGTCAGGCCTGTCGAATGGACGACGGCGCGCCACCGCTTTCCCGAATGCGAGCCATTGTTCAAGACGGCCGAAGAGATCGGCCTTTCCAGTGAAGGCGTCGCCCTGCCGCTGCCCTCGCCGGCCGGCCGCACCGCCTTGCTGGCCATCAACGTCAATATGTCGGCCGCGGAGTGGTCGATCTATCGGCGCAACCACTTGCGCGACTTCCAGCTCGCCGCCAACCTGTTTCATGCCGGCATGCTTGAAAACGCCGCCATGACAGGGGGGCTGAACACGCGCGATACGCGCCTCACAGGTCGCGAAACCGAGGTTCTCACCTGGTCGGCGGCCGGCAAGAGCTATTGGGAAATTGCCACCATTCTCGGCATTTCCGAACGCACCGTGCGTTTCTTCATGACCAATGCCCGCCGAAAGCTCAATGTTGTCTCCAACACGCAGGCCGTGGCCCAGGCCGTTCGCCATGCACTGATCCCGACGGTTTGACCCACCCTCAAGACGCTCCTCCTTCGCTCATCTGAAAACCCGTCTATATTTAGTGGGAAAAAACGGTTTCCGGAACTGTCGGTAGTGACAGTTTCGCCCCTGCCTGAGGACTGACAGCATCACGCCATCCCCCAAAACAAGGATGGAGAAGAAGATGATCAGGATCCTCAACGGCAGGACACGCGGACAGCACCCACAGTCCATCGACGAGATGTTCAAGCTGCGCAAGCGCGTCTTCCACGATTTCCTGAAATGGGACGTGCAGACCGATGGGGAATGGGAGATCGACAATTACGACAAGTCGAATCCGCTCTATATTCTGTCCTATTCGCCGGAGACGGGAAAACTGCGCGGATCGCTGAGATTGCTGCCGACGCTCGGCCCCAACATGCTGGACGATACGTTCCCGATCCTGCTTGGCGACAACCCTGAGATCCGCAGCGCCTCGATCTGGGAATCGAGCCGCTTCTGCATCGACCCGGAGATTTCTCAGGACCGCGCCTCCAACCAGGTGACCGTCGCCGCCGCAGAACTGATGTGCGGTGTCGGCGAACTCGGGCTGGCCTCCGGCATCAGCCATATCGTCACGGTGACCGATGTCTTCCTCGAGCGGATGTTCCGCCGCATGGGTTGCCCCGGCGAGCGCATCGCTGACCCGCACCGGATCGGCTCGGTCTATGCCGTAGCGGTCGCCTGGGAAGTGACGCCGTCGCTGCTCAGCGCCATGAAGGCCGTAGCGGCGATCGAAGGCACGGTTCTTGAACGGCCGATGTCGCTGGAGACGGCACGCGCCGCCTGATCTCTAACGCTCCTTCCGTTCCTCCCACCGGACGGAGCTGTTAACGCAATGCGAGGCTTGTCGTTGCACCGGCGGCGACAAGCCTTATGATAGGGCTGAAACAGGAAGTGCCGACAGCGACCGAACCCGGACAACAAGGGTGGCGCCGTGCGGTTGCAGGAATGGACGTTCGCCCGTGTTCCGGAACATGAAAACCCTAGCCGCGGCGACCTTGCCGCTGCTTCTGGTTCTTGCCGATCAGGCGCTGGCCTCCAGCGTGTGCGACCGCCTGAACACTCGGCTCGCCGAACTGCCCGCCGCCATCGAAACTACGGCCGATACCCGCGATTATGCGAGCGCGATTTCCCGACAGAACATCGAATTGCGCCGGGCGCGCAACGATCGCCGACGCGCCGGCTGCGGCACAGGCAGCGTCGTCGTCTTCAACGGCGGCGACCCGGATATCTGCACAGACATCAACAGTCTGATCGCCGAGATGGAAGACAATCTGCGCATCCTCAAATCGGAGCGCCAGCAGCTGATGTCAGGCGATGGAGACGATACGCGCCGGCGCATCCTCGCCGCCCTCGAGATCAACGGTTGCTATGGTGGCAGCGAGGAATTTGCGACCGCCGACCCGGACGAGCCGGAAACGTACCGCAACATCCTGCGCGATCTGCCGCCGGACGAAAGCTACGGACCAATGCTGCGGGACGGCGAAATGGGCACCTACCCGCCGGAAAGCGGCGTCTATTCCGGCACGCTTCGCACCATGTGCGTGCGCACTTGCGATGGCGCCTTCTTCCCGATCTCGTCCGAGGCAAGCCCTGTGGACTTCGCCCGCGACGAGCAGGCCTGCCGCGCCCGCTGCCCGGGTGCCGAAACAGAACTATTTTTCCACGACCTGGCGACCGAGGAGAGCGACCAGATGGTCTCCGCCTCGACGGGACGCCCCTATAAAGAACTGCCAAACGCCTTTGCCTATCGGACGCGCGGCGTCGGCAAGCCGGGCATTTGCGGTTGCCAGATTCCAAAGATCGCGACGACGCCCAAGGCTTCCAGTGGCAACACTGGCAACAGCGAATCGTCGATCATCGTCATCGAGGGCAAGAAGGAAGCGGCCGCCCCTACCGCCAAGGCGGCTGCGGAGGAGCGCCCCTACGATCCCGCCAAGAGCAAGGTGCGGGTCATCGGGCCGACGTTCCTTCCCCAGGAGGAAACGTCGATCGACCTTCGCCATCCGAAGGGTCCGGGCTACCAGCCGGTTCAGAGCAACTGATCGCAGCGTCTGCCTTTCGGCAGGTTCCCCAGCCTTCCTCGAACACCAGCTCCTCCAGCGGCAGCCGCTGGCGCCAGCCCTTAACCGCAAGTTCCGGCTCCTGGTAAAGGCGATCGACATATCCGAGGCAAAGCCAGGCGACGATCACGACATGATCGGGAATGCCGAGGATCGCCTTGATCTCATTTTCATGAAAGATACTGACCCAGCCGACACCAACGCCTTCGGCGCGCGCCGCAAGCCAGAGGTTCTGCACGGCACAGACGGTGGAATAGAGATCCATCTGCGGGTTATGGGTGCGCCCGAGAACGACCGCTCCACCGCGCGTGCGGTCGCAGGTGACGCAGATGCTCAAGGGTGCCTTGCGGATCCCCTCCAGCTTCAGGGAGCGGTATTTCGCTTGGCGGTCGCCATCGAACATCAATGCCGCTTCGTCGTTGGCGCGGGAAAAGGCCTGCCATACCCGCTCGCGGGTTTCGGCCTGCCGGACCACGACGAAATTCCACGGTTGCATGAAACCCACCGATGGCGCCCGGTGCGCAGCATTGAGCAGGCGCATCACCACATCGTCAGGCAAGGGTTCGGCCAGGAACTGATCCCGCACGTCCCGGCGCGTTTCGATGGCTCGATAGACGGCTTCGCGCTCGTCGGATGAAAAGGCCTCTGCAGCCGCAAGGCCGCCATTAGCGTCAGTCAGCATCGTTCGATCCCCAACAATGCACAACCTTCCGCCGTCCGCGCGGATATCGGTCTATCTTGCCAGGCCGGTCTTCTGACTTCGGATCAACCGGCCGCCTCACCTTCCCAGATCACATGAAGATCCAGTGGCAAGATCTTGAGCAAGCTCAAAATCCCTAGAGGCAGTCGTCCCCGTCACAGCGTTGGGCACGTTCCGGAATAACACCGGATTCCCGATTCTCCCGCGTTGCGGGCACCTGACGGCGTCATAAGGGCACAGCCCACAGGGAATGACAAGCAAGTCCGGCGTCGCTTGCCGGTCACTCCACAGGGCCTCGCGACAGCGTCAGATGTCAGAGCGGCGCGACCGGATGCGGCGAGCCGTCATAGCCGCCCCACACCGACTGGTCGAAGCAGATGACCGACCCCGTCATCAGGCCGGACTCATCCGACGAGAGATAGGCGCAGGCACGCGCGACTTCCTTGGGGTCGACAAGCCGACCGAAGGGTTGGCTGGCGGCCGCCTTTTCGAGCCAGTCGTCTGCCGCCCCATGAAATTCGCGCTGGATGCGGTCTTCCCCTTCGGACGCCATCCAGCCGATATTGAGGCCATTGACGCGAATGCGGTTGCGCAGCAGCGCATAGGAGGTGTTCTTGGTCAGCGTCTCCAGCGCCCCCTTCGACGAGCAATAGGCGGCGATAAACGGCTGACCGGCCATCGCCGACATCGAGCCAATATTGACGATGGTGCCCTGCGTGCCCTCCCGCCGCATCAGCTTTACCGCTTCCTGCATCAGGAAGAACGGTGCGCGCACATTGACAGCGAACATCCGGTCGAACAGTTCGGGGCTGGTGTCCAGGATGGTGCCGCGATCGGTGATCGCCGCCGCATTGACCAGCGCATCGACGCGCCCGAATGTGGCGTCGCAGGCGCTGACGACCTTGCGCGCGTCCTCGACCTTTTCGAGGTCTGCCTCGACATAAAGTACCTGCGCGCCGGTTGCCTTGCGGATCTGCTCGGCCTTCGCTTCGCCCTTGGCAACGTTGCGTCCACAGATGACGACACCTTTAGCCCCACGTTCCGCAAACAGGTTGGCGATCGTTGCGCCCAGCCCCTGCGTCCCGCCGGTGACGATGGCGATCTTGCCGTCGAGACGGCCATATTGCTCGGTCATGAAAGTCCTCCCAGAATTGAAAGTGAGATGAAAACAGGGCGACCGGCCCCCGCCGCAGAACGCCGGGGACCGGAAAGATCGATTCTGCCGTTCAGCTCAGCTTGCGCTGTGCCTGCTCGCCAAGCGCGCTTCTGAAATCCGCATCGCTCCACCTGCCTGCCAGCGCCTCATGCATCAGTTGCGCCTGGGTCTTCGGCGCGAGACCGCCCAGCGGCGGATCGCGATCGAGATTGGTCGGGAAGGAATAGCCCTCGGCACAGGACGCAATCGCATTGGCCGCCTCATCGGCCGAAAGCGTGCCGGATGCCACGAGTGCGGTCAGCGCCGGGTAGAGGGCTGCACTCATCCTGGCGCGATCGACGGTCTCCATCGCCCTCCCGAAGGCCGAGGAGACCTGGAGCAGGTTGGCGACGCGCTTGATATCAGTCGAATGATTGCTGCCGGCCGCATGGAAGAGAGCCGGGTTGAAGAAGACGACATCGCCCTTTTCCAACGGCAGCTGCACGTGATGCTGGTCGAAATAGGCCCGGAACTCCGGACGTTTCAACGCGAGATAGCCGGGCACGTAGGTCTGGCTATAGGGAAGGAAAAGCGTTGGACCGCTCTCGATCGGCATGTCGCAATGGGCAACGGCACCTTGCAACGTCAGCACCGGCGACAGCCTGTGCACATGAACAGGATACTGCTCGATGACATCAGAGGTCTGGAATCCCAGATGATAGTCGCGATGGGCCGCCTGCGACGCGCCGCCGGGATTGACGCGATTGACCTGCGCCGTCAGCTGGTAGTTCGGACCAAGCCAGGCTTCGCTGACGAGCGCGATGATGGCGTTGGCGTAATAGGCGGCAAAGTTCTCAGGGCTTTTCAGGCAGTGTTTTTCGAGCGAATTCCAGATCCTGTCGTTAGCGCCGGGCTTGGCAAAGTGGTCGCCGCCGCCACTGTTGGTGCGGTGTTGCTCGTCGATGATGGCGTCAAAGATGCCGCTGGCCGCATCGATGACTGATGTGTCGGCATAGGCGTGCTTGAACACCGCCACCCCGGGCCCGGTTGCCAGCACCTCGCAGATTTCGGCCAGGGCAGCGCGGCGCCCCTCGGTCGTGGCGCAGGCGGCAACCAGGCTGGCGCTGTCATAGATCAGCACATTTTTCTCGCAGGCGAGCGCGTGTGGATAATCAGCAAGGTTCGTCTGCCGCTCCACCTCCGCACGGAACGCCTCGATGTCGCAGGCATCCTCGCTCAGCCACACACGGTCGAGGCGCTGGCGCGCCCTGTTGTCGGTCTTCATCTCGTTCCTCCTCAGAAACTTTCGATGTCCCGACTATAGGCGGCGTGAGATCGTGATATAGAGCAGGAATCCATCAAAAAACCATCAGGAGAGTTCGTCGTTGGCACATCCGTTTCTGGTCAAGGATATCGCCTTTCAGGCGGGACTCAGCACCGCGACCGTCGACCGCGTCCTGAATGAACGTCCCGGCGTGCGCCGGCAGACGGCAGCCCGCGTGCGAGCCGCCATCCGCGAGCTGGAGAAGCAGCAATCGGGATCGGAGATGCAAGGCCAGAAGCGCGCGATCGATATCGTGATGGAGGCGCCGGAGCGCTTCACCGAGGCGGTCAGGCAGGCGTTCGAAACCGAGGCGCCGACCTTCATGCCGACCACGTTTCGCTGCCGGTTCCATTTTGCCGAGATCATGCGGCCGCACGACATCGCGCAGCTGCTCGACCGCGTCCGCCTGCGTGGGACCGACGGCGTCGTGTTGAAGGCACCTGATGTGCCCGAAATCGTTGGCGCCGTCGCCCGCCTCGAACAGGCGGGAATTGCGGTCGTCGCGCTTGTCACCGATCTGCCGAACTCGGCGCGCACCGCCTATGCCGGGGCCGACAACCGCGCGGCCGGCGAGACGGCGGCCTATCTCGTGGGCGAACGGTTCGCCGGGCAGGCAGCAACCGTGCTCGTGACGATTTCGAGCAGCCGTTTTCGTGGCGAGGAGGAACGCGAAATCGGCTTTCGCCGGGTGCTCCGCGAGCACTATCCGGCGATCCGCATCGTCGAGATCAGCGAAGGCTACGGCAAGGACGCCGAAACCGGTGTTCTTGCAGCAAGAGCGCTTGCGACAGACGCCGACATCAATGCCGCCTATTCGATCGGCGGCGGCAACCGCGCCGTGCTGGCCGCCTTCGAGCGCCTCGGCCGCGACTGCAGCCTGTTCATCGCTCATGACCTCGACCAGGACAATCTGGCGCTGCTGCGCCAACGCCGGATCCATTTCGTCCTGCATCATGACTTGCGCAGCGACGCCCGCATGACTTTTCGCGCTATTCTCGCACGACGGAGCGGCGCCGGGCAAAAGCTGGGCGGAAGCCGACTGTCGGCCGTCGAGGTGATTACACCCTACAACGTGCCCATCATTTGAAAGGCGGGCCCCGCGACGACACGGGGCCGGTCTCTCACTCCGGCAAAAGCACGATCTTTCCGGAAAAGCTGCGGTCTTCGAGCCGCGCATGGGCTGCCGCACCGTCCGACAGTGCGAAGGTCTCGATGCGCGGACGTTCGATGATACCAGCGCGCAGGGCCTGGAACAGACGCTCTGCCCGGCTTAGCCGTTGCTGCCGGTCTGTCAGAAAATCCCAGAGATCGCCGCCAACGACGGTTTTCGAATTTTCCATGAGATAGCGCGGATCGACCAGCGGCGCCGGCCCACCCGCCATGCCGAATGTCACCAGCGTGCCGCGCGAGCGCACCGCCGAGAGACTGTCGAGCAAGGTTATGCCGACCGAATCATAGGCGACATTGACCCCACCGGCGCTCAAGGTGCGCACCTTGTCCGGCCAGCCCTCGTCATATCCGAGCGCATGGGCAGCACCGGCGGCCTTGGCAAGGGCCTGCTTTTCCAGCGTCGAGGCCATGGCGATGACGCTTGCGCCCCGCGCGATGGCGAGCCGGATCAGCAATTGCCCAACGCCACCGCCTGCCGCCTGGACAAGAACCGTGTCACCGGCCCGGACGCTATAGCTGTCCTCAACCAGATACTGCGCCGTCAGCCCCTGCAGCAGGAGCGCTGCCGCCGCCTCGAAGCCGATATCAACAGGAAGCGGAATCGCCCGCTCCAAAGGCACGGTCACCCGCGTTGCATTGGCAAACGGCACGTCGGCAAACCCTATCCTGTCGCCGAGGGCGATGCCTTCAACGCCTTCACCGACCGCGATGACCTCACCGGCCCCTTCATAGCCGGCAATAAAGGGTGCCTTGCCGGCGAGCACATAATTGCCCTTGCGCCGGTAGATATCGGCGAAGTTCAGCCCGATCGCCCGCATGGCGAGCTGGATGTGGCCGGGCGGCACGGCCGGGTCGGCAACCTCGCGGTAGCTCAGCACCTCGGGCCCACCGAACGAGTCGAACACCAATGCATGCATGATCACTTCCCCCTATCGGATGAGCGTACGGACGAATTCGTCGCCGAGCCCGACGGACTTACAGTGTGCCGCATACCGATCGAGCCTGACGAGCACATCGTCATACCCTTCGGCGTTGCCGTCCTCGTCGAGATAGACCAGGGGGCCGAACACATGGAACAGCGCCTTCATATGCCCGGCCTCCGGATGCACGTAGAGCGTATGAATGTCTCCCGCCGGCTCGAAGATGAAGGTGCCGCGTCGTGCTATCCAGTCGCGCTCACGATACCCCCAAGTGCCCTCGAGCGTCCAACCGGTAACCGGATTGGAATGGCGATGCCGCTCGATCGTGCCGGCTCCCTTCGCCTTGAAGAGGCTGACCCAGCTCCCGCCGCGCACGTCAAACAGCAAGGGCAAGGAAAAGGCACTGTCGCCAAATGGCAGCCATCGCCGCTCGTCGGCCTCCGCATCGGCAACGAGCAGCTCGTCTACTCCATATCTGCTTTCGGCAATGTTGATCACAGTCCATCCTCCCGTTAACTTCAACAATTGGGAATTATCTACTATAGTGGATTTCGTCAACAGAATTGAGAATCGTCGATTTTGCCTCTATCTGTTGCGCGAGGAGACGCCATGCCGAAGCTGACCATCACCCGCCGCCCCGCCGAACAGAGATTGCGCACGACTGAGGAGCGTCCGGCCGAACTCGGTGCAAGGGTCAAGGAGCTCAGAATCGCGCGCGACTGGACACTAGAAGAGGCGAGCCAGCATATCGGCCTGTCGCGTTCGGCCCTGTCGAAGATTGAGCGCAACGAGATGTCACCGACGTTCCACGCCATGCAGAAGTTGGCAGCTGGATTCTCGCTCGACCTCCTGAGTTTTCTCGCCTCCGGCGAGGCAAGCCCGCCTGCCGGTCGGCGCAGCATCACCCGACAGGACGATGGTACCCGCCACGAAACGCCGAACTATGGTCTGCGGCTGTTGATGGAAGAGGTCCGCAACACCGCCTTCATGGCGGTGGAGGTTCTGGTCAGAGCACGATCGCTCGACCAGTTCCCGGATTGGGACCGGCATGACGACGAGGACTTCATGTATGTTCTCGAAGGCGATATCACGCTCTACACCGAACACTACGCGCCAGCCGTGCTGAAATCCGGCGACGCCGTCTACTTCGATGCGCGCCTTGGCCACGCCTGCATATCGACCAGCGACAACGATGCCCGGCTGTTGTGGGTGACCGCTCCGCTTGGCGGGCGCTTCAGCCGTTCAGACGATGGCCATGCCGATGGAACGGCGTCGGCCTGACAGCTCAGCCGGTATGGCGCCTGTCAGCCTCATCGTCCGGCGCATCGTTGTTTTCCGTCGAAAGGTCGTCGGCCGTCTGGACGCGGTTGCGTCCCCGTCGCTTGGCCAGATAGAGCGCCTCGTCGGCTACAGCCAGCAACGACCGAGCAGTACGGCCATGCCTCGGCGCAAAGGCCACACCAATGCTACCGCCGATACGCAGCACCTGCCCCTCGAACTCGATTGGCGTCTGCGCATCGTTGACGAGACCGGTGGCAAGTTCGGACGCATCCTTGCCGGTTGACCGCAGGATGACGGCAAATTCATCGCCGCCAAGGCGGGCAACAGTTCCGCGCGCACCAACCCGCAGGCGGTAACGTTCGGCCATCGTCACCAAGACTGCGTCACCCGCCGCATGGCCGTGCTCATCGTTGACGGCCTTGAACTCGTCGAGATCGGCAAAGATCAGCGCGAATGGACGTTTTTTGACGTCGAGCAGGGCCGCAGCGAGCACTTCGTCGAAGCCGCTGCGATTGAGCAGCCCGGTGAGACGATCGTGTTTCGCCATGTGGCGGTTTCGCGCCTCGCTCTGCTGCAGGGCGGAAAAGACGGAGGAGAACCTGAGGGCCACAAACGCCATCAGCAGGGTAGCCGCGATCGCGATGACGATGACGCTCGGCAGGATTTCCGCGCGGACGAAGCCGCCGGGCGATTTGGGCGTCCAGGCGACGACAAGGCATGAGACATCAGCGCAGCGACCGGCGGAGACGTGCACGCCGTCGGCCGGCCGCTGTGACAATGGCACGAAAGCGAGGCCGGTTACGCCAAGCTTTGCCTCGATTTCGCGCAGCGACCGCGCCGTCAGCGGGCGAACCGAAACCATGAACACCGGCTTGCGGCGTTCGGCCGGCAGCTGCAGCGTTTCCGGGATGACGGCCTGAACGACGGCTATGCTCATCTGGCCCTCGATCTGGCGCATATCCACGGCATGAATGCCGGGCACGATCGGCGTGACCGATTGCCGATCAGGCTGGGGGATATCGAGCGTATAGGTGCCGTTGTTGTTTCTCAACGCGTTGTCGTAGCGGCGTCGGGCTTCGTCGAGCAGATCTTCGACGTCGTGAAGCGGGGCATCGGCCGCCTCCGCCGGCACGACCAGCCCATCCTTCACCGCGGTCGAGACATGCCCGTCGGCATCGCTGACGATCAGCCAGGAAAAGCCGTAGTCCTCCCACAGCCAACCCGCCAATTCCGGGGCCACAAAGGTATCGCTCAGCCGTCCGGCCGCAAGTTCCGCATAGGTCGCATTCCAGAAGGAAACCTGGGCCTGAAACTGGACGGCGGCTTCCATCTGGTGCCGCAATTCGTTTGCCACCAGCCGGCGTTCCGCCGAAAGACCGAAGCGATCGGCCTCGACGACGGAGCGGTTGAGAACGAAGATGAGGCTGGCGATCGTCAGGATCGCGACCAGGGTACAGGCCGCATGGATCGCCCACACCGCCCTGTTGCGCTTCGGTTGCCGAAACTTTTGCTCGATCACGCCAGCGCCCCCTCACCGGACCAGCCGTCAAAGGCGAGGGGTGGCACCGGTCAGACGCCACCCTAAAGATCAAAGCAGAAATTTAGTTTAAGCAAGCTGGTATTTGAAAGCCTTAAAGACTTCAACCGCCTAGTAAAGCCGACAATCACCAGTCGTGCGACTGTTAGTTGGACTGCACAGCCGGACGCAACAAGGAGACGATTTCGTCGTCGCCTTCGTCGCGCGCCAGGTCGCGGATCGACCTCGTACCAGTACCATCACGCAGGTTGGCGTTCGCGCCTTTTTCGAGCAACAGCTTCACCACGGATGGCCTCCTGTTGACGACAGCGATAGCGAGCGGCGTCATCCAGTCGCTCTGCGGGTTTGGCCGCCCACGCCCACGGAACTGACCGAAGGGGATGTCGAGCAACTCCGGCTTTTCATTGACGATCTCGAGCACCCGCTCTCCCTTGTCGAAGGCAGCGGCCGCAAACAGGTCGAGCGGCTGTGTCTCGAGGAAGCGCACCATATCGGCCTTGCCGTTGTATTCGGCCCAGCCGATCGGCGGTGCGTGATGATACGGGTCGCGCGCCATGGTGTTGGCACCATGCGCGATCAGCAGCTTCGCCATCTCGATATGCCCGTGCAATGCCGCCTCGTGCAGCGGTGTGCGCGACGTCATGCGGTTGACGTCGAAGCCGAGCGACAGCATCAGCGCCACCTGGGCCGGCTGGGCTTCACCCGCAGCCTCATGCAGGATCGCCGGATGGGCCGCCTGCGTGCGCGAAACAAGCGCCGCATCCCCGGCTGCCAGCGCCTTTGCCGCCGTCGCATTTCCCTCACCGATCGCCCGCGCGAGGCGATCGACATCGGTGAGTTCCGCGACCGTGGCGCCATGGGCCACCAGATAGCCGGCAAGGGTCGGATCACCGCCGAGCTCGGCCCATTGGTAGGGCGTGCGACCTTTCACGACGCGGTTTACGTCGGCCCCATGCTCGACCAGCAGCCGCACACGGTCCGTCATCTTCTTTTCCAGCGCCCAGGCAAGTTGATAGTCGAAGACCCTTTCGCTGTTCTCGATCAACTGACCGTCTTCGCGGACAAGCCAGTTGTTCCTGTCCTTTGCGCTTAGCCCATACCGCAACAAAAGACCGATGCAGGTGTTATCGGGCTCGAACATGCGGTTATAGAGCGCCTGGCTATCATTGGCCGTAGCGCCGGCCTTAAGCAGGAGTTCGGCAAAGGCGACGCAATCCGGATGTTCTGGCTGACGCTCTTTGCCCGCCTCGCCCTGGCCGAAGACGCCCGTCAGCGCGGTAAAACGATATTGCCCGTCGTCCATCCAGAAGGCATTGGCATCGGCGCCACACGCAATGAGCCGTTCAGCCGCTGCAAGGGAAGATCTGCCGGGAACGCGGGCATAGGCCGCGTAGAGCAGAGGCTCCCAATCGTAAGGCCCACCACGCTTGCCGGAGAGTTTCGGATCCGTGTCGAGCCAACGGTCGATGGCGTCGCCATCGCCAAGAGCGGCTGCTACATGGATGCTTTCACGGGCAATTTCTGGATGCTCGTCGAGCAAGGCTTTCGCCTGGGCATATCGCTCCGGGTCCGCAGCGATGTCGCCGAAATAGGACACGGTCGCCAATGCGAGGAAGCGATTGGCAAGCTGTTCGGTGGCGGGCTTGCCGCCCTGAGCGCGTTCGAGATGCGTTTTCAATCGGGTCCAGCTGGAGAAGCCGAACTCCCGGGCGATGACCAGTTGGGCATCCTGCAGGCCGATTGTGGCCGGCTCGGAGAAATAGGACAGCGCCCGCTGGCGTGCCGCGGCATCGCCAGCCTTCAGGGCTTTGTGAAAAGCCTTGGCCTGCTTGCGGATGGAATAGAGGGTAGCGTTCGCGGAAAGATCGCGCGTGATCATGAAAGACCTCCTTTCATTCACGTCCGGTATCCGCGCCCACAGACTGAAAAGAGGTGTGGCAACCAAGTCCAGTGAAACAGGTGGGTCTGGCCCTTCCCGCGGATCGGGTGCGCCCTGCGAACGACACGATCGCTAGCACGCAGCCGATATTCTTGTCCACTGCATGTTTCCTTAAATCCTATCCGATTTAAGGATAAAACATGCAGCAATTCAAAGTGCTACAGCGACCTTTGCGCGTCTGATAAGACGCGCGGCGCTGTAGGCTTCTCAGCTTTCCGGTTCGTAGCGAACGAAAGCAAAGCGATCCCCCTTGGGCGACCAGTTGGGAACATTCATCGTGCCCTGCCCGCCGAAGAGCTCGAACAGCTCGCGCGCGTTGCTGCCATCCATCTCCATCAATCGCAGACGGACGTTCAGGTCCCGCGGATGATCGAAGACATCGCCGTCATAGGAGAGAACCAGAAGGTGTCTTCCGTCGGGCGACGGATGCGGGAACCAGTCGCCATAGGGGCTGTCGGTCACGCGCTCAACGTCGGTGCCGTCGGGACGAACGCGCCAGATCTGCATGCGGCCAGTGCGGCTGGAGTTGAAGTAGATCCACGCTCCATCCGGCGACCAGTCCGGCCCGTCGTTGCGGCCTTCGCCCTGCGTCAGTCGCCGCTCTTCGCCGCCTTCGACCGAGATCGTATAGATATCGAAGACCTGATCACGAATACCGCAATAGGTCAGTGCGCCGCCATCCGGCGACCAGCCGTGCCAGTAGGACGGGAGGTTGGGGGTGACAAGCCGCGGAGTGCCGCCAGAAGCCGGCAGCAGGTAGATCGCCGACTTGCCGAACTCGGTCTTGTCGCTGATCGCAATCGTGCTGCCATCAGGCGAAATGCCGTGGTCATTGTTGCAGAGATGGGCAAAGCCGGTTTCGATCTCGACCGGCTCCGAGCCGTCGAAGGCCAGCCGGTAAAGCCGGCCGTCGCCATTGATGATGAGATATCGCCCGTCCGGAGACCAATTCGGCGCCTCGACCAGCCGCTCCGTCTGCCAGACGACGCGAGTCTCGGCGGTAACGATGTCATAGGTTTCGATGGAACTGCGCATACGCTTCTCCTGCCGCAACCGCAGCTATTTGCTTTCTTCGCCCCGTGGCAGCACCGCCAAGACTTTGGCGCAGATCGACCGCATCAAGATGACGCTGCGCTGGTCTTGCCAGGTCGAGACCAAGCCCCAGGCCAGCAGCAGAAGAATGCAGACGAAGGCGACGCCGACGGTGACGAGACTACCGGTCGCAAGACCATAGACACCGAACACGGCCGGCGTCGCGAAACAGGCGATCTGCGCCGAAAGCTGCCCACCGGCAGAAACGTCGCTCAGCGACCACAGCCGGATCAGCCGGATTTCCTCCTCGGTGAACTCCGGCTGGCTTTCCTTGCCGTCCCGCCCTTCGGGGATGCGCTCACCGTCTATCCCCGATCGCGGAACCGGTTGGTGATTGGATAGCGCCGATCGCGGCCAAAATTCTTCTTGGTGATCTTCACGCCGGGCGCCGACTGTCGGCGCTTGTATTCGGCGATATAGAGCAGATGTTCGATGCGGTGTACCGTTGTCTCGTCATGACCACGAGCAACGATCTCCTCCGTGCTCATCTCCTTTTCGACGAGGCACTCCAGAATGTCATCGAGCACCGGATAGGGCGGCAGTGAATCCTGGTCCGTCTGGTTGGGGCGAAGCTCGGCCGACGGCGCCTTGTCGATGATGTTTTGCGGGATGACCACGCCGGATGGACCGAGCGCGCCCGGCGGCACGGTGGTGTTGCGCCAGCGCGAGATGCCATAGACCTCCATCTTGTAGAGGTCCTTGATCGGATTGAAGCCGCCGTTCATATCGCCATAGAGCGTGGCGTAGCCGACCGACATTTCCGACTTGTTGCCGGTGGTGACCACCATCGAGCCGAACTTGTTGGAGACGGCCATCAGGATCGTGCCGCGCGTGCGGCTCTGCAGGTTTTCCTCGGTGATGCCCGATTCCGTGCCCTCGAACATATCGGCCAGCGCGCCGAGAAATCCTTCGACCGGCTCTTCGATCGGCACGATATCGTAGCGGCAGCCGAGCGCTTCGGCGCAATCCTTGGCGTCCTTCAGCGAGTCCTTCGAGGTGTAGCGGTAAGGCAGCATGATCGTGCGTACCCGCTCCTCGCCGAGCGCATCAACGGCAAGTGCTGCGCAGATCGCCGAGTCGATGCCGCCGGACAGGCCGAGCACGACGTTCTTGAAACCGTTCTTGTTGACGTAGTCGCGGAAGCCGAGCATGCAGGCGCGATAGTCTGCCTCCTCCCGCTCCGGCAGGCGCGATTGCAGGCCGCCGGCACAGTGCCAGCCATTGTCGCCCTTTTTCCATTCGACGATCGACAGCGCCTCCTCGAACTGGCTCATCTGGAAGGCGAGCGACTTGTCCGTGTTGAAGGCGAAGCTCGCGCCGTCGAACACCAGTTCATCCTGACCGCCGAGCTGGTTGGCATAGATCATCGGCAGGCCGGTCTCTATCACCTGCTTGAGCACGACCTGATGGCGCACGTCCACCTTGCCGCGATGATAGGGCGAGCCGTTCGGTGACAGCAGGATTTCGGCGCCGCTTTCCGCCAGTGTCTCGCACACACCAAGATCGCCCCAGATGTCCTCGCAGATCGGGATACCAATGCGAATGCCGCGGAAATTGACCGGCCCTGGCATCTCGCCCTGGTCGAACACCCGCTTCTCGTCGAACTCGCCGTAATTCGGCAGATCGACCTTGTCGCGTACCGCAATGATCTTGCCGCCATCGAGCACGGCGACGGCATTGTGGCGCCCGGTCTTGGCCAGGCGCGGGAAGCCGATAATGACGCCCGGGCCGCCGTCGGCGGTCTCCTCGGCCAACTTTTCCACCGCCTGTAAACAGGCCTTGAGAAAAGCAGGCTTGAGAACCAGATCCTCCGGCGGATAGCCGGAAATGAAGAGCTCGGTGAGCAGCAGGAGGTCGGCGCCCTGGCGCGCCGCATCGGCGCGCGCCTCACGCGCTTTCGCCAGGTTTCCGGCGATATCGCCGACGGTCGGATTGAGCTGGGCGATTGCGATACGAAGCAGGGTGGGAGCGGCTTTGTGAGCGGTCATGAGCGGGCCTGTCGGTCTGTTCTCGAACGAATGCGTCTGACTTTCGCCCCGATCTTTAGCGCAATCCGCGCGAAAATGCCCACAGCCAATCGCCGCGAAGCGAAAAATTCCAAAAAATTCTGCGTTTCCGGTTTGTTATCGGCGCCGGCTCGCGCGTCCTCACGTCACGAAAACCTGTTTCCAAACACCCTGAACAAGTCATTCATCCCCTGTTCAAAATGACAGTCGTATGACAGTTACACGACACATTGATGAAATTGGAGAAGACGTTGGCCAATATCGATTCAGCCGTAGCGAGGAGATCACGAGTCTACGCTGGTAGACCCGGATTTGCCGCGCGGCACGCCAAGACGCTGACCTCCGCACGCAGTGCATTGTTCTCGCTGTCGATCGCGGCAGCCCTCGTTTTTGCAGTCGAGTTGATCGTGCGCCAGTCCATGGCCGACACGGTCGCCTACTTCCTCGATCCGACGCGCCCCGCATGGACCACCATCGGTGCATTCTTCCTGATCCTTCTCGCCATCGATGGCGTTTTCGGCCGCGAACACAAGTCCGCCGTGGTGCTCGCGCCGCTGGCGATCATACCGGCCATCATCTGCCAGCAGAAGCAGGTCTTTCTCTCCGACCCGCTCTATCCGACCGACTTCCTCTTTGGCCGCCAGATCCTCGAATTGATGCCTGTGCTTGTCAAGGATCGTCCGTGGACGGCCGTCGGCATCGTTGTCGGCCTCATCGCAGCCGTTACAACCATCGGCCTGTTGCTGCGTTACGCCTGGCGCAACTTCCCCAAGCTGACACGCCGCGAGCGCATCGCTCGCGCAGCTTTTGCGCTGCCGCTGCTCTTCGCCTTCTGGCACATCATGGATTACAACCAGTTCTCCTGGATCCGTGATCGCCTGAAGGTCATCCCGATCATGTGGGACCAGACCGAAAACTATCGTCACAACGGCTTTGCGCTGGCGTTTGCGATCAATCTGCCGATGGCCAACGTCAACGCGCCCGCCGGCTACATGGCCGATGCGATCGATCGCATCCCGGTCAAGCCGCTGCCGGCCGGCACCTCCCACCGCAGCAAGCCCGACGTCATCGTGCTGATGAGCGAATCCTTCTGGGATCCGACCCGTCTGCCGAACGTCAAGCTTTCGCCCGACCCGATGCCGACGATCCGCGAAATGCAATCTGGCAACGTGTTCTCGCCAGAGTTCGGCGGCATGACGGCCAATGTCGAATTCGAAGCGCTGACCGGCTTTTCGAATGCCTTCCTGCCCTATGGCAGCATTCCGTACCAACAGTACATCCGCAATCCGATCCCCTCGCTTGCCACCTTCTTCCGTGGCGAGGGTTACGTTTCGCGTGCCATCCATCCGTTCCAGAGCTGGTTCTGGAACCGCACCGCCGTCTACAAGGCCTTCGGCTTCGACACCTTCAAGTCGGAGGAGAATATGCCGCCGATGCAGAAGCGCGGCATTTTCGCCTCGGACGAATCCCTGACCAAGGAGATCATCCGCCAGGCGGACGCCATGGATGACCCCTTCTTCTTCTTCGCGGTAACGCTGCAGGGCCATGGCCCCTATGAGCCGAACCGCTATGCCAAGAATACCATCAAGGTCGAAGGCAACCTGCCGGAGAGCGATCGCCAGGTGCTTGAAACCTACGCCCAGGGCGTCAAGGAAGCCGACGAGAGCCTGAAGAAGCTGATGGACTGGGCCAAGCAACGTGACCGCGAAACCATCATCGTGCTCTTCGGCGACCACCTGCCGCCGTTGAACACGGTCTACACCAACACCGGTTTCATGAAGGGCGTGACCGCGGAGCGCAAGGGCTCGAAGGACCAGATGAAGGCGCAGCACGAAACTCCGCTCGTCGTCTGGTCGAACAAGACGGGTCCGAAGAAGAATGTCGGCACGATCAGCCCGGCCTTCCTTTCCTACCAGATCCTCAAGCAGTCCGGCTACGAGCATCCCTACTATACCGGCTTCCTCGGCAAGGTGCACGACCAGTACCGCGTCGTCGACCGCTACATGCTGATCCGCAAGAACGGCAAGGATGTCGCCGAATGGTCTCGTCAGCCGAAGGTCCCGGCCCTGCTGCGCGACTATCGCTTCCTCCAGCACGACATGATGTTCGGCAAGCGCTACTCGACCGACCGCTTCTTCAAGTCGCACGCGGATCTCTACGCCGCAGGCTTCTAAACCACACCCGCACACGTTCGTGCGACATCACTGGCCTCTGAACAGAGCCGGACGGTAAACCGCCCGGCTCTGTGCACTTTCTCATCTATCCCGTTGATTTCCTCGTCGAAGTGGTGCGCTTAAGCGCGTCGCGATCTTTCCGATTCGCTCACTGCGCTTTAGGCTCTTGTTTTTTGCCCGTGTCGTTATCGCAAATCCGCCGCACACTTTTGCGCGAAACGCTTTCGATATCGTCCGATCCATTTCCGGAGATAGCCATGCCGCATTTGAACGAACTCTCGCAGCACATCTTCGGCAAACCGATGGCCGAGCTCGGCGAAATCGAGCGCCGCATCCTGACCCGCGCCAAGGAACGACGCACCGTTGCAACCGACACCAATGCCGCGTTCAGCGCCGAGCTGTCCGTCGGCGACCGGCTCGCCGACGCCATTGCCAGGATTGGCGGCTCCTGGGGGTTCATTCTCAGCTTTTGCGGCTTTCTCGTCGTCTGGGTGATCATCAACACCGTCTTGCTGGTGACCGGGGCCTTCGATCCCTACCCCTTCATCTTCCTCAACCTGCTGCTTTCGATGCTGGCGGCGCTGCAGGCGCCGGTCATCATGATGTCCCAGAACCGGCAGGCCGAGCGCGATCGCTTCGCTGCGGCAAAGGACTATGAGGTCAATCTGAAGTCGGAAGTCGAGTTGATCGCCCTGCACCACAAGGTGGACGATGTGCTACTGCGCGAGATCGCCGAGCTGAGGACCGACATCGCCAATCTTAACCGCCAGCTTTCCCAGTATCGGCACATACCCGACAATGAATAGACACCGGACAAGCCACTAAAGCGCGCAAGAATCTGCAAGATTCCTAATTCAATCACAAATTTGTATTTTGCAACAATAGGCTATTTCTGACTATTGAAACAACCTATTAGCGTATCGAAAAATTAACACTTGGGGAGCACCGTCAAGGCGCAGGGACAGAGAAAAAGCAGTCACGGTTCGGTCGGAGTTGCTGATATGTCCAAAATAACGCGCCTGTTCGGCAGCCGCGATGGCGCTGCCGCAATTGAATTTGCAATCATCGCCCCTCTATTCTTTCTATGTGTGTTGACGTTGATCGCCTACGGCATCTACCTCAGCGCGGCCCACTCCATTCAGCAGATAGCCGCCGACGCAGCGCGCACCGCCATTGCCGGACTTTCCGAAGGCGAGCGAGAACGCCTTGCCACGGACTACATCCAGCGCACGACCATGGACCAAGCCTTCATCAAGCCGTCCCGTATGACGGTCACCGTCAAGGACGATGCTGGTAACGCCAACCAGTTTACCGTGAGGATCAAGTACGACGCCGGCGATCTCCCGATCTTCAACATGTTCACTTTCGCCATGCCGAGCGAAAATATCGAGCGCTTCGCTACGATCCGTTTGGGAGGTATCTGATATGGGTTTGAAAGCGCCGGGAATAGCACACCTCGCCCGATCAAGAGGTGGCAACGTCGGCATATCCGCCGCTCTCGTCATGCCGCTCGTGATCGCCTCCATGGGACTTGGCATCGACTACGGTTACCTCACGGTCCAGAAGCAGGAAATGCAGTCGACCGTCGATCTTGCTGCCATCGCCGCCGCATCGAACGTCTCCTCCGCCGAGCAGGCTGTTCTCAAGTACTTCTCCAACAACCATGTCAATTTCGCTGTTGCGACGCCCTCCGGCCTGTTGACCGTCGATGGCAAGGTTCTGCCGCCCGGCGACGTCGGGACGGAAAAGGTCGACGGCGTGGCAACGGTCACGCGTGGACGGTATGTCCCCGATCCGGGCGTCGCAGCCGGCCAGCGCTTCGTCAGGGATGCCGCCCCTTCGGATGCGGTCCAGGTACTCCTGGAAAAGAAGGGGCAGATCTTCCTTGCCTCCCTCTTCACCGCACCGCCGGACTTGAGCGTGGTCGGGACAGCGGCGAGTTCGAAGGTTGCCGCCTTTTCCGTCGGCTCTCGCCTCGCCAGCCTGAATGACGGCCTGCTCAATGCCATTCTCGGCCAGATGCTTGGCACCAACATTTCGCTGAAGGTCATGGACTACACCGCCCTGATCGACGCCGACATCGATATCCAGCCTTTCCTGAAGATCGTCGCGACCAAGCTCAGCCTGACCTCCGCCTCCTATGAAGACGTGCTCGACGCCAATTTGACCCTGCCGCAGCTCCTGTCTTCGATGCGGCTGTTCCAGGGGCTCTCCGGTACGGTGACCTCTGCCCTCAAGAGCATCGAGCTGGCAACGGCCAACAACAAGAAAACCTTCACCTTGGCGCAGATCCTCAATCTGGACCCGAAAAAGGACATGAGGATCGATGCCGGCTCCGACTGGACGATGAAGGTGAGTGCGCTGCAGATCGTCTCGGCCGCCGCCGCCATCGCCAACGGCGAGCATCAGATCGCGCTTAACGCGGTTGCCGGGCTTCCGGGCATAGCTTCGGCCACGGTGAAACTCGCAATTGGCGAACCGCCGGTCGAAACGCCGAGCTATCGCCTGGGAACCCCAGGAGCAGCGGTCCGCACGGCGCAGACCCGGCTTGCCGTCGAGGTGGGCATAGACGGGCTTGCGGCCCTTGCCGGTATGCGCATTCGGTTGCCGATCTATGTCGAGCTTGCCCACGCAGAAGCCAAACTTGCCGACATCCGTTGCTACGGCGGCAAGCCGGAGAACGCGGCAGTCGTCGTCGACGCGGTGCCGGGCGTCGCTGAGATCGCCGTCGGTGACGTCAATCCGAAGGTGCTTTCGAGTTTCTCCTTCGACGCTCGGGTCGAGCGCGCCCGCATCGTCGATGCGCTGGCGGTCAAGATCGACGCCATCGCTCACGTCGAGGCGCAGAACCTTCAAGCGTCCCGCCTCACCTTCAGCCCCGCCGAAGTGGCCGCACGCTCGATCAAGAGCGTTTCGACCAAGGACATCCTGTCGTCGACGACGAAGACCCTGCTCAACAATCTGGACTTGAACATTCAGGTGTTGTTCCTGACGCTCGGCAGCCCGACTATCCTGCAACAGGCGCTTGCCCAGACCTTGGCCGCGGTCACGAAACCGGTGGACGATCTGCTCTACAATCTGCTGCTCCTAGTGGGGGTACGCGTGGGAGAAGCCGATGTCCGCGTCACCGGCGTCAAATGTCAGCCACCGGTACTGGTGCAGTAACAGCCTCGCGACAGCACAAAGGGACTGGCAACGGAAAATCGATTGCCGATGCTTTCGAACAAAATGACGGGTTCGCACGTTATGGGCAAGGTAGAGCTGCTACATGCAGATGGGTTGAGTAGTATCGAAGCACACGTGGCGAGGGATCGGAACCCGAGGCGTATGCGAGAGATCGTCGGGAGACGTGCGCGACAGATGCAGTTGGTTGCAAAACAGGGGGATGCTGCACCGGAGAAACCGCTCGCCTTCACGGCGGACGGATTGCTGCGCAACCCGCTCCTGCGCGAGACGCTGCAGATCAGCGCTCGCGATCTGATGGCGGTCTATGATATTTTTCCACGTGTGGCTCGTCTCGTCGCCTCCCACCAGAAATGGACGCTGACCCAGGCCGCTTACGCGCTTCATCTTGAGCGCGACCCGTCTCACCCCGATTCGGGAGTGACTGCCGCGCGGTTGTTGAAGTTCATGCGCGAGACCGGCGGCGCAAGCAGGAACACGGCAGCCGCATTCCTGTCCGAGCTGCTCGCCTACAAGCTGCTGCGCGATGTCAGAGGTGAGCGGACGAACAAGAAGGTTCGCCCACTTGAGCCGACGGAAGTCAGCGAGAGCGCCATGATGCGTTGGTTCATGAGCCAAATGGGCACGCTCGACCGCCTCGATGGCGGCAGACGTCTGGAACATGTCGAGGCCGACACCTCTGTCCTTGGACGCACGCAGCCGATCGCGGCGCGAATGCTCCTGTCCGACAAGAATTGGAGCGAGCCCCCCGAAGGCGTTGCCATCTTCGTTTGGACCGAATGCGGGGGCTTGCTGCTCGATGACCTCATGGCGCGTCCGAAAAGCCTGACGCCCGTGGACGGAAAGGTCTGGCTGGAACTCAATCTCGCCGAGCTTGCCAACCACTACACCATCTCCAACACGCACGTGCGCAGACTGTTCACCAAAGCGCAGGACACAGGTTTCATCGGCCGATCGAACGACGGCTCCCGTGGACGCTTTTGGATGAGCGCCGGACTGGTCGACGAGTATTGTCGCTGGCAGGCTATAAAGCTCGCGGCCCTGGCCAATGCCTATGAGCGAGCCACGGACGGTGCAGTCCGGTTGGCGAAATAGGTCATTTCCTTCACTAAGTGCGGCCCGGCGTCGCCGGAGGTTCGCGCGCACGGATCGCGTCATCGCCTGGCGGCCGGAAGTGGCTTGAACGGTCCTACGACCGGCCCGCTTCAAACTTCGGCAGATCGTCGTTAATGTCGTAGAAATCGCCCTTGTCGGCACAGAATATGTGATAGCCGGGTAGGAGATCCGTCGGCTTCTCAAAGGCGCCGGCCATGATCGAGACGTATTCGGCGCTATCGGATTTCCAGAACAGAGCCGAGCCGCAGTTGCGGCAAAAACCACGCTGCGCGCCATCGCTCGAACGATACCAGGTCACGTCCTCCGCCCCCTCAAGTTCCATGTCGCGATCCAGCACATTGGTCGCGGCGTAATAGAGGCCCGTCTGCTTGCGGCATTGCGTGCAATGGCAAAAGATCAACTCGCGCAGTTCGCCCCGCGTCTTGAACCGCACTGCCGCGCAAAGGCAGCTGCCGCTGTGAATATCCGACATGGTCCCCGACCTCCTGAAACGAGAAATGCCGGGCCAGCTTCGCGAGCCGGCCCGGCATTGTCAATTTCATAGCGACCGCTCGAGGTTCAGAAAATCTGAACCGTGCGGCAATGCCTCAGTATCAGCCGTTGACGACCAGCTTCTTCTCGTCGCGGCCGCCCTTCATGCGCTCGGCGAGCAGGAACGCCAATTCCAGCGCCTGGTCCGCATTGAGGCGAGGATCGCAATGGGTGTGGTAGCGATCGGCGAGATCGTCACCCGAAAGCGCACGGGCGCCGCCGGTGCATTCGGTAACGTCGTTGCCGGTCATCTCGATATGAATGCCGCCCGGGTGCGAGCCTTCCGCACGGTGGATCTGGAAGAAGCTTTCGACTTCCGACAGGATCCGCTCGAACGGGCGGGTCTTATAGTTGTTGAGCGTGATCGTGTTGCCGTGCATCGGATCGCAGGACCAGACGACCTTCTTGCCTTCGCGTTCAACCGCGCGGATGAGGCGCGGCAGGTGCTCGGCAACCTTGTCATGGCCGAAGCGGCAAATCAGCGTCAGGCGGCCGGCTTCGTTGGCCGGGTTGAGCAGATCGATCAGTTCCAGAAGGCCGTCAGCCGTCAGCGACGGGCCACACTTGAGGCCAAGCGGGTTCTTGATGCCACGGCAATATTCGATATGGGCGTGGTCCGGCTGGCGGGTACGGTCGCCGATCCAGATCATGTGGCCCGAAGTCGCATACCAGTCGCCGGAGGTGGAATCGACACGCGTCAGCGCCTGCTCGTAGCCGAGCAGCAGCGCCTCGTGGCTGGTGAAGAAATCGGTTTCGCGCAGGCTTGGATGATTTTCAGAGGTGATGCCGATCGCCTTCATGAAATCCATCGTCTCGGAAATCCGGTCGGCGAGCTTGCGGTAGCGCTCTGCCTGCGGGCTATCCTTGACGAAGCCGAGCATCCACTGATGAACGTTGTCGAGGTTGGCATAGCCACCCATCGCAAAAGCGCGCAACAGGTTGAGCGTCGCGGCGGACTGGCGGTAGGCCATGATCTGCCGTTCCGGATCCGGAACGCGTTCCGCTTCGGTGAACTCGATGCCGTTGATGATGTCGCCACGGTAGCTCGGCAGCTCGACGTCGCCCTGCTTCTCGATGTTGGAGGAGCGCGGCTTGGCGAACTGGCCAGCGATGCGACCGACCTTGACCACCGGCTGCTGAGCGCCGAACGTCAGAACGACGGCCATCTGCAGGAACGCGCGGAAGAAGTCGCGGATCGTGTCGGCCCCATGCTCGGCAAAGCTCTCGGCGCAATCGCCGCCCTGCAGCAGGAAGCCGCGGCCTTCGGCAACATTGGCAAGAGCAGTCTTCAGACGCCGCGCCTCGCCGGCAAACACCAGCGGCGGATACTTCGCGAGTTTCGCTTCCGTTGCCGCAAGAGCCGCAAGGTCCGGATAATCCGGAACCTGCTGGATGGGTTTCTGCCGCCAGCTATTCGGAGTCCAAGTCTGTGCCATTTCGATCACCTGTTGTCTGCCGCGGACGTCGGTCCGCGCGGGTCGCGCCCTGACGGTTTCGACACCGCCCGGTATTCGGAAATTTCACTGCGTCCGCGCGCCCCGCTTCAGCGCGTGGCCAAGCCTTCGCGCCCGCTCGAAGCCGGTGACTTCGCGGATGCGGGCTTATAGACGTTAAGCGATGGCTTGGAAAGGCATCCTACCAGAATTCATGGTTTCCGGCGTCAGCAAAGCAACCGCCCTGCTCAGCCGACCCGCTCGCCCTTACGCACGCGATAGGACGGCGCATACATCGTCACAAGCTCTTCCGATGCTGTCGGATGCACCGCCATCGTCCGATCGAAGTCGTCCTTGGTGCAACCGGCCTTCAGCGAAATGCCGAGCAATTGCGCCATTTCGCCGGCATCGTGCCCGAGGATGTGGGCGCCCAGCACTTTGCGGTCGGCAGCGTTGACGATCAGCTTCATGATCATCTTTTCCTTCCGGCCGGAAAGCGTCGCCTTCATCGGCCGGAACTCGGCACGATAGACTTCCAGTTCTTCGAACTGACGCGCAGCCTGCTCCTCGCTGAGGCCGACGGTGCCGATCTCCGGCTGGGAGAAGACGGCCGTGGCGATCAGGTCGTGGTCGGGCGATACCGGGTTGTTCTTGTATTCGGTCTCGATGAAGCACATTGCCTCGTGGATCGCGACCGGTGTCAGCTGGACGCGATCGGTCACGTCGCCGAGGGCATAGATGCCGGGCGCGCTCGTGCGCGAAAAGGCGTCGACGACGATCGCGCCGCGCTCATCCGTGTTCACCCCGGCGCTTTCGAGCCCGAGGCCCTTGGTGTTCGGCACGCGGCCAAGCGCCAGCATCACCTGATCGACGGCGATTTGGCCGTGTTTCATCGTCTGCGCCACGCGCTTGCCGTCGGCGTCAGTCGTGACCGACTGGATGATGTCTTCGCAAAGGATCCGGATGCCCTTCTCTTCCATCGCCGTGTGCAGGCCGCGGCGGAGATCCTGATCGAAACGCGAGAGGATTTCCTTGCCGCGATAGATCAGTGTCGTTTCGACGCCGAGACCATGAAAGATATTGGCGAACTCGACAGCGATATAGCCACCGCCTGCAATCAGGATCGACTTCGGCAGTTCCGCCAGATCGAAAGCCTCATTGGAGGAAATGCAGAGTTCATGGCCCGGCAGCGCGTCATGCGGCGTCGGGTGGCCGCCGACAGCAATGACGATACGTTCGGCGGTCACGGTCTTGCCAGTGTCGAGCAGGCGAACCGTATTCGGGCCGACAAGCTCAGCCCGTGTACGCAGGATCTCCGCGCCGGCATTGGCGAGCCCCTTCTGGTAGAGGCCTTCGAGCCGCGTGATCTCCTGCTCCTTGGCAGCGACGAGCTTTTGCCAATCAAAGCGACTTTCGCCGACGGTCCAGCCGAAACCCGCCGCATCCTCGAAATGTTCCGAATATTGCGACGCGTAGACATAGAGCTTCTTCGGAACGCACCCACGGATGACACAGGTGCCGCCATAACGGAACTCTTCGGCGATCGCGACCTTCTTGCCGAGACTTGCCGCCAGCCGGCCGCTTCTGACGCCACCCGAACCGCCACCGATTACGAAGAGGTCATAGTCGAAAGCGGGCATGGGCGAACTCCTGAAGGTCGTGCAAGCTGCAATTAGGACAATTAGGGGACCGCGGACCAGGCATTTTCGCCGGCGGCACGCCCCGCTCGGGGGGCAGTCCCCCGTCGCAGGCACATATAGTGTTGCACTGCAGAAAAAGAAAAGCCCGGATTGCTCCGGGCTCCCCAAAACGTGATGTTTAGCCCAGCTGACCCGAGCTCTCTCCGACCGACCGCGGATTATTGGGCGGGCGGTGTCTCAACGGTGCCTTCAATACGTGGCGGAGCCGAAGTGCCGACCTTGGCGTCGAGCGACTTCGTGGCTTCGGTGTTGAGGTCGCGCGACACGCCGGCTGCCCAGATGTCTGCCGCCTTCAACAATTCGCGCGAAGCAATCGGGCCGTCGTTCAGAAGCTTCTTGCCGGCCGTCGACTTGTAGAACTCGGTAATGGCGTTCAGCTCTTCAAGCGTAAAGGTCTTGGCGTAGATCGTCGCGGCTTCGTTTTCGAGATCGGCGCGACGCGCTGCCAGGGTCAAAGCCTTTTCGTCGACGGTCGCGGTGATCAGCTCCTGGAAGTTCGGCGAAGCCTGGATCAGAGTATTCTTCAGACGCTCGGCGAGGTTCGGCAGAATGTTGTCGAAGTTGTTGGTCACGCCGAGTGCAGCGATGGTCGCACGCGCGGCCTTGATCTGGGCGTCGGACACGTCCTGAGCCTGAACCGGAATGGATGCAGAAAGGAGAACCGCGGTGGCTGCGAAAGTGCGGACAAGACCTGCGAGTTTGTTCATTTTTATCCATGCTCCTGTGTTTGTCGCATGCTGCCGGGGCGATTGCCGCCGCCAGGCCCGCATGTGTGGTAACCTGTTTTCTTCACCGGCCCCTGCTCCCCAGGGAGCGACGGGAACCGGCTCAAGATGCGGTCAGAATGCGTGCCTCTTCCGGTCCGGCAATAATTGCCAGCGACGCGATGCCTATGAAAAGTCCATGCTCGACCACGCCCGGAATGGCATTCAGCTCTCCCGCGAGCGCATCTGCATCAGGAATACGGCCAAAAGATGCATCAAGAATGAGGTGTCCACCGTCCGTCTTGAAGGGGCCGTCGCCTGAGTTGCGCACGGAGATGTCACCGGAAAGACCGAGACGCGAGGCCACCTTTTCGATGGCGATGCGCGTTGCCACCTGGCCGAAGGGATTGACCTCGATCGGCAGCTTGAATGCGCCGAGAACATCGACGACTTTCGATTCATCGGCGATGACAATCATGCGCTTGGAAGCGGCCGCGACGATCTTCTCGCGCAGCAATGCGCCGCCGCCGCCCTTAATCAGTCGCAACTGACCATCGACTTCGTCGGCACCATCGATCGTCAGGTCCAGTTCCGGAAGTTCGTCCAGCGACTTCAACTGCACGCCAAGCTCCAGGCACAGCCGCGCAGTACGCTCGGAGGTCGGAACGCCTTCGATGCGGAAGCCCGCAGCGACCTTCTCGGCCAGGAGCCGAACGAACTCCTCGGCAGTCGATCCCGTCCCAATGCCGAGACGCATGCCGTCTTCGACATGTTCGAGCGCCGCTGCCGCGGCTTTGATTTTCATTTGGCGGGCGTCCATACGCCAGTCGCTCCCTTTTTACCCACCGGATGTGGATGCGGTTACCCACCTTCTCCATCCGTTTTCCGCTGAGACACTTACACGCCCAAAGCTGCAAACAAAAGCCAAAATCAGGGGCCCGGCCCGGATTCCTGGTCCCTTCCCACACACACTTGCCATTGCATTCTCTTGCAACTTCGCCTACCCGAACGACAACTCTTTCCGGCTACGCGAGGTTCACCTCTTGTCTTCCCCCATTGTCGTCTTTGATCTCGACGGAACCCTTGTCGATACGGCGCCGGATCTGGTGGCGAGCCTCAACCATGCGGTGACCCAGGCCGGCGTCGAGCCGGTCACCTACCGCGACCTCACCCATCTCGTTGGCCACGGTGCCCGCGCGATGATCGAGCGGACTTTTGCGCTTCGCAACAAGCCGCTCGATGAAGAAGCGTTGGCCTGGCAGATGAAGGAGTTCGTCGACTTCTATCATGGCTCGATGCCGGGTGATTCCCTGCCTTACCCGGGCATGCTCAACGCACTCGACCGGCTGTCGGCGGCGGGCTTCAAGCTCGCAGTCTGCACCAACAAGCCGGAGATGCTGGCAAACCGGCTGCTCGAGCGCCTAGGCCTCATCGATCGCTTCGCGGCGGTTTCCGGTGGCGACACGTTCGAAATCCGCAAGCCGAATGCCGACCACCTGCTGCGCACGATCGCCAATGCCGGCGGCAGTGCCGCGCACTCGGTGATGATCGGTGACAGCCTCAACGATATTCTGGTCGCCCGAAACGCCGCGATCCCGTCGATCGCCGTGCCGTTCGGCTATTCCGACGTGCCGATCGAAAGCCTGGAGCCGACAGTGATCATCCGCCACTTCGACGAGTTGACGCCGGCGCTGGTGACAGGGCTTTTCAACGGCAAGTAAGCGCGCGGGCGCTGGGCCTGAGGTTTTGATCCGCATCTGATCGAGGATAGAGCCCACTAAGATCAATCGTCATTGGCAGCGCGCACGTAGCAGGTTCCTGCGTCGCGCCGCTTCTCGCATCGCAAAAACACGCTACGTTCCTCTCGCGTCACCACCACCTAAACGAAAAACCCCATGGAGAAGCTCCACGGGGTCTGAAATTCTGTCGTCGAACACGGTGCCAGTGCGAGTGGCGCCATCGCCTAATTGGGACTTACCCCTCGGCCCGGCGAGCGTCGCGGGTGGCGTCGAGGGCGCGGTTCACGTACATGTCGCGCTCATACACGTCGTCGAAATACTCGATGACACCGTCCTTGTTCGGCCAGGCGGTAAAATAGGCGACGTAAACAGGAACCTTCTGCGGCACCTGCAACGCCTTGTTGCTGCCGCCGCCGATTTCCTTGCCGACATCCTCGACGCTGGTGCCAAGCACGGCCGCTGCCATCCGGCGCGGATCGGCGAGCCGCACGCAACCGTGGCTGAGTGCGCGCTGGTCACGCTTGAAGAAGCTCTTCGACGGCGTGTCGTGCATGTAGATGGCATGCGCATTCGGGAACAGGATCTTCAGTTCGCCAAGCGCGTTGTCGCTGCTCGGCGGCTGGCGCACGGCAACCGAGGCGGTCGATCCGGTCCAGTTGACGGAAGACGACGGCACTGAGCGCCCGCCTATCTCAACCTGATAGCCCATCCGATCGAGATAACCAGGGTCGTTGCGCAGCTTCGGCAGCATCTCGTTGATGATGATCGACTGCGGCACGCCCCAGTATGGATTGACCTCGACGGTCTGAATCTCATCCTGGAAGAAATAGGTCTGGTTCGCCTTTGAACCGACGACGACGCGCATCGAAAACTGCTCGGCGCCATTGTCGCTATAGGACGCGGTAAAGGCCGGCTGGTTGATGAAGACGTAGCGGTTGCCGAGCCCATCGGGAAGCCAGCGCGCCTGTTCCATCGCGACTTCGAGCTTGTTGATCTTGCTTGCCACGGTGTCGCCACCGGTCAGGAGTCGCAGCGACGCCTGACCGACGACGCCATCGGCCTTCAGGCCATTCTCCTTCTGGAACGCTTCGACGAGCAGAACCAGCTCAGGCGTGTACTCAGGGGTTCCTTGATAGGCCGCGAGCACTGCGGCGTGATCCGACTTCAGCGTCTCGGAACCCTTGATGCGGATCCCGGCGACGATGTTGGCAAGTTCCGGATTGCTTTGGCCCGGCTTCAGGAGCGTGCCCGGCGCGATCTCGACACGCTGTTCCACGCTCTTCTCTGCACGAAGGCGCTCGAGTTCAACCGACAATGCAGCGAATTGTTCGCTCTTCGGGTTCTGATCGTTGAGCAGCGTGGCAACATCGGAGCTTGCCGACATCCTATCGAGGAAGGCTGAGAGATCGACGGTCTTGCGCTTGAAATCGTGATAGCCGGAGATCTTGTTGGGATCGATGCGGCCACGCACCGTGTCCTCGACATAGGAAAGCGTTGCCGCCGACAGCGCGATTTCGAACTGAACAAGTTCCTTTTCGCGCGCGATCATATCGCCGCGGTCGAATTCATCAGCAGGCACCTGAACGGCATAATCCTGCGGATCGAGACCGACCTTTGCTGCATCGGCAAGAACGGCAATCGCCCCCTTTGCGCGCGCGTTGACACCGGTGCCGTCGATCCAGACGAAATCAGAACGCGAGCCGTAATGGGTCTCGATGGCTTTTGCCACATTCGAGGTCGTGCGAACCTCAACGTCAGGCATGAATTGACGGGCATCGGTGAGCGCCGCACGCAGCATTGGCGGCAGCGCTTCGTTGCGCACAGAACCGGTGACGACCGGATCGAGCAGCCTACCGGTATCGACCCGGCGCAGAGGTTCCGCCTTGTAGGTATAATAGCGAGGGCCGGTCACCTTCGGCAGCGGCGTGGAGACCGTCCTCTGCTGCGGCTGCCCCATGGAACCGACACCGGGCAGCGGCTGGCCGGACTGCATCTCCTGCTTCGGCGTCTTCTGTCTGCCGCCGCGGATAAGGTCCATCAACGTGATGGCCGCAGCCGGCCGCACATCGAAGGTTGCAATCGAACAGCTGCTCATGAGCGCTACGATCGCTGCCGTCTTGAAAATTCTCATGTGAAACTACGTCCCCGTATCGCGTTGTCGCCGAACTCGGCTTTAGCCAGATTCTCGCCACGCCCTCGTGCTCTAAAACTTATAGAAAAGGATGGTGAATGAAAAGGAAACGCGCCTCCCCGAACGTGCATGAAAACACCTCTGCGTGTTAAAAAAACCGCTTGATTGCCAGGACGTTCGAGGGGGCGTAAAAATTTGATTTGCATCGACATTAGTGTCGTTGCCACCCGGCCCGCACGGCAAGGCGAGCAATGCGAGCCTTAAAGGAAGGCAACGAATGTGACTGAAACGCCACAAGGAATCCGGGTTCGCCGCGCGCACGCGAATCAGCCGCTGCACGACTGCAAAGGCCGCTCTTTGTCGCACGCCCGCCTTTCAAACGATTGTAGCATTGCCAGCTCCGGGGCCACCTCTTTACAAGCCTTGCCAGCCGGGGCAGAGAGAGGCCCGGCACCTTGGGGAAGGGACAGCCGGTTGCGACCGCGTCCCCTCGCCCAGACTTCATGAACCGCATGACGAAGGCAGGGATCACGATGACATCGACGCGCACGGAAACAGATACGTTCGGCCCCATCCAAGTGGCAAACGACCGCTATTGGGGCGCCCAGGCCGAGCGTTCCCTCGGCAACTTCAAGATCGGCTGGGAAAAACAGCCGGTCGCAATCGTCAGCGCGCTCGGCATCGTCAAGCAGGCCGCGGCCCGCACCAACATGGCGCTCGGTCGCCTGGATGCAACCATTGCCGATGCCATCGTCAAGGCCTCGCAGGAAGTCATCGACGGCAAGCTCAATGACCACTTCCCGTTGGTTGTCTGGCAAACAGGCTCCGGCACCCAGTCGAACATGAACGCCAACGAGGTCATCTCGAACCGCGCAATCGAAATGCTCGGCGGCGTCATGGGCTCGAAGACGCCGGTGCATCCGAACGACCACGTCAACATGAGCCAATCGTCCAACGATACCTATCCGACGGCGATGCACATCGCCTGCGCGGAGCGGGTGATCCATGATCTGCTGCCGGCGCTAAAGCACCTGCACGAGGCGCTCGAAGCCAAGGTCAAGGCGTTCGATCACATCATCAAGATCGGCCGCACCCACACCCAGGACGCAACCCCGCTGACGCTCGGCCAGGAATTCTCCGGTTATGCCGCCCAGGTCGCGTCCTCGATCAAGCGCATCGAGTTGACCCTGCCCGGCCTTTGCGAGCTCGCGCAGGGCGGTACCGCCGTGGGTACCGGCCTCAATGCACCCATCGGCTTTGCCGAGAAGGTCGCGGAAGAAATCGCCAAGATCACCGGCATTGCCTTCACCACGGCACCGAACAAGTTCGAAGCGCTTGCCGCCCACGATTCGATGGTCTTCAGCCACGGCGCTATCAACGCCGCAGCAGCTGCCCTCTTCAAGATTGCCAACGACATTCGCTTCCTCGGCTCCGGCCCGCGCTCGGGCCTCGGCGAGCTCTCGCTGCCGGAAAACGAACCGGGTTCGTCGATCATGCCGGGCAAGGTCAACCCGACCCAGTGCGAAGCGCTCACACAGGTCTGCGTCCAGGTGTTCGGCAACAACGCCGCACTGACCTTTGCCGGCAGCCAGGGCCATTTCGAGCTCAACGTCTTCAACCCGCTGATGGCCTATAACTTCCTGCAGTCGGTACAGTTGCTCGCCGATGCCGCGATCTCCTTCACCGACAACTGCGTCGTCGGCATCGAGGCCCGCGAAGACAACATCAAGGCAGCGCTCGACCGCTCGCTGATGCTGGTGACGGCGCTGGCGCCGAAGATCGGCTACGACAACGCGGCCAAGATCGCTAAGACCGCCCACAAGAACGGCACGACACTGCGCGAAGAAGCCGTCGGCGGCGGTTACGTCACCAACGAAGAGTTCGACGCCATCGTGCGTCCGGAAACGATGATCAGCCCGGCCTGATCCGTATACCCCTGCCGCGGCGCCTTAATCCGCGTCGCGGCTCGGCCCTCGCCCGGATCGACGGGACATTGCATTGTCTGCGTTAAGTCGAATTGTCTTCATTCGCAGAAGCAATCATTAAGACTTCGCAAATCATTTGCCCCTAAAAATCAGTACCTGTAAGCAATGAGTAATATTGGGGGTTTGCGAATGCAAACGGCCACCTCTGGAAAAACGCAAGCTCCGGATATCGCAGCACAAGTAACTCATGCGATGCGCATGATGGGCGTGTCGCCGATACCGCGCAATTACGAGCTTTATTACGAAGCCTACCTCGGTTCGAATCCGCAATTGTCCAAGGAACTCGCAGCTCTCGGCAGCCGCGCGACCCAGGAGGAACTCGACGCGATCGGCGCACAATATTTCAGCCATATCCATCGCTCGACCGGTATCGAGCGCGCCCACACCAGCCTTGCGGCCAAGCTGACCGAACTGGTCAACCTGTTGAAGGACGAGCAATATGCGCTCGAGACTTACAACAAGGTTCTCGACGAAGCCTATGTCAACATAACGAGCAAGAGCGCGTCCAGCGCCGACATCCTGCGCCACGCCATCGGTATCCTCACCGAGGCGACCGCCGACACGATGAGCCAGGGCAAGGAGCGCGTGCAGACCGTGGTGCAGAAGTCCTTCGAGATGGAGGTCATCCGCCAGGAACTCGACGAATACAAGCGGATCGCCAATACGGATTCGCTGACGCGGCTCGCCAACCGCCGTGCCTTCGACGACAATCTCGCCGCCGTCTACAACAACGATCATGAGAAGAACTTCACCGGCCTGCTGGTTGCCGATATCGACCACTTCAAGAAGGTGAACGACACGTTCGGCCATCCGGTCGGCGACAAGATCCTGGCGACGGTCGGCAGCGTCATCCGCGCCAATGTCCGCCGCGACGCCTTTGTCGCCCGCACCGGCGGAGAGGAGTTCGCGGTCATACTCAAAGACAGCAGCCAGGAAGAATGCCTGCAGGTCGCCGATCGCATTCGCACCGTACTGGCCGGCACGCCCTTTAGAAATTCCAAGACCGGCGTCAATTATGGCCCGATCACCCTGTCGGTCGGCGTCTGCATGGCGACCGCCGCGGAGGATGCCGTCGATCTCTACAACAAGGCGGATATCGCGCTCTATTCCGCCAAGAATGCCGGCCGCAACAAGACGATGCTGTTCGAAGACGGCATGCGCAAGGAATCCGGCCGCAACTGGCTGATCTACCGACGTTAGCAACGTCCGAGATACCCTTCATGAAAATGGCGTCCATCGGGCGCCATTTTCATGTCAGCACTCTCGTTCCCTTGGAAACAGCCAGGCCTGATTGCAATCGCTAGAACAGTTGCAACAGGGACCAACGGCTACGGAAAGCACGATCGGTTCCCACAATCCGAGGGGGAGAACCGACATGAAGCGCATTTTTGCAGCCGTCACCGCGATCGTCTTGATGACAGGATCAGCCGCAATCGCCGGCGAAAAGGCACAGGGTCAGATCACCGTCGCCTCCCTCGACAGCAACGCCGCCAAGACCGGTTGGCTTCAGGTCCTGTCGCAAGGCGGCGCCAGCTATAAGGCCAAGCGCGGCGACATCAGCCAGTCACCGATCGCGCGAGAACTCGTCGCCTTCCCTGAGACCGCCGCTCCCGGCACCATCATCATCGACAATTCCGAGCGTCGCCTCTACCACGTCGTCGGCCGCGGCATCGCAGTCAAATACGCCGTCAGCGTTGGGCGGAAGGGGTTTCTGTGGACCGGAACCAACACCGTGAGCCGCAAGGCCGAATGGCCCACCTGGGTGCCGCCCGAGGACATGCGCGTTCGTGAAGCCAAGAAGGGCAAGGTGCTGCCCGCCAGCATGGAGGGCGGCATCGACAATCCGCTCGGTGCCCGCGCCATGTATCTCGGCTCGACGATCTACCGCATTCACGGGACCAACCAGCCGCTGTCGATCGGCAAGGCGATGTCATCAGGCTGCATCCGCATGGCCAACGAGGATGTCGAGCACCTTTATGCCAATGTCCAGCTCGGCACGACTGTGGTCGTTCGCGACTGACCGACCAGTCAAGGCAAGGCGTCCACACTCAGCCTATCGACAGGCGGAGGCACCCGCCTGTCTTGCAATGGCGATCAGTTCCGGCCGGTACTCGAAATGCATGGTGTCGAAATGATACCAGCGGCCGCCCCAGATGAAACCATGCTTCTCGAAGACCTCGACGATCTCCAGCGGATAGCGGTTGCGGTAGGGCGCCGCGCCGCTCTTGCCTCCGCCCGCCCAGCGCCAGTAGCCGGCAAAGCCGGTGTTGAGATCGATCGCCGCGCCAAAACTGTGCACCGAGAGCGTGTGCGCGCCGGCAATGTTGCGCCAGTTGAAGGTCCCGGCACTGGGCACGAGATACCGCTTCAGCTTTGGTCGTGAGGCAAGCTCGCGCCCGACCGCCTGCAACGCCTTGGCCACACCGTGCCTGCTGGTGACGCTCAGGCGCTCGCCGAACCAGTCAACCACGACAAGATCGCGCCTGACGCCCGCAGCACTGCCCCCATAAAGACGTTTCATCAAGGCTTCGCTGCGGATGCGGCCCGGATCGAAATCCACACCCGGCGGCTTGGCACAGGGACCAAGCGGATAGATCTGCGAAAGACTGTCCTCGATATCGCCGGATGCGAGCTTTTCGGCGTGGCTCTTCTGCCTGCCATCATCGATCGGCAGCGCCGGGCCGCCATCGCGCAGGGTCAGCGTGTCTTGGCCGACCTCGGCGACCGCCTCCGGATAGGCCCTGGCGAGCAGTTCGAGCTTTTCGCTGAGCGTCGGCTCGGCCGCCAAGCCTCTGCTGACACAGGCCGAGACAAGCAGAACGGCGGCACCAAGACACGCGCTTATAGATCCACGTCGCATCACGTTTCCATCTCTGGCTTGCGTCGGCTCCGCGGTCGTTCGCAAACCCGCTCGGCCGTTCAGCCTACCACATGGTCTGGGCTGCGCGCTCCGGCCATTCGCGGTCATAGGTATCCCGATCGAAATCGGCCTTGGCGGCCTTCAGCAACGCACCGGGCGTCGGAAGCGTCGCGGGATCGATGAAGCGCTCAGGATTCCAGATCTGCGATCGCATCAAGGCGCGGGCGCACTGGAAATAGACCTCGCCGATGGTGACGACGAGGACGCTGCGCGGGTTCCTGCCATCGATCTCGAAGGAGTCAGTCAGCGCCGGATCGATGCTGACGACGGCGGTGCCGTTGATGCGCATGGTGGTGTTGGATCCAGGCACCAGGAACATCAGCGCCACGCGCGGGTCGCGCACGATGTTGGCGAGCGAATCGACGCGGTTGTTGCCGCGCCAGTCGGGCATCAGAACCGTCTTGTCGTCGGCGACCCGGACAACGCATTCGTCGTCGCCGCGCGGAGAACAGTCGAGCCCTTCGGGACCTACGGTCGCAAGTGCGGCAAAGGGAGATGCCTCGATCATCTGCCGGTACTCTGCGGTCAGCACTTTGGTGACCTTTGCCACCGATGCCTCGCTGACGCCGCCGTAAAGCGCGTTCAATTCCTCGACCGAGGTGATGATCGACATGCCGTCCTCCCGCAAATGCATGATGCCCAAACCGTTATCCGGCTTCATGCAGCCAACTCAATATCAGCAGCGGCGCTCGCCTCGCGAAAGACGGTAACACCGCGGTCGAAGTGATCCTTTCGACGGATAGCATGACGGGCATATGACGGCATCAGCGAAATCTTCCGAAGCCGTATCGGACGCGAGAACGCGGATGCGCGACCAGCCTTCGGTCAGGCAGCAGCCTTTCGATCCTCGGCATGGACGAAAGCATTGATCCTGTCGATCACCGGGCTTGCCGATACGATGCGGCGATGGCCGTAGCCATTCGCCCAGTGAAGCTCGACATTGGGTCCGGCCGCCGCATAGCGGCGCGCATGGTCGGCCGAAACCTCCTTGTCATCTTCCGCATGGATGATCAATGTCGGAACGGCCCGCACCTCAAGGATCCTGGCCGCATCGAAATCCTCCAGCCGGCGGCCGGACAGGCGTTCGACGACGCCTTCGAAGGCGCCCTGGGTTTTGGGTGAAAGGCGAAGAACTTTTCCGAAGCCCTTGAAAAGCCAGGTCATCTCGCTCGGTGCACCGATCAGGACAAGCTTTTTTGCGACATGACTAGGCACGTCGCAAACGAGACCACCGGCCGCACAGGCAAGGCTGGCGCCTCCGAAGGAATGGCCGACGCTGACGTCAAAGCCCCCGAAATGCCGCCAGGCGGCATCGATCGCCCTGACGGCGGCCGGCATCGTCAGCGTCCGCCCCGGCGAGGCGCCATGCCCGGGCCAGTCAAGTGTTACCACCTCGGCTCCGCTGGCAACCAGCCCTTCGATCATGGTGGCGAGATAATCGCTGCGCGATCCCCAGCCGTGAACCAGCAGCACGCGCTTGGCGTTGGCGGCATTGCGCGGGCTCGCGAAATGCCGTGCTAGGACCCACCCGCCGGCATAGGAAAGCGTCACCGGCTCGCCCTTGGCGATCACCGGGACGGCAGCGGCAAGGGCCGCGCGTTCCTTGGCGCTCTTCGGCTTGCGGCCGGGCGTAACACTGAACAGTTTGAAGGCGAGCCGGCCGGCGGCCTCGGGAGAAATGACCGACACGCCGGCAAGCGCATGGCGGATGACCTTGATCGCAAAGGATGCCATAGTGAGAATCTCTTGATATGTTCAATGCTGAACATTATTGTACAACGATGAACAAAAAGCAAGTGATGAACGAACAGCATCATTTCCCCTGGGACCACCCGCGTTTTCGTAGCTGGATTGCAGTCGCGCGCGCCTGTCAGTTGATGCAGCAGACGATGACGCGCTCGCTCGCGCATCTCGACATCAAGCCGCCTCATCTCGACATCCTGATCAACCTCTATCGCTTTGACGGGATCTCGCAGCAGGAGCTTGCCCGCAAGCTGCTGGTGGGGCGGTCCAACATGAGCATGCTGCTGCCGCAGCTGGAAAAACGCGGGCTGATCGAGCGCCGCGGCGACGACAAGGACAAGCGCGTGCTTCGGCTGTCGCTGACACCCACCGGGCGCACGCTGACGGAAGAGGCCATGGAGGTTCAGACCGGCCTCATCGAAAAGTCGATGGAGGGCGCACCGCTCGAGGACTGCATGGTCGTGGCACAATCCATGGAGCGGCTCATCGCCGTTCTGCTCAGGGACGAGAACGAACTCGCCTGACTGCCGGACCGGGCACGAGCCAGTCTTTAGCTGGCTGAGCCTTCCTGTGCCTCGCGGGCTTCCGCTTCCGCCCGCTCGCGCGCGGTTCGCGAGGCGATAATGTCGGACGGCTGCGCGTTGCCTCGGATCAGCTGTCGCCCGGCATAGATGCCGCCGATGGTTTCGAGCGCAAAGCGCTCCTTGTCGAGGTCGCGGAACTCTTCGATCACATCCGCAGCTGTTTCAGCATCCTCGCCCAGAACATTCAGCACTTCAGTGCCAAAAGCGAGCGCCGATTCGAACGTCTCGCGGATCTCGAAGTCCACCCCGGCGTGCAGGAGGTCGATGGCATGACCGCGGTCGAACGCGCGCGCCAGCACGGGCACCAGCGGAAACTCCTCCTTGGCGGTGTGGGCGATCTTGATCGCCGCCGCCTTGTCGTCGACGCAGATGAGGATTGCCCTTGCGGTGGCTGCGCCTGCCGCGTGCAGGATATCGCTGCGGGATCCATCGCCGTAAAAGACCCGGAAGCCGAAGTTCGAAGCGTCGCGCACGAAGTCCGCATCCTTGTCGATCAGCGAGAGCTTGTAACCGCGCGCCAGCAACGGCTGGCTGACGATCTGGCCGAAACGGCCGAAGCCGATCATCAGCACCGTGCCTTCGACATTCTCAGGCACTTCCAGATCGTCAGTCTTCGGCGGCTCGGGTTTGGCGAGACGGCCATGGATGAAGATCGCGATCGGGGTCAGCATCATCGACAGGATGATCGTCGCCGTTAGCGTCGCATTGGCTTCGGCATCGATGATGCCGGCCGAGACGGCGGCGGCATAGAGCACGAAGGCGAATTCGCCGCCCTGCGCCATCAGCACCGCCCGCTCCAGACTTTCGCTGTGGCAGGCACGCAGCAGCCGCGCGACCGCATAGATCAGCACGCCCTTCAGCGCCATATAGGCGAGCACGGAAATCACAACGACCTGCCAGTTGGCGGCGATCACCGACAGGTCGATCGCCATGCCGGCACCAAGGAAGAACAGGCCGAGCAGGATGCCGCGAAACGGCTCGATATCGGCTTCGAGCTGGTGGCGGAATGCAGACTCAGAAAGCAGCACGCCGGCAAGGAAGGCACCCATCGCCATCGACAGGCCGCTCTGCTGCATCGCCAGCGCCGAACCGAGGACCACAAGCAGCGCCGCTGCGGTCATCACCTCGCGTGCGCCCGCGGCTGCCAACAGCCGGAACAGCGGGTTCAACAGGTAACGACCGGCGATCACCAGCGCCACAAGCGCTGCAAAAGCAATGCCGATCGCCATCCAGCGCTCCGACGGCTCGCTCGCAGCCCCGCTGCTGCCAAGCAGGGTCACGAGCACCAGCAGCGGCACGATTGCCAGATCCTCGAACAGGAGGATCGCGATCATGCGCTGGCCCTTCAGCGTCGAAATCTCGTTTCGCTCCTGCAGCATCTGCATGACGATCGCCGTCGAGGTCAGCACGAAGCCGGTGCCGGCGATGAAGGAGGGAATGGGCGCAAAGCCGAGCTCTAACCCGACACCGGTCAGGCCGGCAATGCAGGCGAGCACCTGTGCCGCGCCAAGGCCAAAGATATCCTTGCGCATGCTCCAGAGCTTCGACGGCTGCATTTCCAGCCCGATGATGAACAGGAACATCACGACGCCGAGTTCGGCCACATGGAGGATCGCCTGCGGCTCGGTGAAGAAGCGCAGGCCGAACGGGCCGATCACCAATCCAGCAATGAGATAGCCGAGCACCGACCCGAGCCCGATGCGCTTGAACAGCGGCACGGCAACGACACCGGCGGTCAACAGCACGACCACCTGCATCAGGTCATTCGCATCAGATGCTTCGGCCAATAGACCCTCTCCTTTTCAGATGGTTCAGCGTGGCTTTTCGGTCTTGTCGCGCGACATGCCCTTGTCGGCGAGTTCCTGCTCGTAAGCCGCAAAAAGCTCCTCGCCCTTCTCGCCCAGCTCGCGGAGATAGGTCCAGGTAAAGATGCCGGTATCGTGAAAATCGTCGAAGCCGATCCGCACGGCGTAGTTTCCGGTCGGCTGCACCGAGATGATCTGGACGTTGCGCTTGCCCGGCACGGTCACCCGCTGACCCGGTCCATGCCCCTGCACCTCGGCAGACGGCGAAAGCACCCGCATCATCTCCGCCGAAAGGTCGAAGGTTGCGCCGTCATTGAAGGCGACGACGAGGCGGTGGCGATCTTTCGATACACGCAGTTCCGTCGGCCAGATTTCGCTCATGATGTCTGCTCCTGTTTTCAAGCTCACGCTTAACTGAAGAATCGCCCGTGGAGAATTACCCGGCTTTTCCAATCAACACTTTGCGACAGGATGCGCCTTGACGCGACCACGTTTGCTGGCGACATTGAAGGGGCTGGGAGAAAGACATTTGAACACAGCAGCGATAGTGAAAGCCGGCGCAAGGCCGCTTGAGGACAGAACCGCCCCGATGATCGATCCGTTCGGCCGGGCGATCACCTATCTGCGCGTGTCCGTTACCGATCGTTGCGATTTCCGCTGCACCTATTGCATGGCGGAACACATGACCTTCCTGCCGAAGAAGGATCTTCTGACGCTGGAAGAACTTCACCGGCTCTGTTCCGCCTTTATCGCCAAGGGTGTGCGCAAGCTGCGGTTGACCGGCGGCGAACCGCTGGTACGCAAGAACATCATGTTTCTGGTGCGCGAACTCGGCCGCGAGATCGAGGCCGGGCGCCTTGATGAGCTGACGCTGACGACCAACGGTTCGCAACTTGCGAAACACGCCGCGGAACTGGCCGATTGCGGCGTGCGCCGCATCAACGTCTCGCTCGACACGCTCGATCCCGCGAAATTCCACCAGATCACCCGCTGGGGCGATCTCGGCAAGGTCATCGAAGGCATCGACGCGGCCCAAGCCGCCGGCATCAAGGTCAAGATCAATGCCGTTGCGCTGAAAGGCTTCAACGACGCCGAGATCCCCGACCTGATGCGCTGGGCGCACGGTCGCGACATGGACCTGACATTGATCGAAACCATGCCGATGGGCGAGATCGAGGAAGATCGCACCGATCACTACATGCCGCTGTCGGAAATGCGCCGGCAGCTTGAGCAGCAGTTCACGCTGTCCGACATCGCCTACAAGACCGGCGGACCGGCCCGTTATGTCGAGGTCGCCGAAACCGGCGGCCGGCTCGGCCTCATCACGCCGATGACCCATAATTTCTGCGAAAGCTGCAATCGCGTCCGGCTGACCTGCACCGGCACGCTTTACATGTGCCTCGGCCAGAATGACGCCGCCGACCTGCGCACAGCACTGCGGGCCTCGGACGACGACGTGTATCTCGGCCAGGTGATCGACGAGGCAATCGGCCGCAAGCCGAAGGGCCACGACTTCATCATCGATCGTGAGCACAACCGCCCGGCCGTTGCCCGCCACATGAGCGTCACCGGCGGCTGATCCGCCCTCTTCTCCCCGCCAGCGGGGAGAAGAGCACGCGTGGCAGCGCTCTCGCCTCCCTTGAGCCTTGAGCCTGCGCGGCGGGCCGGACAAAGGTCAACCGCTACGAAGTGAGTCGGGCAAGGATGCGCGATCGACATGTTGGGAATGGCGCCGTAAACGAGCCGAAGCAGTCGAAAACCTGTCGCGTGGCACGTGCCCTCTCCCCGTCTGCGGAGAGGATTAGGGTGAGGGGCAGCCGGCAGATGCCGCCCGCCGGCTCGCTCAAGCCGCGTAGTTCGATCCATAGCCACGGCCATAGGCCTGGCTCGCGACCGTCGAGGTACCGGTCTTGAAACGCTCGATCTTTTCGTTGAGCGCCTCGACCTGCCGGCGCAGGCCGTGGATCTCGGCGGTGTTTTCCTCCACCATGGCCGCATTCTGCTGGGTGAGCAGCTCGACCTCGTGCACCGCCGAGTTGACCTCGTTGAGCCCCGTATATTGGTCGGCGGCGGCGGCCTCGATGTTGCTGACGAGCTGATGGATGGTGCCGATGTGGTCGTTGATCACTGCAAGCGCGTCGCCGGTTTCCTTCACCAGCGCCACGCCGCTTCTGACCTGCGCCGAACTGTCGGAAATCAACCCCTTAATCTCACGCGCAGCACCAGCACAACGCTGGGCGAGCTCCCGTACCTCCTGCGCGACCACGGCAAAGCCGCGACCCGCCTCGCCCGCCCGCGCCGCCTCGACGCCGGCATTGAGCGCCAGAAGGTTGGTCTGGAAGGCGATCTCGTCGATGACGCTGATGATCGTGCTGATCTTCTCGGACGAGCGGTTGATCTCCGCCATGGCGTCGATCGCCTTGGCGACGACCTGGCCAGAATGCTTGGCGTAGGAATTGGTCTCGTCGACCGAGACAGTGGTCTTGCGGGCGCTTTCGGCCGTCGAGCGAACGATCTCTGTCAGCTGGCGCAAGGCGCGCGAGCTTTCCTCGAGCGCGGCCGCCTGCTGCTCCGTCCGCCGCGCCAGATCGTCGGCCGAGGCCGAGAGATTGCTGGTGCCGCCGGTGATCTCGCCGGTCACCATACGCACATCGCTGAGCGTGGCGCGCAGTGCCTCGACAGCGTTGTTGTAGGTGCGCGCCATGATCACGTAGTCGGCCGGCAGGTCTTCCGCCATGCCTTCTTCGAGATTGCCGGCGGCAAGCTCCGCCAGCACGTCAGAAAGCGCGTTAAGCGCCTGCATCTGTTCGGCCTCGATCCTGGCACGCTCTTCGGCGCGGCGGGCTTCGTCTTCCGCCGATAACGTACGGGCGGCCTCCGCCTCGCGTCCCAACCGGACGTTTTCGACCGCGTTGTCGCGGAACACCGCTACAGAACGCACCATGTCGCCGATCTCGTCGCCGCGGTTGCGGCCTTCGATCGCCACGTCGAGATCGCCGTTGGCAAGCCGGGTCATCGTCTCGGTCACGCGCTTCAACGGGCCGCGCAGGGTCTCGACCAGCATCAGGCCGCCGACGATTGCAAGCAGCGTTCCGGCCACCATCGCCACGATCGACATGTCAGCCGAACGCTGGCTGTCGACCTTGCCGGCTTCCTGGGCGCTGCTGACGAAGCTTTCCAGCGTCGCACTCGCACCGGCAACCAGTGTCGAGGCCGCGGTCTTGGCTTCCTGCCAGCGCCCGCCGACGTCGATCAGCGCGGCCGTGCCCTTGTCGATGTTGTCGAGCGACGGCTTGAGCTTGGCCGGCAGGTCACGCAGCGCGGCATTCTTGCCACCAAGCTCCGACAGTTTCGCCGCGCTGTCACGAACGGCCTGAATATCGGCCAGCACCAGATCGCGGCCTTCCGCGTCGAGCTTGCGGTGTAGCTCGCTGATATGCAGCCGCGTGCTGTCTAGCCCCTTGAAGGTATCGCCCATCAGCGCGATCAGCGTCTTCAACTGCGAGATCTCGCTGTCCATGCCGACGAAACGCTTGGCGGCTGTGTCGGAGTTCTTGGCCGCTTCCTTGGCGAAGTCGGCCTCGTATTTCGAGAACTTGCTGAGGATCGGCACCAACGCGTTCTTCTTGGTCTCGCTGTCTTCAGCGCCGGCAAGGATCGCCTGGACCTTCAGCGCCAAATCCTTCAGCTCGGCAATCGGCTTTTGAACCTTTTCGGAAGCGATCGTCTCGGCGTCCTCGATCTGCTTGATGAGGTGCGGCAGCAACTTGCCCGCCTGATCGATCTTGGCGTCGGCGTTCGCCGCCATCGTCACCGGTAGGCGGAATTTCTTGATCCGCTCGGCGATCCCCTGATAGGCGGCGGCATCGAACAGCAGCGCCTTGGCAAACGCTTCCTTCTCACCCGATTCCTTGCGGATGATGTCGATCTGTTTGTAGGCGCTGTTGCCCTGCGTCGTCATGTCTGTCAGCGCCGCCTCGAGCGAAGCCGTCACCTGATCCTGTTCGACCTTGATCGACCAGAGCTTTTCGGTCTGGGCGCGCATGGCTTCACCGAGCGACAGCACGGAGGCGATCTCTGACTTGTCAGCCTCGCGCGTCAGTAAGCCGTCAAGCGAACGGACGCCGCTTTCCTGTTCGTCGATCTGGGCGCTGAGCGCCCCTCGCGTTTCTTCGCTCGGCGCATCGGCAAAACTCTGGAGCGCGCTGCGCAGCGCCTGGAAATCCGAGAGATTGTTGATGGTTTCGCGCGTCACGGTCATGTGGCCGTTCAGCGTTCGCGCCGTGAAGAAGCCGATGAGGCCGATACCCGCGATCAGAGCCACCAGAGGAACCACGAAGAGCAGAACCTTCGTGACGATTCGCAGTCGCTGTAATAGACGATCGATGAAAGACATTGCGGACCCCAGATTATTCTTATGTGAGACATGTCCGCGCGGTGGCTTCTTCTTGCTGGAAGCACGGGTGAAATATCGGCGGAAGCACCTCCCAGGCCCCGACCGACATCTCTGGAATGACGCGCCGCCAAGGTTCCGGCGCACGCCATCCACCGATCGCGTCATGCGATTGGAAGCGGAATCATCGATGACGATAGGCAGTGAAACTTAAGATTCCGCGAATAGAAACCGGTTCGGGAGAACGCATTTTCTGCACGGCGGACAGTCTTCGTCCGGGTTGATCTCGCCATTGCCCGAAAATTCTACTTGCGCTGGAAGAAAAATCCGCCGTCGGCGGGTTGGTGTTTGCACAAAATGGCGGCCGATGCTTAAACGGTATGCGAGATCCGGCAACGGATTCGCCTTCCCATCCGCCGTCAGGTTTCCGCCCGATCCGGCGCCGCAGGACAGCCCGCATGCAATGCTCCAGCAATTTCCGCGGCATCGTCTTCATGTGCCTGGCGATGGTCGCCTTCTCCTGCAACGACGCCTTGGTGAAATCGGTGACCGGGGCGATGAATGTCGGCCAAATCCTGTTCGTGCGCGGGCTGCTGACCACCTTGATGGTGATCGTCATCGCCCGGCATTTCCGGGCATTTCGTCCGCTTCGCACCATGATGAAGCCGGTCATCATCCTGCGCATCATCATGGAGGCGCTGGCGTCCATCACCTACATCTCGGCGCTCGGACAGATTCCGCTCGCCAATGCATCCGCGATCATGCAGGCGCTGCCGCTGGCCGTGACGCTCGGCGCCGCCGTATTCCTCGGCGAGCCGGTCGGCTGGCGGCGCTGGACCGCCATCTTCGTCGGCTTCATCGGCGTGCTGATCGTCCTTCGCCCGGGGCCGGAAGGTTTTACACCGGCCGCACTCACGGTCGTTGCCTGTGTCTTCTGCACAGCCACGCGCGATCTTTGCACCCGCCGCATCGACCACGACATCCCCTCGCTCTACATCACGGTGACGACGGCGCTCGTGACGACCCTGGTCGGTGCCGCAATGATCGTACCGCTTGGCGGATGGCAGTCGATGTCCTCGACCACGCTGACCCACATCGCTGCCGCAAGCCTGCTTCTGATGGTCGGATACCAGACGATCGTGCTTGCCATGCGCGGTGGCGATATCTCCGTTATCGCGCCCTTTCGCTACACCAGCCTGCTGTTTGCGATCACGATCGGCATTTTCTTCTTCTCGGAGAAGCCGGATGCATGGATGCTGCTTGGTGTTGCCGTGATCATCGGTTCCGGCCTCTACACCTTCTATCGCGAGAGCCGGCGCGGCAAGAAGCCGATAGCCCAAAGCTCGCTGACCGGACCGCTCGAATAGGAACAACGAAAGCCCGATGCCAACAGTCAAGACACCAGATGCGAGACACCCACCGTGGCCGGCCGTGATCCTTGCCGGCGGGCTTTCACGCCGGATGGGTCATCCGAAGTCCGGATTGAGCCTCGGCGGAAAGACGATGCTATCGCGGATTATCGACAGGCTCCGGCCACAGGTCGCAAGCATCGCCATCAACCTCAACGGCGCAGCCGAGCAGAAGACGATCGTGGGGCATCCTGTCATCGCCGATACCGTGCCCGGCTTTCTTGGCCCACTCGCCGGTGTATTGACCGCCATGCGCCACACGGCCGCCATCACGCCGGCAGCAACGCATGTCCTCGTCGTGCCCACCGATACGCCCTTCTTCCCGCACGACCTCGCCCAACGCCTGACCGATGCGATGACGCAGCGCGAGCAGATTGCCGTTGCGTTATCCGATGACGCCCTGCATCCGCTTTTTGCCCTATGGCCGGTCGCGCTCGCCGATGACCTAGAACACTGGATCACAACCGACCCAAAACGCCGCGTGCGCGCCTTCATCGAGCGCCATCCATCGGTCACGGTCGATTTTCCGATGACCACCACAGCCAGTGGATTGTTCGACCCCTTCTTCAACGTCAACACACCAGACGATCTGCTGCGGGCAGAGGAATGGCTTCGCATTCTCGGGGAGAACAGCGCATGACTGCGACGAAAATCTTCGGCATCGCCGGCTGGAAGAATTCCGGCAAGACCGGGCTTATGGTCCGGCTTGTCAGCGAACTGACACGGCGCGGCTTCGTCGTCTCGACCGTCAAGCACGCTCATCATGACTTCGACATCGACAAGGTGGGCGCCGACAGCTACCGCCACCGGGAGGCAGGCGCCCACGAAGTCACGATCGTGTCAGGCACGCGCTTCGCGATCATGCATGAACTGCGCGGCGGGCCGGAACCGAGTTTCGAGGAAATCATCGCCCGGCTCGCCCCGTGCGATCTGGTTCTGGTCGAAGGCTACAAGCGCGAGCCGATCCCGAAGATCGAGTCCCGTCGGCTGGAATCGGCCAACCGCGAACCTCTGGCTCCGACCGATCCGCATATCTGCGCCATTGCCGCCGATCACCCGGTTACGGACACGGATCTGCCCGTGTTCGATCTCGACGACACGAATACGATTGCCGATTTTGTCGAGCGCGTGACCGGCTTGCAAAGCAACAGCGGCGCTCGTTAACGCCGTCATGTCATTGCTGAGCAAGCGAAACGCAGGGCTTACCCGCGCGAAGTCACGACACGCGGTCGAACAGAGTCAGTTGGTGGCGCCGACTGTCATTTCATCGGGAATATCGTTGAGGCGGACGAAGCTGTAGCCCTTTGCCTTTAAGTCGAGAATACCGCGAGCGACGCCGGCGCCGGCGGCGTGCGTCGGCTGGTTGATATGGGCGATGATGACGTCGCCGTCCCGGGCGTTGCGGATGCGCTTCTCTGCCATGGCCGCCCCGAGCAGCGACCCGCCGTCGCCATTTACGGAATAGCCGGCGATGCGGTAGCCCATTTCGCGGATCTGGCTCATCGAGGTGTGGGTGTATTTCGCCGTCGCGCCGCGGAACCAGCGTGGTGCGGCAAGGCCATGCGCCTTGATTGCGGCCGCGCCACCGTCGACCTCGGCCGCAACGGCAGCGCTCGAGCCTGCCGCAGCCAACCCATAGACAGAGACCTTGATGTCGATCGGCGGCACATGCATGGCGCCATGATCCTCGATCTCGAACAGGTCCGGGTGCGCCTTCATCATCTCGACCACCAGCCCGTTGCGCTTCAACCAGCGCGCCGTCACAAAGATCGTCGCCGGAATGCGGTTCTCGATCAGGGTTCCGAGGATGCGCATGTCGGTTGCGCCGCTGCAGGCGTCAAGCGTCAACGCCACGCGCGGAGGTTGGTCCCTGCCCAAAGGATTGCTCGGAAGCCGCAGGTCCGGTTCGACGAGTGCCGGCGCCGCAGTGGCGGACTGGGCAAACAGGGCAAGGGAGGCAATGAGAAGAGCAGCGGTTTTCATGGCAATCCGGAATGAAGAAGAAGAATGGAAACGGCAGAAACCCGCCCTGTGACGGGCGGGTTTCCGAAGATTTGCGCGGGCGACTGTGCCCGCGCTTTGATCAGCGCTGGGCGACCGGGCGAACCAGCGGCGTCACGCGGCGAATGGTAACGCGGCGGTTCTGCTGCTCGGCGACCTCGGTGCGAACCTTGAGGAAGCGCTCGCCATAGCCCTGCGTCACCAGGTTTTCGGCAGGAATGCCGTAGACCTCGGTCAGAAGCGAGGCGACCGATTCGGCGCGCTGGTCGGAAAGCACCAGGTTCGAGCGGTCGGAGCCGACAGCGTCGGTATGACCTTCGATGAAGAAGGTTTCACCCGGATCCTTGGCCAGCACCTTCTCCATGGCGGCGGCAACGCTGCGCATGGTCTTTGCCTGCGACATCGACACTTCGGCACTGCCCGTCGGGAAGGTGATGGTGTCGAGGTCGATGCGGCGAACCTTGTCGCGCAGACGCGCGGAGTGCCGCACTTCGTCGATCGTATAGACGCGCTCTACGCGCTCCACCGGCGGTTCGGCCAGGAAGTCGTAGTAGTCACGGTCCGGATCTTCGGAAACATCGGCGATGTATTCGCGAACCGGGATGCGCAGGCGCATCGGCGGCAGCTCGTAGCCGACGTCGATGATCGCCGGACGCGGACCTTCGTCGCGCTCAGGCGCGTAGATCATCAGGTACTCGTTGCCATCACGGTCGACACGCGAGCGCTGCAGGATGTCGCCATAGCGGTTGTAGACCGTGACGATCCGGTAGCCGCCGGGACGAACGATGGTTTCGCGGGTGCGGCCACGCGGCAGCTCGTCGTAGAAGGTCTCTTCCGCATCGCGGCGAAGGCGTGGACGATCGTCGCCGCGAACGAAGATCTGGTCGCCAACGCCGAGGATGACGCGGTTGTCAATCTCCTGCACCACCTCCACATTGGTGACGTTGTTCGTCACGTTGTTGACGGTCGTGTTGTTGTTGATCACCGTGTTGTTGACAATGGTGTTGTTGACGATGTTGGTCGTCTCGGGAACGGCGAATACCGGCACTTCCTCGACGCGCGTGCCCTTCTCGTTCAGGTTCGCTTCGATCTTCTGAGGCAAGTCAGCCTGAATCTCTGCCGGTATCTGCGCCTGCGAAGAGGCGTCATCGGTCGGCGCCGGAGCGGCTTCTTCCTGCGCACGCAGTTCTTCGCGCTGCTTCTGTCGGTCTTCGCGCGACTTGTTGCCGCCGGCATTGTCGGCGTCCTTGTCGCTGTCGAGAACGGCAGCGCCGTTTTCAACCGGCAGAACGACAGTTTCGTCTGACGCCGCGGGATCTTCGGCGATCTTCTGCTTTTCTTCCTCGGTGCGGGTGTCGACCACCTCCGGTACTGGCTGGACCTGAGGCTGCTGCTCAGCCGTCGCCGGCTGCTCGGTGCCCGGAGCCGGCTGTCCCTCGCCTGTCTGCGGCTCGGTTTGAGGCTCGACGGCGGGTGCTACGGCTTCGCCGGCATTCTGCCCGTCGGTTGCAGGCGGCTGTTCACCGGCGTTCTGGCCTTCGGTCGCCGGCGGCTGACCGGTCGTCGCTTCGCCACCAGCCGGCGGGCAAGCGGTGGATGCATCCTGGCCTTCCGGCACGACGCACTCGCCCTGCTGGGCCTTCTTGGCTTCATCGGCCTGGCGCTTGGCTTCTTCCTCGGCGGCCTTCTGCTGCTCGGCCGCCTGGCGGGCGGCTTCGTCCGCAGCCTTCTGCTCGTCCGCGGCCTTCTGCTGGGCTTCGCCTTCGGCAGCCTTCTGCTCGTCGGCGGCCTTCTGGGCTTCGGCGGCCTTTTCCTGTTCGGCAGCCTGGCGCGCAGCTTCGTCTTCGGCCGCCTTCTGCTGTTCGGCGGCCTTCTGTTGTTCTGCCGCCTGACGGGCCGCCTCCTCTTCGGCAGCCTTCTGGGCTTCGGCAGCCTTTTCCTGCTCGGCGGCCTGGCGTGCGGCTTCTTCTTCAGCCGCCTTCTGCTGCTCAGCCGCTTGCTGTTCCTGCTGTTTCCGCGCGGCTTCCTCTTCCGCAGCTCGCTGCGCTTCGGCAGCCTTCTCCTGCTCGGCGGCCTGGCGTGCGGCCTCTTCCTCGGCAGCGCGCTGCTGCTCGGCCGCCTGGCGGGCAGCCTCCTCTTCGGCGGCCTTCTGCTGTTCGGCGGCCTGCTGTTCCTGTTGCTGGCGCTGCGCTTCGGCTTCCGCCGCACGCTGCTGCTCCTCAGCGGCCCGCTGTTGTTCTTCCGCTGCGCGCTGCTGCTCTTCCGCCTGGCGCTGCTGCAGCAGAAGCTCTTCTTCCGATGGCTGCCCGCTTCCTTCCTGCGCCACTTCGAACGGCTTCATCAGGCTGTCGGCAAGGGCTGGTTGCACCGCAAGCGACACCGAGAGCACCGGTAGCGCCACGGTTGCGAATAGTCTGGATCGAATCGACATAGTCTTCCTTCCTCGTCCTGGGAGGTCCCTTACCTGCCACTGTTACCCACCGGACAGCCAGTTCGGCAACAGGGGGTAGGCGTGAATTCTCAAGGGCCTTGATCCAAGCTTCCGGCTTTTTTGTGTTGCCGGCCAAACGAGCCGCCAACCCAACGCCCGCACCTCAGATCGGTTCCCGTAATAGGGCTAACCAAAGCAAGATTAACCGCCCCTGAACGCACCGTTCATGTTCGCTTGGATCATGGCCAGTGCAATCTCCGGTCGAAATTCTTTTCCCGGCGAGCGTTGTCGCTTTCCAGTTGATTTTTGCGGGAAAACAGTACGAATATCGCCTCAACCGGTGGCAAGCGCCCCGGTCAAGATAGGCATCCGTGAAGAACAAGAAACCGGATGTCGGCCAACAGAGAGGACTATCATGCGTATTTCCAGACGGCTGGCAGCCGCCGCATCGGCTGCCGTTTTCGTGCTCATGGCTGGCTCTGCCATGGCAGATGGCGAAAAGGTCGTTATCGGCACGGAAGGCGCCTACCCGCCCTTCAACAATCTCGAATCAGACGGCACGCTGACCGGCTTCGACGTCGACATCGCCAAGGCCCTCTGCGTCGAGATGAAGGTCGAATGCACGTTCGTGACGCAGGACTGGGACGGCATCATTCCGGCACTAATCGCCAAGAAGTTCGATGCAATCATCGCCTCCATGTCGATCACTGCCGAGCGCAAGGAAAAGGTCGACTTCACCAACAAGTACTACAACACGCCGCCGGCGATCGTGGTGCCGAAGGATTCGCCGATCACCGAAGCAACCGAGGCAGCACTTGCCGGCAAGTCGCTTGGTGCTCAGGGCTCGACCACCCACTCCAACTATGCCGAAGCGCATATGAAGGAAGCGGACATCAAGCTCTATCCGACCGCTGAAGAGTACAAGCTCGACATCGTCAACGGCCGCATCGACGCGGTGATCGACGACGTCGTCGTTCTTTCCGAGTGGCTGAAGTCGGCTGACGGCGCATGCTGCAAGCTGCTCGGCACGCTGCCGGTTGATCCTGTCATCAACGGCGAAGGCGCCGGCATCGCGGTGCGCAAGGGCGATGACGCGCTGCGCGAGAAGTTCAACAAGGCGATCGAAGCCATCCGCGCCAACGGCAAGTACAAGGAAATCAACGAAAAGTACTTCCCGTTCGACGTTTATGGCAGCTGATCGACGGCTTCCGGCCTGTTTTCCTAGTGAATCATGCCGGAAAAACGTTGGTTGATGAAAAAAATGCAACGGCGGATGGCTTGCCCTTCCGCCGTTTTTGTTTGACAAGAAACTAAAACATAAGCGCGATCCATATCCATAAGAACAGCGCAAAGGGGAATTCTCTGACATGAGCGGGTTGTTTACCGGCTTCTACTCGATCCTAGCCTGGATCGGCTCCATCGTGGATCCATTGTGCGGCCCTGTCGGCGTCTTTCGCTGGCTGGCACCCGGTACGCTCCTTGCCTGCGGCGACGCCGGCTGGGGCGACGAGATCGCCTACGGCTTCGTTGTCACCGCAAGCCTTGCCATCGCGACCTTGCCGGTCGGCCTTCTGATCGGCTTCTTCGTTGCACTCGGCAAACAGTCAGAAGAGCGCACGGTCCGCCTGGCATCGAACATCTACACCACCATCTTCCGCGGTCTGCCGGAACTGTTGACGCTGTTCATCGTCTACTACGGCCTGCAGATTCTGGTGCAGCAGCTTCTGGCATCGTTCGGCTACGAAGGGCCGGTCGAGATCAACGCCTTCTTTGCCGGCATGATCGCGCTTGGCGTGGTCTTCTCGGCCTATTGCTCCGAGGTTCTGCTGTCGGCCTTCAAGGCGATCCCGCATGGCCAGTACGAGGCGGGTGCGGCACTCGGGCTCCATCGCGGCCGCACCATGCGGCTGATCATCCTGCCGCAGCTCGTGCGCATCGCCTTGCCGGGCCTCGGCAATCTCTGGATGGCGCTGCTCAAGGATACGGCTCTGGTCTCGGTCGTCGGTCTGCCCGACATCCTGCGCCAGACCGGCATTGCCGCCCGCGTCACCAAGCAGGCCTTCGAGTTCTTCGGCATGGCCTGCATTCTCTTCTTGGTGCTGGCCATGGTTTCGTCGATCATATTCTCGAACCTTGAACGCTGGACCAAACGCGCGGAGATGGGTCGATGAGCTTCGTCGAAACGATGATCCCGCCGCAAGCGCCGCCACCGGCGCCGCCCAAGCCTTACACCCTGGCGCGCTTCGTCGGCAGCGTAACGCTCGGCATCTGGCTCGCCCTCGGCGTCGGCGTCTTCCTGACTGTCGTCAACGGCTGGGATCCGGCGAAATTCGCCAAATACGGTCCGAGCTTCCTGTCGGGTCTTGGCGTCACCTTGATGCTGGTCGCCTGCTCGGTGGTGCTCGGCGCCCTCCTGTCGCTGCCGGTCGCGCTCGGCCGCATGTCGAAGAACAAGATCTGGTCTTGGCTTGCCTATGGCTACGTCTACTTCTTCCGCGGCACGCCGCTGATCGCCCAGCTCTTCCTGATCTACTACGGCCTCGGCAGTTTCCGCCCGCAGCTCGAATCCGTCGGCCTCTGGTGGTTCTTTCGCGAGGCCTGGAACTGCGCCCTCTTTACCTTCACGCTGAACACCGCCGCCTACCAGGCGGAAATCCTGCGCGGCTCGATCGAGAGCGTGCCGCGCGGTCAGCGCGAAGGTGCAGCCGCCCTCGGGCTGCCGGAGCGCATCGCTTTCTACAAGATCATCCTGCCGCAGGCGATGATCGTGGCGCTGCGCCCCTACGGCAACGAGATCATCCTGATGATCAAGGGTTCGGCCATCGTCGCGATCGTCACCGTGTTCGACCTGATGGGTGAAACGCGCCGCGCCTTTTCGCGCACCTTCGACTACCAGATGTATGTCTGGGCGGCGATCCTCTATCTCCTGATGGTGGAAGTGCTGCGCAATATCTGGGCCTGGCTCGAAAACCGCCTGACCCGGCATCTGAAGCGCTAAAGCGTTATCTCGCCAAGACCGAGTTGAAATGAAATAGCGTGGCAGCACTCTGCATGGAGTGCTGCCAGGCTATTGTTTTTACGCCTAAATTTCATATTGAAGCAAATATTAGAACTTGATTAATAAATCAAGCGTTTCATCATAAAGACCAACCTTTGCGAGAAGTGAGGTTCATATGACGAACGAAATGGAACTGCAGCTGAAGGGCTACGGCGTGACCACGGCCCAGATCCTCTACCGCATGCCGGATCATCCGACATTCCTGCAGACCTACATCTGGCAGCACTACGACATCGCCCCGGATTTCCCGGAGATGCGCAGCTTCCTGAAGTTCTGGCAGGAAAAGCTGGATGGCCCGTTGCATTCGGTACGCTACGTCCACCGCAAGCTGATCTCGGCCACCGAATGGCGGGCACTCAACGGCGAGTTCATCCTGCACTGAACCCGCCCTCCGCTGCATCAGGTTTCTATTGAGCGCAAAATCATGCAGCCAGGTTGCTGCGCGCCCGGCCCGTCACACTTGACGCGCGGTGCTGTAGAGAACGACGCACCGCCGTCGGCCACAAATGCAACAATCCTTGGCGCCTATGCCGCGTCAGACATGGACCTCGCCATGGGCAAGCTCGCCCTCGCCCGGTTCCTTGTGCAGCGAGCCGTAAAGCACCACTGCGTAGAACAGCACCACCACCATGATGACGGGCCAGCCGGGCAAAGGGCCTAGCGCTGCATTCTCCGTGACATCGATCCAGGAGCGCACGTGCCCGAAGGGCTCGCCATTGGTCGACAGTTTCGGCGACGAGATCTTGAGGGCCCAGGCGAGCAGCAGGATCAGGTACATCCAGCAGTAGTTGCGCTGCAGCCGGCGGCACAACGCCTCGCGGTAGCTCATCAGGAACGCCGGTTTGCGCAGGCTCTTGGCAATCGACGCGGCCCAGTTAAGGTTGGCAGTGCCGTCCGGCGCCAGGATCTGCGCGAAATACCCGCGCTCGAGCTGGCGCACGCGGGCGCGGTAGACGTCGAAGAAGCGATAGCGGCGAGCCTCGATCAGAAGCAGTAACGTGATCAGCAGCATCGCGAACAGCAGCACGCCGTGATGGGAGTTGGGCGTCGACAACGATACCGACAGCAGGGCGGCGACCACGGTAATCGCCCAGTTGGACGTGCGGTCGATGCGATCCCGCCAGCCGGCCATCCGCCCCAATTCGCCGCGATAATAATGCACGACGGCATTGATCTGCTCCTGCGAGGTCTGGGGCAGTGGCGGGCCCTTCGGCTCCTTGATTTCCGTGCCCACAAGCAGCGGACTGAGTTCGGCAGCCATCGGCATTTCCTCCGTCTTTTCTTGTTGTTGCGATCATGAACCCTTTCCCCCTCCGGATAAATCCCGTGCTCGCCGCCGGCCGTCGTTTTTTGCATTTTCGGCGCCCCGGAGACCCAAGGATCTCGGCGGGCTGCATCTTGCGGCGCATTGCCAAAAGCGGCCTTCGGACGTAAGAAGCGCGCATGACCCAGAACACCACGAAAATCGACGAGGAAGCGCTGGCGGAAGCCTACAACCGCGCCCTCACCCTGGAAAAATCCGGCAACTTCGATGCCGCCGCCGATGCCTATGCCGAAGTGCTGGCGCTCGATCCCGAGGATCACGGCGGCGCATCCGTGCGGCTCGCCTCGATGGGGCGCGGCGAAACACCGGTGAAGGCGCCGGACGCCTATGTCGCGACGCTCTTCGATCAGCATGCCGACGTGTTCGACAACGTGCTTGTCGAGCAGCTTGGCTACTGCGTGCCGCTGCTCGTGCGCCAGCGCCTGCAGGCGCTCGAACTCGGTCCTTTCAACCGCGTGCTCGACCTTGGCTGTGGCACGGGCCTGACCGGCGGCGCCCTGCGCGACATGGCCGAAGACATCACCGGCATCGACCTCTCCGAAAACATGGTTGAGATCGCCCACGAGAAGGAGCTCTACGACACCCTCTACGTCGCCGAAGCGGTGGACTTTCTCGACGACAACGACGACGAACCCTTCGACCTGATCGTCGCAACCGACGTTCTGCCCTATATGGGCGCGCTCGAGGCATTGTTCTTCGGCGCCGTCGACAATCTCGTACCCGGCGGCCTGTTCATCTTTTCGAGCGAAACGTTGCCGGCCGAGATCTTCGCCGGTCGCCCCTTCATGGTCGGCGCGCACCAGCGCTTTGCCCATGCCGAGACCTATCTGCGCGAACGCCTGACGGCGACCGGTTTCGAAGTAATCGAAGTCGGCGACATCACCGTACGCATGGAAGAAGGCGAGCCGATCGCCGGCCACCTCGTGATCGCCCGCTTCAAACCTTAAGCAGAAAACAAAAGCTTGCGAGGGAACAGGCGTCCGCCTGTTCCCTCGCCCCTTTCGCGCACCCGCGCCATCGGCTAAACCTCACCCAGAGCAATCGGGAGTGTTTTGGAAATGGCAAAGGTCGCATTCATCGGTCTCGGCGTGATGGGTTACCCCATGGCCGGCCACCTTAGGGTACGTGGCGGACACGAACTGACGGTCTATAACCGCACCTTCGCCAAGGCCGAGAAGTGGGCCGCCGAGTTCGGCGGACGTGCAGTCAAGACGCCGGCGGAAGCGGCCGATGGCGCCGATTTCGTCTTCGCCTGCGTCGGCAACGACGACGACCTGCGCTCGGTCACCACAGGCAAGGACGGCGCCTTCGAAACGCTGGCGGCTGACGCCATCTTCATTGATAACACCACGGCCTCGGCCGAAGTCGCCCGTGAACTTTACGAGGCGGCCCAGGCCCGTGGCGCCCATTTCGTCGATGCGCCCGTGTCCGGCGGTCAGGCCGGCGCCGAGAACGGCGCGCTGACGGTGATGTGCGGCGGTGACGAGCCTGCCTTCGAGCGCGCCAAGCCGGTGATCGACGCCTTTGCCCGCATGGTCGGCTTGATGGGACCGGCCGGCGCCGGCCAGATCACCAAGATGATCAACCAGATCTGCATTGCCGGTCTCGTCCAGGGCCTCGCCGAAGGCATTCACTTCGGCAAGAAGGCCGGTCTCGACATCGAGAAAGTCATCGACGTCATCTCCAAGGGCGCTGCAGGCTCCTGGCAGATGGAAAACCGCCACAAGACGATGAATGCCGGCAAATATGATTTCGGCTTTGCCGTCGACTGGATGCGCAAGGATCTCGACATCGTGCTGACGGAAGCGCGCCGCAACGGCGCCAAGCTGCCGGTGACCGCCCTCGTCGACCAGTTTTATGGCGACGTGCAGGCCATGGGCGGAAACCGCTGGGATACGTCTTCGCTGCTCGCTCGGCTGGAAAAATGAGCCTTTCGCCGACCTCGGGCGCCGGCGACATCATCGAGCACTTGCGGACGCTGCGTTCGCAGGAGAACCTCGCCGGCATGGCACGGTTCGGCATCGTCACCGAGACGGCGCTTGGGCTCTCGAATGTCGAGCTCCACCGGATCACGCGGCTGGTGAAGGTCAACCATGCCCGCGCGCTCGAACTATGGCAGTCCGGCATCCGCGAGGCACGTATTCTCGCCGCCTTCACCGCCGACCCGAAGACGTTGACGCTCGATGATGCAAGGCTCTGGGCCGATGATTGCAATTCCTGGGAGGTCGTCGACACCATCGCCGACGTCTTCGTGGCTGCGCGCTTCGAACAGGTCCTGATCCCGGAGTTCGCGGCGGACACCCGAGAATTCGTTCGCCGCATCGCATTCGCGATGATCGCGACCGCCGCGGTGCATCTGAAGAAGGAGCCGGATGCAAGCCTTCTTGCCTGGCTGCCGCTGATCGAGCGCCACGCCAAAGATGAACGCAACTTCGTCAAGAAGGCGGTCAACTGGGCGCTGCGCCAGATCGGCAAGCGCAACGCCGCCTGTCATGGTCCTGCACTGGCACTTGCCCAAAAACTCGCAGGCAGCACCGATCGCACAGCAAGGTGGATCGGCAAGGACGCCCTGCGTGAACTGAGCAGCGACAAGGTATTGGCGAGGCTCGGTGTCGTCGGCGCCAGCACGGATCGCGCTCAATCCTAGATCGGATCGCCCAACACAAGACGGCTGCTTTGTCGGGCGCAAACCGAACGATCCGGGTCTTCTCAAGAGCTTGACGAATCAAAACGGCAACGCCATCCTTCCCTTGGCGTGACCTTCGCCTAACCTCCCAAGGCCTTCCTCAGCATGGTCTTAAACGGAGGCAAAGGGACTTCTGTCTCGGGCTATTGTCTTGGTCCGATCGTTTCGGACGTGGTTGCTGGGGAACTGACGTCCGCGACGTGAAAGGCCCGACAATGACAAAAAATGGAAATCTCAAGCGCCGCGTCCGTGCTCGCGCAGCCAAAACGGGCGAGTCCTATACATCAGCTCTCAGACACGTTCGGCAAACATCCCCTGATCATCCCGGCGCCAAATCGGTGCGTTTGGCTGTCGCGCAAACGTCGCTCTTCGACGACCCCCACGACATTTCAGGCCTTCGTGCCAGCGGAATGGAAATGCGACGCCTCATGCGGGAAGCACGCGAGACCGGCGCGCGCTTAATACATTTCCCCGAGGGAGCAACGTGCGCGCCCAACAAGCGCATCATGTCTGAAACCGGTCCCAGAGAGATCGGCCCATCCGATTGGAGCAGGTTCGAATGGACGGTTTTGCGTGAGGAGCTAAGCGTAACCAGCCAGCTAGCGAGAGAACTCAAGCTGTGGACGGTATTTGGCTCGGTCCATCAACTCACGCCACCACATTGCCCGCATAACAGCCTTTATGTCGTTTCCGATCACGGAGAACTGGTGACGCGCTACGACGAGCGCATGCTGTCGAACACGAAGATCTCGTTCATGTACGCGCCAGGGAAAATCCCGGTGACATTTGAGGTTGATGGCGTCCGCTTCGGATGCGCACTGGGTATGGAAACGCATTATCCCGAAATCTTCCGAGAATATGAAGGGCTGGACGTCGATTGCGTCCTCTTCTCAACGACAGGCGAAGTCCCTTCCGCTGCGCCGGCTTTCGCGGCTGAGGTGCTGGGCCATGCCGCGAGCAACGCATTTTGGGTCAGCTATTCCGCCCATGCGCGCCAAAGTGTAGTCGTTCCCTCGGGAATAGCCGCGCCCGACGCTCAATGGGCCGCGCAATCTTCGTCAGACGGCACCCCCGCAATCGCTATCGCGGATATCAATCCCAATCCGGAGCATCCTGCACGGCTATGGAGACGAACGGCCGGGCCGATCTTTACATGCCGCATCAGATCCACAGTGATCCAAGGAGCGACGGCCGCAACACATTCTAAGCGGCGTTCTCCGCCGCCCGTTTACCAAGCCTCAATCCTCGCTGGATTTCGCCTGATCGATCATCATGTAGTCGAGCGGAAGCTCGGTCGTGTACTTGATCTGCTCCATCGCGAAAGCTGAGGAGACGTCACGGATCTCGATCTTGGCGATCAGCCGCTTGTAGAAGGCGTCATAGGCGGCGATATCGGGAACGACAACCCGCAGCAGGTAGTCGACGTCGCCGCTCATGCGGTAGAACTCGACGACTTCGGGGAATTCGCCGACCACTTCCGAGAAGCGCCGGAGCCATTCGATCGAATGCGTGTTGGTGCGGATCGACACGAACACCGTAACCTTGGTGTTGATCTTCACCGGATCGAGCAGCGCCACACGGCGGCGGATGACGCCGTCCTCTTCCATCTTCTGGATGCGCCGCCAGCAAGGTGTGGTCGACAGGCCCACCTTCTTGGCGAGGTCAGCAACAGCCAGCGTGGAATCCTCCTGCAACAGGCGCAGGATTTTGCGGTCTAGACGATCCATGATGTCCCTCTCGAATTATTTTTCTTTCTATAGCGTGAAATCGACAAAGATAAAGAATATTTTTTCAGACAATCAACAGACCGACGCGCTCGCGCAGGAACGGCAAAACCTCCGCTTCGAACCACGGATTGCGCTTCAGCCAGCCGGTATTGCGCCAGCTCGGATGCGGCAATGGCAGGATCGCAGGCATGGCGTTGCGCATGGCGTAACGACGCCAGCCGACGACGGTCGCGGTCATTGATTTCGGACAGTCCGGCCCGATATGCCAGCGCTGCGCATAGTGACCGATGGCCAGCACCAGCTCCACCTGCGGCATCGCCGCCATCACGCTCGTGCGCCAATAAGGCGCGCATTCCCGCCGCGGCGGCAGATCGCTGCCATGGGCATCGTAGCCGGGGAAACAGAACCCCATAGGCACGATCGCCAGCTTGTCCCTGTCGTAAAACGTCTCGCGATCGACAGCGAGCCATTGCCGCAGCCGGTCGCCGGAGGCGTCGTTGAAGGGCAATCCGCTTTCATGCACCCGCAGGCCCGGTGCTTGACCCGCGATCAGCACCCGCGCGGAGCTGGAAATGACCGCAACCGGTCGCGGCTCGTGCGGCAGCCGGTCTTCCGCCCCGCGCGCCGGCTGGTCGCGACAGATACGGCAGGCGGCGATAGCGGCGCGAAGTGCTGCGAGATCATCCCGTTCCTCACCCATCGCCGATCCTCGCAAACAGCGCCGATAGGTGGTCGAACAGCCAAAGCCGGATCGCCTCAAGCCAACCGTCAACCACATGCGGCGCCTCTTCCGCATGGCGGTTGCTGCGGCGCCAGGCCTGCGGCCGGGTGAACTCGCCGGCCCAAAGCCCGACCCTCTGCCTTTCGGCCGTTGCCTCCTCCTTCTGATAGCGGCCGTAGCTCACGGCATAGCCGGTCGCCACCATCTGGCGCCCGACGTCTCGCCCATTGGTCTCGCAGGTGCCGAGATCGCGGCCATATTTGTCGCGTCCATGCAGGCGACACAGCGTCGTGCCGCCCGAGACCATTGCCTTCAACCGCTTGCGGGCATCCGCCCCACAGTCCCACTCCGCTCCATCGCGTCTGCAGGTCTGGCCGATCTCGGGCGCATCGATGCCTTCTAGGCGTATGCGCCGGCCGTCAAGGCGCAGGCTGTCGCCATCGCTCGCGGTCGCAAACCCCGAGAGTTCTCCTGTCACGGTCCGCTCTGGCGGCGGCAGTTGCGAGGCGACATAGGCGCCGGCGCAGAGCAGCAGGAAAATGACCCAACCGCCGATGGTCCCGATGTGCCCGGCAGGCGCGCCCTTTCCGCCTCCGCCCGTGAACCGATATCTCGATCTGCCCGATCTCAACTTGTCCGCATCCCCTTGTTTTTCGGTGTCTCAAGGCGATCGCCAAACACGATCGCGCCACAATGGTTGTCGAATCCTTCACCTGAGGCAGCAACTTCTTAAGGATTGCTGTCTAGACTGCAACCAGCTGTAACCTTTGCATATATGAGCATGAGTATCGCCGTCAGCACCTCGACAGATAAGATCATCGTCGACAAGTCGCGAAGCCATCGAAACAAGGCTGTTTCGAAGACGGTACGCGCGACGCGCGAACGGCTGCAAACCGGTTCGTCCGCCCCTTCCGGCTTTGAACGCGAAATGCTCAATCTCTATATCGGGTCCGCCTTGCATGGCGCCATTGCCGTGCCGTTGCTGGTTGCGCTCATCACTGCGGTCGGCATCTACCTTTCTGGCAATCTGAGCATCGTCGTCTGGGCCGTGATGACGCTTTCGACTCACGCCGTCACCGTCTTCCTGGCGCGAAAGGCGCGCAAGGAGGACATCGCCGCCGATAAGGTGCCGGTGTGGCGCCGCCGCTTCCTGATCGGCCAGCTGCTGATGGGCCTTTGCTGGGCGACGTTCGTCACGCAGGACTGCGCAACCTGCGGCGATATCCGCTATGGCCTGTTCGAAGGCGCCGGCCTGTTGATCGCGCTTGCTGCCACCGCGATGGGCACCTTCCTGCTGCGCAATGCCCTGCTCTACACGTTCGTACCTGTCGTCGCCGCTCTCGCCTTTTCCTCGCTGACCACGGCCGATCCGGTTCACGTCGGTCTCACCGGCGTGATCTCGCTGTCTCTGCTGTTCCTCGTCTTCATGACCGACCGCATGAACCGCGCCAATGTGCACATTCTGTCGATGCAATCGGAGAAGGACGACCTGATTGCCGAGCTCGAAGTGGCAAAATCGATGTCGGACGAAGCCCGTCGGCGCGCCGAGGAAGCGAACCTTGCCAAGTCGCGGTTCCTCGCCTCGATGTCGCACGAGCTGCGCACGCCGCTCAACGCCATTCTCGGCTTCTCCGAGGTCATGTCGACCGAAGTTCTCGGGCCGCTCAACAACCCGACCTACAAGGAATATACCAGCGACATCCACCGCTCGGGCGAACATCTCCTGAACCTGATCAACGAGATCCTCGATCTGTCGCGTATCGAGGCCGGCCGCTACGACCTCAACGAAGAGGCCGTCAGCCTGGTCGATATCGCCGACGATTGCATCGGCATGGTCCAGCTTCGCGCCCGCGCCAAGACGATTGCCATCCACGCGCAGTTCGAGCAGGGCATGCCTGCCGTCTGGGTCGACGAAAAGGCCATGCGCCAGGTGATCCTCAACCTGCTGTCGAATGCGGTGAAGTTCACCAGTTCCGGCGGGGAAGTCACCGTCAAGGTCGGCTGGACGGCCGGCGGCGGTCAATATCTCTCGATCAAGGACAATGGCCCGGGCATTCCCGATGAGGAGATCCCGATCGTGCTTTCGGCCTTCGGTCAGGGTTCCATCGCCATCAAGAGCGCCGAACAGGGCACTGGCCTCGGCCTGCCGATCGTGCAGGCGATCCTAGCCAAGCACAATGGCGAGTTCATCCTGCGCTCCAAGCTGCGCGAAGGCACCGAAGCCATCGCCATCCTGCCGGCCCGCCGCGTGCTCGAAAGCCTGCCCGCGGTCGAGGATGTGCCCGCCCCTGCCCGCCGCCGCAAAAGCTTCGCTTGATCCATGCAGATTGAGACACAACGCCTGCGGCTCCGGCCCTGGCAGGAGCGCGACGTCTCGCCTTTTGCGGTCATCAATGCCGATCCTGAAGTCCGGCGCTACTACTATCCCGCCATCCTGACACCTGAAGAAACCGCGGGCGTCATCGCAGAGTGTGATGCCCACTTGCGCCAACACGGCTTTGCCTTCATCGCACTGGAGCGCAACACGGATGCGGCCCTCATCGGCGGGCTCGGCCTTTCCATTGCCGGTAACGAAATTCCTGATGGTCCGCATGTCGAGATCGGCTGGATCCTCGGAAGGCCCTACTGGGGCAACGGCTATGCGCTGGAGGCGGCCTGCGCTTGCATGCAATATGCCTGGACGACGCTCGGACTTGCCGAAGTCATCGGCTACACCTCGCAGATCAACCATCCCTCACGGGCATTGATGGAAAAGCTGGGAATGCGGACCGATCCGGCTGAGGATTTCGACGACGTCACGGTGCCCGAAGGCAATCCGCTGCGGCCGCACGTGCTTTATCGGATCAGTCCGGCTGACCGATGAGCATTCCTTGGAAAAATGCGACGCGTTTTCCGCAATGAAATGTTGAAAAAGGAGATCGAGCGTTTCTACGAGTCCGTGGAAACCGGAAACGCTCTCGTGCTCAGCTCATGAAGCCGACGAAGATCACCACGTAGCCGGCATAGACGGCGTTGGCGACGATGAGGCAGAGGCAGGCGAAGGAGCCGAGGTCCTTGGCATTCTTGCCCATCTCCGAGATTTCCGGCGAGACGCGATCGACGATCTCTTCGATCGCCGTGTTGATCGCCTCGAACGCCATCATCAGCAGGAACAGGATCGCCATGGCGACATACTGGAAGAAGGTGGCGCCGGCGATGGCGAACGCGACCATCGCCACCGCGAAGGCGATCAGCTCGTGCCGGAACGCCGCCTCGCCGATCAGCCGTTTGGCGCCGCCCAGCGAATAGCTGGCGGCAGCGAACAGATGGCGGATCCCGGTCTGCTTTTCGACGGGGCCGGTCTGGCCGCGGCGGGGCGTGGTGTTGTTGGCGTCCATTTCATCTCGACTGGCTATAAACTGCGCTGCTTCGACATCGTCATTGAGGCGAATGCAAGGCGGTCTCGGTTGCAGAGACGCCGGCAGGTGGCTGCGGCGTGCATCTGCGCCTCTGGATAGGCGAGAAGAATGCGGCCAGCAAGGCCCGACACGCGTAGCGAAGCAGCGACGACAGCCAATCGACAGCAAACGGCGGGCCTTTGCTCAAAGGCCCGCCGTTTCTTCGTCAGTTCTTGTTGCTGACGCCGGCCTGCGCAAACGTCGCCATGCCGCCGTGGCAGGCGGCAGCCGCCTTGACGATGCCGGCGGCAAGGGCTGCACCCGTGCCCTCGCCAAGCCGCATGCCGAGCGCCAGCAGCGGCGTCTTGCCGAGCTTCTCGATCGCCCGCATATGCCCGGGCTCGCCGGAGACGTGGCCGATCAGGCAATGGTCGAGCGCCGAAGGATTGGCAGCCTTGAGGATGGCGCCAGCGGCCGTCGCGACGTAACCGTCGATGATGACAGGCACCTGCTGCATGCGGGCTGCCAGGATGGCGCCGGCCATGGCCGCGATCTCACGGCCGCCGAGGCGGCGCATCAACTCGAGCGGGTCGGACAGATGGTTGCGGTGCAGCGCGACTGCCTTTTCGACGGCGGCGATCTTGCGCTTCAGCACCTCTCCTTCCGAACCGGTGCCCGGACCGACCCAGTCTTCGGCAGAACCGCCGTAAAGGCCGAGATTGATCGCCGCGGCGATGGTCGTGTTGCCGATGCCCATCTCGCCGATGCACAAGAGGTCGGTACCGCCGGCGACAGCCTCCATGCCGAAGGCCATCGTTGCCGCGCAGTCGCGCTCGGAAAGTGCTGCCTCCTCGGTGATATCACCGGTCGGATAGTCGAGCGCCAGATCGAAGACCTTCAGGCCGAGATCGTGGCTGACGCAGATCTGATTGATCGCGGCACCGCCTGCGGCAAAGTTCTCGACCATCTGTGCCGTCACCGACGAGGGAAATGGCGTCACGCCCTGGCGGGTGACGCCGTGGTTGCCGGCGAAGATCGCGACGAGCGGCCGGTTGACCGCCGGCGGCTTGCCCGTCCAGGCGGCGAGCCAGAAGGCGATCTCCTCGAGCCGCCCGAGCGCGCCCGGCGGCTTCGTCAGTTGCGCATCGCGATCGCGCGCGGCAACCAGCGCGGCCGAATTCGGGCCTGGCAGGTTGCGCAACAATTCGCGGAAATCATCAAACGGCAGGCCGCTGGCGCTCATGGAGAAGAATCCTTGCATTTCGTGAAGTTCAATCCACGCTCCTCATAGAGGGCGAGGAAATTTCGGGCAACGACATTTGCGCCAATCCGCGTCGCCGGAGCATGATCCGCCGAACGCGCGGCGATTCGGCGCACCGGAATTTGGAGGGGCCATGACCTATCTTCGCGACTTTTGTGACGATGTGGCGCGCTCGGTCGCCTTCCTCAGCCGCATCCACATGCCGCAACGCCATTTTGTTGACTATGACGGCCGGCTCAATCGCGCCGTTCGCGCCTTTCCGCTGGCGGGCATGCTGATCGCCCTGCCCGCAGCCGCGGTCGCCTCCTTGCTGATTGCGCTTCAGGTCAGCTCCCTCTTCACCGCTTTCGTGGTCGTCGCGGTGCAGGCGCTCATCACCGGCTGCCTGCACGAGGACGGGCTCGGCGACACCGCCGATGGTTTCGGCGGCGGGCGAGACCGGGAGGCGGCGCTGGTGATCATGAAGGACAGCCGCATCGGCTCCTATGGCGCCGTGGCGCTGATCCTTTCCTTCGGCCTTCGCGTGTCGGCGCTTGCATCCTTCCTGCCGCTGTTCACGCCGACTGGCGCAGGCCTCATGATCCTCGGTGCCGCCGCCCTCAGCCGTGCGGCCATGGTCTGGCACTGGTCACGGCTGCCGCCGGCACGCCGCGACGGGGTTGCCGCCTCGGCCGGCGAACCGGACCCGGCAGCGACATCCTTCGCGCTTACCTCGGGCGTGCTCGCCGCCATGCTGCTCTTCTATTTCGCCAAGGCCCCGGCCCTTGCCCTCATCCTCTCGCTCGTCGCTTTCATCGCAACCGTTGCCGCCTTCGGCCGTCTGGCCACCCGCAAGATCGGCGGCCACACCGGCGACACCATCGGCGCTACCCAGCAACTGACGGAGATCGCTGTTCTCAGCGCCCTTGCGCTGACAGTTTGAAACGCCGATATAATCATTCGAAACAACGCTACAGTGCCGCACGTCTTGTCAGACGTGCAAAGGTCGCTGTAGCACTTTGAAATGCTGCATGTTTCCCCAAACCGGATGGGATTTGAGGAACATGCAGTCCCATTCGCCGCAACCCGGGACCGTCAGTTCAGGACCATGGAATCTCCCTGCATTCTCGTCTGTTCTATCGATGAAAAGACCGGCTACTGTTTCGGCTGCGGTCGCACACGAAACGAGATCGGCGCCTGGACGCTCTACACCGATGCCGACAGACACGCGATCATGCTGGCGCTCCCGGCAAGGCTTGAAACAATGGTGCGAAAGCCCCGGCGCGAAACGCGCCGCGCGCGCATGGCCAGGGAACGCGGCGACGCATGACACGTCTTTTGATCCTGCTCTCGATCCTTGCGATCGGCCTCCTGCTGCTGATCGTCAATCACGACGTCGGCCGCACCTTCGGACTGGCAAATGACGATTTCGGCCAGCTCGTTTCACTCGGCGCAATTGCCACGCTCTTGAGTGCCGGCATCTGGCAAAGCCGCCGCCGCTTTGGCGAAGGCGCCCGACAGGCTGCGATCTGGCTGCTCATCGTGCTGGCGCTCGTCTCGGCCTATGTCTACCGCTTCGAGTTTCAGGGCTTCGGCAACCGGGTGCTCTCCGGTCTGATGCCGGGCCGCGCGACTGTGATCACCGACAGCGAGGGTCGTCAGGAAGTGGTGCTGCAGAAGATGATCAACGGTCATTTCGAGACCAATGCCGCGGTCAACGGCAAGGAAATCAACATGCTGGTCGATACCGGCGCCAGCAGCATTGCGCTGACCTATGAAGATGCTGAGCGTATCGGTCTCGATCCGGCGAATCTGAGCTACACGATGACGGTCATGACCGCCAATGGGCAGGCGATGGCCGCACCCGTATTGCTTTCCGAGGTCGCGATCGGCCCGATCGTGCGCAACGACATCCGTGCGACGGTCGCCGCTGAAGGCAAGCTCGACCAGAGCCTGCTCGGCATGACCTTCCTCTCGACGCTCGACTTCCTGCAGATGCGCACCGACGAGCTTCGACTGCGCGATTGATCGGGCATTTGCGGCGAACGCGTCTTCGTGCATGTTGGCGAGATCCGGCCTGCGCCTATCGCCATCGCAAAACCGCCGATTATTTTTGCACGACAGACGTCAAGGAGAAGCGCCTCATGGATTTCATGCGATTGCTGAAGTCGATCGAAGAGCTTCTCTATGAACTCGTGTCATGGCTGCTGTTCTATCCGCTGACGATGTGGCGCACACTGCGGCAACCGCAGGCGATGATGCGCTATGCTGATGTGGAGCTGACGGACGATGTGTCCGAGCAATATACCGAGACGCTGAGCCCGCCACTCTTTCTGCTGCTCGCCCACGGCGTCGAACTCGGGCTTGTCAACCAGACGACGCCTTGGGCACCGCCGCCGCTGCTTGCAAGCCATTCCAATCTGTTGATGTTTCGCGCCGTCGCCTTCAGCATTCTGCCGCTGCTGATGGCAGTCAAGTTGCTGCACCGCAAGGGCGTGCGGCTGACCAGACACACGCTGAGGGCGCCCTTCTACAGCCAATGTTACATCACGGCGCCGTTCGCGCTTGCACTCAGCATCGGTACGCTGCTCTCCCGAGCGGAAAACCAGAAGGCGCTTGCCGCAGGCCTCGCCTTCATCCTTGTCGCGTTCGTCTGGTACGTGATCGTCGAAACGCGCTGGTTCAAGTCCGACCTCGGTCTGTCGACATCACAGGCGGCCCTGCGCGTCGTGTGGACTTTGTTTCAAGCGCTGATCGCTATTTTCCTGGTTGGCGCCGCTATCGTCTTCGGCACAGGCGCAACGCCCGCCTGATATCGGCTGGCGCCCGCAGGTTTTGGCTCTCCGCCGTCAGTTCCGCAGCCGGTAGCCGGTGCGGAAGATCCAAGCGAGAACCGACAGGCAGATCGTCAGGAACACCAGGATGATCGCGGCGCTGAAGACTGGGTTGACGTCGGACACTTCAAAGAAGCTCCAACGGAAACCGCTGATGAGATAGAGCACCGGGTTGAAGTGGCTGACCGCCTGCCAGAACGGCGGCAGCATGTCGATCGAGTAGAAGCTGCCGCCCAGGAACACCAGCGGCGGAATGACCAGCATCGGGATCAGGTTCAACTGCTCGAAGTCCTTGGCCCAGATACCGATGATGAAGCCGAACAGGCTGAACGACACGGCTGTCAGCACGAAGAAGAACACCATCGCGATGGGATGGGCGATCGAAAGATCGACGAACAGCGAAGCCGTCAACAGGATGATCGTGCCGATCATCAACCCCTTGGTCGCCGCCGCGCCGACATAGCCGAGCACGATCTCGATCATCGAGACCGGCGAGGACAGCACCTCGTAGATCGTGCCGGTGAACTTCGGAAAATAGATGCCGAACGAGCCGTTGCCGATGCACTGCGTCAGAAGCGTCAGCATGATCAGGCCCGGCGTGATGAAGGCGCCATAGGAGACGCCGTTGATCTCCTGGATGCGCGCGCCGATCGCCGCGCCGAAGACGATGAAGTAGAGCGAGGTGGAAATGACCGGCGACACCACGCTCTGCAACAGGGTGCGCCGCGTGCGCGCCATCTCGAAGAAATAGATCGACTTGATCGCTTCGATGTTCATCGTCCTGCTCCCACGATCTCGACGAAAATATCCTCCAGCGAGCTCTGCCGCGTGGAAATATCCTTGAGGCGCACGCCGGCCTCGGCAAGAGCCGCCAGCAGCGAGGTTATGCCGGTGCGGTCGGCGCTGGTGTCATAATCGTAGATCAGACAATGACCATCACCCTCAAGCATCAGGTTGTAGCCCGAGAGCGTTTCGGGCACGGCTTCCAGCGGATGCGACAGGTCGACCCGCAACTGCTTGCGCCCAAGCTTCGACATCAGCGCCGTCTTGTCCTCGACCAGCAGAATCTCGCCGCCGTTGATCACCCCGATGCGGTCGGCGATCTCTTCTGCCTCTTCGATGTAGTGCGTCGTCAGGATGATCGTCACGCCCGAGGCGCGCAGCCGCTCGACGACTTCCCACATGCTCTTGCGCAGGCTGACGTCGACGCCGGCCGTCGGCTCGTCGAGGAAGAGCACGCGCGGTTCATGCGACAGCGCCTTGGCGATCAGCACACGACGCTTCATGCCGCCGGAAAGCTCGCGCAGCATGTTGTCCTTCTTGTCCCACAGCGACAGATCCTTCAGCACCTTTTCGATATGGGCCGGGTTCGGCTTCTTGCCGTGCAGGCCGCGCGAAAAGGTGACGGTGTTCCAGACGGTCTCGAAGGCGTCCGTCGTCAGTTCCTGCGGCACCAGACCGATCATCGACCGCGTCTCGCGAAAATCGCGCACGACGTCATGGCCGTTGACCGTCACGGTACCACCACTCGGGTTGACGATGCCGCAGATGATCGAGATCAGCGTGGTCTTGCCCGCCCCGTTCGGACCAAGCAGGGCCAGGATCTCGCCCTGCTCGATATCGAGGCTAACGCCTTTCAGCGCCTTGAAGCCCGAGGCATAGGTCTTCGAAAGATTGGAAACGGAAACGATTGGTGCCATGAAGCTGATCCGGAATGCGGGGGGCGAAGTCGGCAGGTCACGCCTATATGGGCCGTTTCATCACGATTTGCAGCCCGCGCCCCGCAAAAAACAAGGTGACAGAGCGTCAACATCAGGACAATCGGCCGCTTTCCATTCCGATCGGACCTCGGCCCTCACCTTGCTGACGCGATCCCACCCGCGGCAACCGGTCGTGCAGCACCATGCCGGCAAGCATGGCGACCACGAAGAGTGCCGTCGCCGGCAACCCGAGCGACAGCGATGCCAGCGCGGGGCCAGGACATAGGCCGACAAGGCCCCAGCCGACACCGAAGATCGCCGAGCCTATGATCAAGCGACGGTCGATCACGCGGTTCGAAGGCAGATGAAAGGCATCGTCGAGCAGCGGGCGCCGCATGCGCCGGGTCAAGAGAACGCCAAGCGCCGAGACGGCGACAGCGCCTCCGAGCACGAAGGCAAGGCTCGGGTTCCAGTCGCGCGTGACGTCGAGAAAGCCGCGAACGCGGGCCGGATCCAACATGCCGGAGAGCGACAGGCCGATACCGAAGATCACGCCGGAGGCAAGCGTTGCCAACAGGCGCGGGAAGGCGCTGCCGTTCATTGGACGAAACCTTGGAGATAGACGGTGACGACGGCAGCGATCATGAAGGTCGCAACCGCTGCAATCGACCGGCGGGAAAGCCGGGCGAGACCGACGACACCATGTCCGCTGGTGCAGCCTGAACCCATGCGCGAGCCAAAGCCGACAAGCAACCCGCCGACCACCAGCAACGGCCAGGAGGAGGTGACGGTGACGGTTGGCCAGATGCCGGAGAAAAGACGGTAGATCACCGGGCCAGCCAGCAGGCCAAGAACGAAGACGATGCCGGTCGAGGCCTGCACACCCTGCAGCAGCCTGCCGGCAATTCCGCTGACACCGGCCACACGTCCGTTTGCCACCATCAGTATTGCCGCCGAAAGCCCGATCAGCAGGCCTCCGGCAAGCGCATTCCAGTACTCATTCATTTTTTCGCGCCTTCGCGACAGAAGATTTGACAAAGCGTGCCCACGAGCCGGGCGACCTTATCATGGCTCAGGCGATAGAAAACCTGCTTGGCCTGCCGCCGCGTCGAAACGACGCCGGCTTCCCGCAGCACAGTCAGTTGCTGTGAGAGCGTCGGCTGTCGGATTCCGAGCAATTCCTCAAGTGCCGCCACCGAATGCTCCCCTTCGAGAAGCGTCGTCACGATCAGCAGTCTGTTGCGATTGGCAAGCGTGCGCAGGATCTTCGAAACTTCTGTGGCATGCGCGGTCATGTCGGCGCGCACGCCGGGAAATCGCATCACAGTTCCCATGCCGTCCTCCCGTCGTATCAAGGAGTGAGTAGAACCCTAAAACAATGCGTCCGGGACAAGCCCGGATTCTATCCATGATTGTTATATGAAGTAATATAATATCATATTACTTATACGCAAGCCAGACGACACACAAACGCGTTACCGACCCACTTCGGCCCGCACCGATCCTCACAGAGAAAATAATACCGCAAATTCAGCTTGTTACAATTGCGCACCACGGGAGAACGACGCGCCAAAGTTGGGTCGATTCCTGAAATCAACCATGAGGAAGCGCTAAAACCTACGGTATAAAAACGGCTTAACCGTACAGGCTGTAGAAAAAACGGGCTGCAATCAGAATCATGAAAATGCCGAATCCGACCTCGAGCTGCCGGCGGTTCATGGCGTGAGCGGCGCGCACGCCGAGTGGCGCAACCAGCAGGGTGATCGGTATGATCAGGCCAACGGCGATCCAGTTGATGAAGCCGGTCGAAAACGGCGGCAGGCCCGGCATGCCCCACCCGGCCCAGACGTAGCCGAACAGACCAGGGATAGAGATCAACACACCGACGCCCGCAGACGTCGCGACCGCCTGGTGAATCGGGCGGTTATAGAGCGTCATGAAGGTGTTGTTGAGAACGCCGCCACCGATGCCCATCAGCCCCGAGAGGATGCCGATCGCCACGCCGACCAGCCATTTCACCGGATTGGCCGGCAGGTCGGATCCAAGCCGCCAGCTCGCGCGGTTGAGCAGCATGCGAAAGGCGACGGCAAGCGCGATCACCGCAAAGATCAGCCGAAGCGTTCCGCTGCTGATAGAAGCCGCGATGACCGACGCAAGGATCGCGCCAAGCGGCACGGCAATGGTCCAGTTTCGCAACAGCGCCATGTCGACGACGCCGCGTTTGTAGTGCGACAGGAAGGACCGCACCGAGGTCGGCACGATGATGGCAAGCGACGTCCCGACCGAAAGATGCATGCGAACCGCATCGTCGATGCCGAGCAGCCCAAAGACCTGGTAAAAGACGGGAACGAGGATCGCTCCGCCGCCAATGCCAAAGAGACCGGCAAGCAGCCCTGCGACCACGCCGGCGGCGGCCAGCGCCAGGGCAAACATCATCAGTTCCGAAACCGGCGGCACGGCGTGCTCCATCGTAATAGTGGGAATCCGGCGAACGAACGCAACATTGCCGCCGACGCGGCAGTTCTGTCACAAAACGGTGATGCTTTTCAATCAGTTTGGCGTGGCACGCGGCACGCCCGCCACGTGATTTGCACGCATCACTTGATCTCCGGAGCCTCCCCCTTTCTCCGGATACAGGCCGGCACCACCTCCGCCGGCCTCTTTTTTTGCCGGCTCACGATAGGCGCGATGCTGACGGATGCTCAATCACAGTGACGATAACCGGTCTTGCGCGTCCGCAGGTCGAAGTGGAAATGATCCTTGTGAAAGGGATCGCTGCCGGGGCCGAGAACCGTATTGAAGTATTTGCAGCTGTCGGTGCGAACGGCCTTCAAAAGCCCCTTCTCGCGAAAGGCGAAGAAGCCCTTCTTGCGCACGTCGATTTCCTTGCCGTTCTTCAGCACGAACTTGCCGACATCGATGGCGTTGCCATGCGCATGCTCGGACATCGGGTTGCCCCGGCGCGAGTTCATGGTGCGGCAGGAGTAGCCGCCGAGCGGCTTGATCGTCTTGACGCCGGACCAGTAGCGATAGCGCGACGATGGCGCCAGCTCGTATTTCACCCACTTCGCGAAGGCTTCGGTCACTTCGCAGTTGAGCTTGACGGCGGGCTTGACGTCGATGCCGCCCGACAGACCGCCGAGTTCGATCGGATAGTCGATGCCGCAGGAAGGGCCGTTGCTGATGCGCGGGATATCGCGGAACTCGACGCCGAGCTTGCGCAGCCGCTGGCGGCAGGCGACTTCAGAGCGAGGCATCTGGCCGGTATATTGTGATTCCGGCTCCGCCATCGGATTGCGGGTGCGCGGCAGCATCGCCACCTGCTGCGGCTCCTGAGCGCGCTGCATCGCCTTTTGCCGCTCGAAGGCACGGATACGCTCAGCCTCTTCGGCTGCAATCTGTTCTTCCGTCAGCGGTGGCAGATCCGGGTCGCCGCCAAGGCTCGCCTGCGCCTCGTTCAAGGTCTGCGGCGGACTGCCAAGTTGGCGGACATTGTCCTCGCCGATACCACCGACGACAGGCTGGCTGGCATTGCCCTCGGCGATCTCGTTGCTCTGCTCCTCCGCCAGCCCGACCACCGGCTCCACGCCAAGCATCTGATCCATGTTGACGCCTTCGGACGGAATGGCGGTCGAACCAGTGTTGACCTGCTGGGCGCCCGAACGCGCCGCCTCCTCGCTGTCGATCATCGGCAAGGCGCGGCGTTTCTGCTGATGCGTCGAGGCAGGCATTGTTGTGCCGCCGCTGTTGCTGAAAGTCGAAACCGGCTCTCCGGAAGGATAGGCGGCTACCTCCTGCTCGGGCACGGCATCGACAGGAACGGGCCTGATCGCACCGACGCGTTCGCCGCCGTCGATACGGGCCGAGGGCGTCAATACATCGGTCGTGCAGGCGACAAGAGAGAGCGACAGCGCGAGCGCCGCCAACGGACGATGGAGTGAGGAAACATACGCCATACCGATTTGCCGCCTTCATCCAGCGTATGCGCCCGAAAATCGGCATCGATTTTCGAAGAAGCCCATACGTGCGCACCCACCCGAAATCAAAACGGTGCAGGCCGCCTGTGTCGCAAACCGGGCACGCCGCCGAAAAAGCCCGATTTGGAACCTATTTTATGCAAACACGGTAAATGAAGCCTTGCGAGGCACACCCAACATCAAGCAGGTCGGCAGTCGAAATCGTGTCGGGCTTACAGCGCCGCGCTGACGCGCAAAGGACGCTGTAACGCATGAAACCTGCGGCATGATTTTCTCCGCGGCGACGCCGGCATCAGCGATACCGATGGCATGCCGACGCAAAAAGGCCCGCGCAGATTGCTCGACGCGGGCCTTTGTTCTTACAGCTTACAGCGCCGCGCGTCTTATTAGACGCGCAAAGGTCGCTGTAGCACTTTGAATTGCTGCAGTTTTTATCCTTAAATCGAATACGATTTGAGGAAACATGCAGTAGGCGTGCTTAGCGGCACTCACCGGGGTGTACGACCCGGAAGCCGGCGCCGCCCGCTTCGCAGGAATTCGGGAAGGTCTGAACTCTGCTGCCGCGTTGACCGCAGACCGGTGCGTATTCGCGGGTGCAGAACTGGCCCTGCGGCGGACGGTCGTCGTCGCGGCGGCATTCGCCTGGCGAAACCACCCGGAAGCCATCGGCCCGCGCCATGCAGGCATTCGAGAACGTCTGCTGCTGGCGACCGCGCTGGCCGCACACCGGAGCATATTCACGCGTGCAGGCCTGCGGCTGCGGCTCCGGCGGACGGTAATCCGGGCGGCACTCGCCGCGGTGGATTACGTTGAAGCCGTCGGCCCGCGCCTGGCACGAATTCGAGAAGGTACGCGTGCGGTTGCCCCGCGCCCCGCAGACCGGCGCATATTCCATCGTGCACATCGGCGGACGGATCGGCCCCGGACCGGGCCTCGGCTCGTCAACCACGACGGTACACGCGGACAGAAATCCGAATGCCAACAGAATTGCCGCCCCCGGCCGCGTAAAAAGAAGTCTGAGAAGCGCCATCAATATCCCTCTAACACCGGCAGACAGGCGACCCGGCGCCATGCCGCGTCATTCCACCTCCCGTTCAGCCGTATCTATCTCCGCACACGGATTGGTCAAGCCCGCTCCCGCTTCGACAAACCAATGGTTGAACTGCTCGGTCGTCAACGAACGGGAGCAAGCCGAACCCGCCTCACACCGCACTCAAATTTCAGCTTGATCGGCGCGTGCCGCATACAGTCCGAAATGCAGAAAGGCCCGCGTGCTGCCGCACACAGGCCCTTCATTGATCACGCTGGCGTCGTGCTCAGGCAGCGCGACCGTAAGCGGTCTGCCTTGCTGTTTCCCGCAACCGGAACTTGGTCAGCAGCATCTTCAGTTCGCGGCTCTCGGCTGCGAGCGTCTGGCTTGCTGCCGTCGTCTCCTCCACCATGGCGGCGTTCTGCTGGGTCATCTGGTCCATGCTGTTGACGGCGGTATTGACCTCCGCCAGGCCGGTCGCCTGTTCGCGGGCTGCCGTTGCAATCAAGGCGACCTGTTCGTTGACGCGGTTGACCAGCGCTTCGATCTCCGTCAGCGCATCGCCGGTCGAGCGCACGAGCTCGACGCCGGCGCCAACTTCGCGCACCGATGTTCCGATCAGTGCCTTGATCTCCTTGGCGGCACCGGCAGAACGTTGCGCCAGTTCGCGCACTTCCTGCGCAACCACGGCAAAGCCACGGCCGGCTTCGCCTGCCCGCGCCGCTTCGACGCCGGCGTTCAGCGCCAGAAGGTTGGTCTGGAAGGCGATCTCGTCGATCACGCCGATGATCTGGCTGATCCGGCTCGATGAGGTCTCGATCCGCCCCATGGCGTCGATGGCATTGCGCACGATGCCGCCGGATTTCGCAGCACTCGCCCTGGTCTCATCGACCATGTTGCGCGCTTCGTTGGCCCGGTCGGAGGAATGACGCACCGTCGACGTAATCTCGTCGAGGGCAGCTGCCGTCTCTTCCAGTGCCGCCGCCTGCTGTTCGGTACGGCGCGACAGGTTGTTGGCCGCCTCCGAAATGTCTCCAGCGCTGGCGGTGACGATCTCGGTCGAATGCGAGATTGAACCGATGACATCGCGCAGAGCAGCAACGGCCGTGTTGAAGTCCTGCCTCAGCTTGCCGTACTCAGGGGCGATATCGCCAATTTCAGCCGTCAGGTCACCGCTTGCCAGCAGTTCGAGGGCGGCACCGACTGTCTCCATCGCATCGGCCTGTGCGTCGGCCGTTGCCCGCTGGCGCTGCTCATTGCCGCGCCGCTCGGACGCCAGCCTGTCCTGTTGCTCGGCCTCGCGGAAGCGCAGCTCCAGTCGCTCGCGCACCGAGTCGCGCAGCACGACGAGAACCTTGGCCATCTGGCCGATCTCGTCTCCGCGGTCGGTTTCCGGCACTTCGGATGACAGGTCCTCATCGGCAATCGACCGCATCGAGGCCTTCAGCTTTTCGACCGGCTTGACGACGCTGCGCACGATCGCCAGCGCCGCCATCACGATCGCCAGCGCCGCGGCGAGAAGAATGCCGGCCACCTGCCACGCGCGTTCACGGAACATGGCGGTGAGGTCGTCGGAATAGACGCCGGTGCCGACCACCCAGCCCCAGGGCCTGAAGCCGGCGAGGTGCGAATACTTCAGCACAGGCTCGTCGGCGCCCGGCTTCGGCCAGTAGTAGTCGACGAAGCCCTGCCCGCTCTTTTCCACCGTCTTCACAAATTCGACAAAGAGGTGCTTGCCATTGGGATCCTTGTTGGCGGAAAGATCCCTGCCATCCAGTTCCGGCTTGATCGGATGCATGATCATCGTCGGATGCATGTCGTTGATCCAGAAGTAACCGCTGCCCTGGTAGCGCATCGCCTTGATCGCTTCGAGGGCGCGCTTCTGCGCGTCTTCGCGCGACAGCGTGCCGGCCACTTCCTGTTTGTGGTAGGCGTCGAACACCGCAATGGCGTTCTCGTTCATTGCCGACAGCATCGCCTTGCGTTCGCCCACGAGCTTGTCCTGCGCCTGAAGCAGACCGAAGGTCAGCGCCGCCGCCATGGTCAAAAGTGCGAACGCGACGAGCGCGTAGAGCCGCACCGAAATCCTGAATCGTTTCATCCCCAGTCCCCTGCCTCCAGTAGAAGCGTGCAGGATAGGGACCGCGCTTTGCAAAGCCCCTAACAAACGATCCCTAATTTTTACAATTCTGAATTATCACCTTCGAAAGGAATGGCGTTCGCCATCATGGACTAACGCGATTTGTCGCCCGCCGCTCTTCCCTGACGAAGCAACCATGCGCTACATCTTTCCCGACACAGGGAGACAGGCCGCATGACCGCAGACAACAAACCGACCGGCGAACTGACCTTGCGCACGCTCGCAATGCCTGCCGACGCCAATGCCGCCGGCGATATTTTCGGCGGCTGGGTCATGGCGCAGATGGACCTTTCCTGCGGCATTCGCGCCGCCGAGCGGGCCCGTGGCCGCGTGGTGACGGCAGCGGTGAAGGAAATGGCCTTCGCGCTACCGATCAAGATCGGCGATACGCTCTGCATCTACACCGATGTCGTCAAGGTCGGACGCACATCGATGACGCTCAAGGTCGAGGCCTGGGCGCAGCGCTATCTCTCGCATCTGATGGAAAAGGTGACCGACGCGATCTTCGTCATGGTCGCGCTCGACGAAAATGGCAAGCCGAAGGCGGTACCGGAGGAATAGGAGGAGCGTTCATGGATCCGACCCTACCTGATCCGGCGATTTTCTCGCATATCCGCGTCGTCATGGGCATGGTCGTCAGTCTCAGCCTTGCGAGACTGCTGAGCGGGCTTGCCCTCTTCGTGCAGCATCCGGGAAAGACCGGGGTCTACTGGATCCACCTCGGCTGGGTCCTGTTCATGTTCGTCTTTCTCGTGCACTTCTGGTGGTGGGAATTCCACCTCCATGCCCTGCCTGTGCTTGACGTCACCGTCTATCTCTTTCTCATCCTCTATTGCTGCGTCTTCTTCTTTCTTTGCGTGCTCTTGTTTCCGACGACACTGGAGGATTACAGCGACTACGAGCATTACTTCATGTCGCGGCGAAGCTGGTTCTTTGCGTTTCTGGCACTCGCCTTTGCCGTCGACCTCGTCGACACCGCGCTCAAGGGCAAGGCCTATTTCACGTCCTACGGACTGGAATACCCGATCCGCAACGTGACCTACATTGTGCTCTGCCTGATCGCCGCCTGGACGCCGAACCGGCGTTTCCATGCCGCGTTCCTCATCGGCGCCGTCACCTATCAGCTTGTCTGGATGTACCGCGCCTTCGACCTCTTGGATTGAACACCGCCAAGGCTGTTCTTGACCACCACAATGACGTTATTCCCGAGCTGCCTCTCCTGCCGCAAAAGCGTTCCGCAAAATGCGCCGACAACAAAACAAACAAACTCCATAAATTTTATATTCTTCTCTTACACTGATCCCAGTTCACCGGACGGCGCCCTAGGCCCGCCAGCAAACAGGAGCGGGACAGATGTTCAAACTGACCAGACGGCTTTTCGGCACCGGCCTCTTCACCGCCGCAGTACTGGCCTCCTTCGGCGTCATGGCCGAAGAGCTGAAGGAATTCCGCATCGGCTTCCAAAAGACCGGCCTGCCTGTTGTCGCCCAGCAGCAGAAGGTTATCGAGAAAGCGCTGGAGCCGAAAGGCATCGCCGTTTCCTGGGTGGAGTTCACCGCCGGGCCACCGCTGGTCGAAGCGTTGAACGTCGGTTCCATCGATGTCGGCTGGACCGGCGACGCACCGCCGATCTTCGGCCAGGCCGCCGGCTCGGCGATCGTCTATGCCGCTGCACTTCCGTCGAACGGCAAGGGCGAAGCGATCTTCGTCAAGCCGGGCTCGCCGATCCAGACGCTCGCGGATCTCAAGGGCAAGAAGATCGGTGTCGGCAAGGGCACCAGCGCCCACAATCTGGTGGTCGCTGCTCTGGAGAAGGCAGGCATCGGCTTCGGCGACGTTACCCCTGTTTATCTGAGCCCCGCCGATGCGGCGGCCGCCTTCGCCAGCGACAAGATCGATGCCTGGGCTGTCTGGGATCCATTCTTCGCCATCGCCGAAACGCGCTACAAGCCACGCATTCTGACGACGTCGGCCGAGACCTTGAAGGTCAACACCTATTTCCTCGCCAACCGCGACTTCGCTGCCAACCATGCAGACGCCGTCACCACCACGATTGCAGCGCTGAAGGAGGCCTCCGTCTGGGCCGACGCCAACCGCGACAAGGTGGCGGCCGCCTTGCATGAGGTGACCGGCGTGCCGCTTGAGGCACAGACGATCGCGGCGAACCGCAGCGTCTTTTCGATCGGGCCGATCACCGACGATATCGTCGCCGGCCAGCAGCAGACCGCCGATCGCTTCTTCAAGCTCGGGCTCATCCCCAAGCAGATCACCATTTCCGATGCTGTCTGGACGGCGCCGGGCAACTGATCCCTCTCCCTCCCAAGGCGAGAACCGGCCGGCGTCGAGACGGAAGTTTCGGCGCCGGCGCCGCGAAGACAGAAGGCCCCGAACAGACGAGGACCTAAGCCATGGTGAGAACCGCACCGAACACCGTCGCGCGCAACCTTGCGGGCTGGCTGCTGCCCGCCGCCCTGATCCTTGCCTGGGAAGCGGCTTCCCGCGCGGGCCTGATTTCCGAGAGCGTGATGGCGCCGCCCTCGGCCGTGCTTGCCGCCTTCGTCCGTCTCCTCGCCTCGGGAGAGCTTGTCGAAAACATCGGCATCAGCACGCTGCGGGCACTTTCGGGTTTTGTCATCGGCGGTTCGATCGGTTTTGCGTTCGGACTTGCCAACGGCCTGTCACGCTTGAGCCGGGATCTGACCGACACGACGCTGCAGATGGTGCGCAACATTCCGCATCTGGCACTGATCCCGCTGGTCATCCTGTGGTTCGGCATCGACGAAGAGGCCAAGCTGTTCCTCGTCGCGCTCGGCGTCTTCTTCCCGATCTACGTCAACACGCTGCTCGGCATCCAGGGAGTCGACCCGCAGCTCGTGGAGATGGGCCGGATCTACGGCATGTCGAGGCGCGAACTCTTCTTCCGCGTCATCCTGCCAGGCGCCCTGCCGGCAATCTTCGTCGGCCTGCGCTATGCGCTCGGCATCATGTGGCTGACGCTGATTGTGGCCGAGACGATCGCGGCCTCCTCAGGCCTCGGCTACATGGCGATGCAGGCACGGGAGTTCCTGCTGATCGATGTCGTCATCCTGTCGATCCTGATCTACGCGCTGCTCGGCAAACTCGCAGATAGCTTCGCACGGTTGCTCGAGCGACTGACGCTGCAATGGCACCCGGCCTTCCAGCCGGCCTGATTGCCGTTGAACTGGACGAGCCCGATCCCGAGGAAAAATGGAGCAATCCCGATGTCCGTCATCGCCCTACATCCAAAACAGAAACAGGAAGCGAGCGACACCCCCGCGACCAGCCTGGCTCCCACCTCGCCGTCACCAGTTTCGACAAACGCTCCGCTCGCCTTCTCGCTCCGCGGCATCACCAAACGCTTCGGTGACAAGACCGTTCTCGACGGCATCGATCTCGATGTACCGCAGGGGCAGTTCGTCGCCGTTATCGGCAAGAGCGGCTGCGGCAAGAGCACCTTGCTGCGCATCCTCGCCGGGCTGGATAGCCCAACGAGTGGCACCCTGACCGTTGCCGGCGGCAGGGCGTCGGAGCGGCGCAGCCGCATCATGTTTCAGGAGCCGCGGCTTTTGCCCTGGGCGAGGATCGGCCGCAATGTCGAAATCGGCCTCACCGGCATCGCCAAGGGCGAAGTCGCCCGCGACCTCTCGCTCCAGATCCTTAAAGACGTCGGTCTTGTCGACCGCGCTGAGGAATGGCCGTCGGTGCTGTCGGGTGGGCAGAAGCAGCGCGTGGCGCTGGCCCGGGCGCTGGTCGCTCACCCCTTCATCCTGGCGCTTGACGAGCCGCTTGGCGCACTCGACGCCCTGACGCGCATCGAGATGCAGCAGCTCCTGGAGCGCATCTGGCAACAACAGAACTTTACCGCCGTACTTGTCACCCACGATGTGGCCGAGGCCGTGGCGCTTGCCGACCGCGTCGTCGTCATCGATGAAGGCCGCATTGCGCTCGACCTGTCGATCCCGCTCGCCCGCCCGCGCCGACATGGCAGCCCCGAAACCGCCCGGCTCGAAGGGCAAATCCTGGATCGATTGTTCGGCCGGGGATAAGGTGCCGCTTTCGATCGCTGTTTGGGACGATGCCCATTGACGAACACAACCCTCCGTGGAAGCAATGCAATCATTGCCCGCATAGTAGGTTGGAACATGAACTCAGCGACCGCCGATACCGTTCCTCCGCGTTTCTTCTGGCGCCGCTTCGCAGCCTTTGTGATTGACACTCTGCTCTTTTACGTCGTCGCAATCGTTATTGCGGTCACCCTTGCGTTCGTTCTTCCCTGAGCGCCACGCTTCTTCGTTTCCGCGACAACCCAATGCGAACCTGCCGGGCAGAGCGCGCTTGCAGATAGAATCGACCGCGAATGGCCGCTCGCCACAGGACAGACGCGTGAGAACCAGATCTGCATGACGTCCATATGGGGAGTGCCCGAAGGCAGGGCGTTCGTTTCAACATTGATCGATGTTGATGACAAACCGGCACAACGCTCGATCAGTCTTGCGATCGACGAGACCGGCAAGCCGATTGAATTTGAATCCATGCAGGTCGGACGCGGCGTTCTGGACCAACTCGCGCCGCTGGTTTTCTTCTGCTTGTGCAGTGCCGGCTTCATAGCACGCTTCGGCACCACGCCCGGCAAACGGCTGCTCGCCTTGCGCGTGGTTCAGGGCAACGGCGAACCGCTGCCGTTTGCCTCGGCCGCCAAGCGAGAGACGTTACGGATGCTGCCGTCAATACTGCTCACTGTATTCGGTGCGCCGATGATGCTCCTGTCGGCGTTAGCGATCTTTGGCACCGGCGACATTCTGATGGATGCAGTCGAAACCGTGACTGTTTTCGGCGCTCCCGCCCAGGTCATCCTGTTGGCCAGCTTTCTGGTCTTCACGCTTTTCGCTCTGATCTGGTGGGTTTTTCCCTTCATGCGCTGGCGCGGCCAGACAATCTACGATCGTCTGACTGGCTCCCATGTCGCGTCAGGCGAACCGTTCAGCGAACGGCGGGTTCACCTGCAGCGACAGCGTCCTGACGGACAGATGACGCCATTACAGCGCCGCGCGTCAAACAGGACGCGCCAAGAACGCTGTAACGCTTTGAACTAGCTGCATAATTTTACCGCTAAAGCAGATTCGATTTAAGGAATTATGCAGTAGGCTGACCCGCTCACCCCTTGAAGATGAACGAGGCACCGATGGCGATCAGGGAGAAGCCAACGAGATGGTTCCAGCCGATCGATTCCTTCAGCCAGAAGACCGAGAACGCCGCGAACACCAAGAGCGTGATTACCTCCTGCATCGTCTTCAACTGTGCCGCGGAGTAGACCTCGTGGCCGATACGATTTGCCGGCACGGCCAGACAATATTCGAAGAAGGCAATGCCCCAACTGGCGACGATCGCCATGTACAGCGGCGACGACGTGTATTTCAGGTGCCCATACCAGGCGAATGTCATGAAGACGTTGGAGATCAGGAGCAGCAGGATCGGCCAGAGATAGGCCGGATTGATGGAGAACGACATGAGGATCCTCGAAGGCGCGAATCGTTCCGGCAGGATGATCTTGCCGCTCGCGCTATGACAAGCGCAAACATCATCTGAGACGCGCGATCGGCAGCGCACGAGACCTGAATTTGTCGTTGAAAAAATCCCGGTAACTGCTGTAAAGACGTTAATTTGCGCCGGTCGGCGCAGCTATGCCGCTGATCGTCGTCGCATGGAGTTATGCGTTCGAGGAACAGCGACGCGCCGGCATCCATCAACTTCTGCCGCCCGACCTCCGGCGCCTTGGTGCGCGGTCGCCCGACCTTTGCGGCCGCCCGCGTCGATTCCTGTTCCTTTCCATGGCTTTGCCCGTTCTGCCGCATTCGGCTACAATTGACATTGCTGCCTTAATTAGGGCCCGAAGATGCGATCAATGGATCGCGGTGCCTGCGCCAGGGGCCAGGCAGAACACAAAAATAACGCACCAAACCCAGAAAACACGGCGATATCTAACCCAAATGGATTAGATTGCGCACGAATATTCGTATTTTTTGCCCTTTGCCACAATTTTGCACCAGACGGTGAGCAAAGTCCGCGCACCGTCCGACGGGACAGGCAGGGGAATACCACACTCCGACGGCAATCGCCGTGAAGTTGGCACCGCGTTTCATCGCGGTTCGCCGACGCGCTGATGCTGCGTTCAAGGTGCAACGCACGAGGCGCGAACCGCCGATATCCCCGAAAACAGTGATCGATGCAGATGAAAACCGGGGGCAGTGTTCGGCGATCGCCAGGCACATCCGGGATGCACGCACCAAACAACTTGGCAAGGAGACCTGACCATGAAGGTCCTGGCGTTTCTCGCGGCTGCCTATGTCGCGCTTTTGACACCGGATGTGGCCACGGCGGGCATGTTGGCCCAGGCCCAGCAATATAACGGCCTGCACGAGGTCAAGAACAACAAGCGGCTCCGGACCGCGCTCGGCATCAATCCGGCCCGCACCCCCTGGTGCGGCCACTTCATGGGCTTGATAGCCCGTAAGGCTGGCCGAACACCGCCACAAAGCTTCGGCATCGCCCGCTCCTGGCTGCGTTTCGGCGCGCCGGTCAAGCTGTCCTATGCCCGTCCCGGCGACATCATCGTTGTGCGCACCGGCCGCAGCTATCACGTCGGCATCATCTCCGCCCTGTCCAAATCGACGGCGAAGGTGATTGGCGGCAACCAATCGGGTCGCGTCACGGTTTCGCAGTTCACCCGCGGTCAGGTGGTCGCAGTTAGACGTTAGCCGACGACGGAAAGATCTGCGGTCAACGAACGAGGCTATCGTCGCGCATGTCCGGCTGCGCACCGTCGAGCGACAGGCGCATCGCGCAGCGCCGCTCGGCCGGTAGGCCGTTTGTCGCCTCCTTCGCCAGGATCTGGGCCAGCCGCGAGCCGAGCTCTTCTTCGCCGAGCGTCAGGAAGCCGAGCTTGCGATAGAAGCGCTCGTTCCAGACGAGTTCGCGGAACGTGGTCAGCGTCACCTCGCCAAGCGAGCGGTCGCGCGCATGCGCGATAGCGGCTGCGAACAAGGCGCGCCCAAGTCCAAGGCCTTGCCGCTCGTGCAGCACCGCGAGCTGCCAGATGTGCAGAGCACCATCGCTGATCTCGGCGCAAAGAAATCCAAGCGGGCGGTCGCGATCGTCGACCGCAACCCAGGAAAGACCGGAGCGAACGAATTCCAGATGCGATGCGACCGACTGGACGTCGTCGTCAGCAATCCAGGCAAGCTCGGGCACGGTGCGAAATGCCTCACCCGACGATCTCTCGATATCGGGCAGCGCTGGCGCATCGTCTTCACGGGTCAGTCGTATCAGGGCGTTCATGGCGGCATCCTATCGACGGAATTTGGTCCGTCGAAACAGTCTTTCGATAGAACGCCCAAGTAAGCGATAACGACGATACGTTTCTAGAGTTTTCTCCATGAAGACAAACGCTTATCCCCATATCTTCGCCAACCACACGCGATCCGCCCCCGGCGGAACCGTCAGGCGCATAACGCACAAGCCCGCCGGCAGCATCGAAACCGCCAATGACCGTGGCGATGGTCAGCCGGTTGACGAACCAGTCGAGCGGCTGCTTCGCCTCATCTTCAAAGGCGGCGCCGAACGCCTCTGGATGGCGCGAATGACCATCGAGGCATAGCGCCCGATGGAGGTCGACGTCTGGGGCAATCAAGCCGGCGGGGTTGAAAGGAAGACAGCACGGTTCCAAAATTGGCTGCTGGGCGAAAGATCCTCTCCGCATAGACCCGCCGCGTCACGGCAATCCGTGATGCCGGCAACCGGATTCCGAATTTTAAATCTTCGCCCTAAACACCTGAATCAACAATCAAACACTCTACTCATCGCGCAACCCGCGAGGCCATCTGCGCGATCTGTTCCAACGCGGCGCTCAGCCCCGCAGACGGGCTCGTCAAGGGGCGCGTTCCTCGACGCACAAGCTCGGCCGCCCCGGCCATGGAGGCTTGAGCGAGAGCGACAATCGCCGCGCCATCGTTATAGGCGGCGTCGGCTGCATCGGCGATTGCGGCGAGATAGCCATCGCGGTCACCGGCCTTGAACAGACCCCATGCGCCTGCGACGAGACGCACCTCGAGCGCCACACCCTTTCGCTTCGTGGCCTCGGCAAAAAGCGCAGTGGTCGGCGCCACGGTCGTTTCGACGGCGCAGAGCGCCACCACCTTTTCTCCGATCGCCGCTGCCTTTTCGGCAAGCGCGGCATCAGTCCGCAACACCGGCACCGGCGCTTCACGCACGATCGCGGTACTCGGCCCGAGCGTCGAACAGGTGAGGAGCACGGCGTCGGCGCCGCCTGCAAGCGCCGTCAGCGCTGCAGCCGTCTCCTCGGCTATATCGTCGGTGAGCCCGCCTGCCCGTTCCGCAGCCTCGAGCAGGTCCGGCCGCACCGCATGGCGAAGCACGCCCGCGGCAAGGCCGAGTTCGCGCGCGGCGGCTTCGAAGACGGCGACGTTGCTGTCGGCGGTATGCAGGCACGCGATGATCAAGATGCTTTCCCTCACGCTGGATTCGCGCTTTGCGGTCGCCGTCGGCCACTCGCTGCCGGTAAACTTCGCACGTTACGTCGCCGGCTGGAAACAGGGATTGAGGCCCCCAACACAACGCAGGTCCTTCCATCGCTTCAAACGTGCAATCCACGGGCGAAAGCGCCTTCGGCCCGCAAATGGCCCCAAAATCGGCGCAGCAATCGATGCCGACACACGATCGCCGCGCTTTTCGCGCTTCTAGATATTGCTAAATTACGTTACCCTTAATTTCCTCTAGCTGTACGCCGCGGGAGGGGCTTGCCCCTTTGGAACGGAAGCTCGCAGTCATCCTCGCTGCCGATGTCGCTGGCTATAGTCGCCTCGTCGCGACCGACGAGGAAGGTACGCTTGCGACGCTGGGCACCTATTGCGCCACGATCGGCGACCTCGTCGCCGAGCATGGCGGTCGCATTTTCAGCACTGCCGGTGACAGCGTCGTCGCCGAGTTCCACAGCGCCGTCCAGGGGGTCCGCGCCGCCGTTGCTATCCAGCGCGCCCTGCAACGCCGCAATGCCGATCTGGCGCCGGAGAAACGCATGGAGTTCCGCATCGGCATCAATCTCGGCGACGTCGTGGTCGAAGGCACAAACCTGTTGGGCGACGGCGTCAACGTCGCAGCGCGGCTGCAGCAGGTGGCGCGACCGGCCGGCGTCTGCATCTCGGGAACGCTGCACGACCAGATCGAGGGCAAGCTCGACTTCCCCATGGTCAAGCTCGGCGAGCAGACGCTCAAGAACATGCCGCGGCCGGTGCTGGTGCACAGCGTCGACTGGCGCGAAGACCCGACGGTGCCCGACCTGCCCGGCATGCCGCTCCGCCTGCCGAACAAGCCGTCGATCGCCGTGCTCCCCTTCCTCAACATGTCGGACGATCCCGGCCAGGACTACTTCGCCGACGGGTTGACCGAGGACATCATCACCGGGCTCTCGCTCTGTCGCTGGTTCTTCGTCATCGCGCGGAACTCCTCCTTCGCCTACAAGGGGCACGCAGCGGACGCGAAGCAGATCGGCCGCGATCTCGGCGTGCGCTACATCGTCGAGGGCAGCGTGCGCCGATCAGGAAGCCGCGTGCGTGTCACCGGGCAATTGATCGAGGCCGAGACCGGCGTGCATCTCTGGGCGCAGCGCTTCGATCGCGAAGTGGCGGACATCTTCGCCATCCAGGACGAACTCACCCAGCACGTCGTCGCCGCCATCGAGCCGGAAATTCTGATCGGCGAAAATCGGCGAGCGCTGTTGCGCGGCACCGAGAACCTCGACGCCTACGAATGCCATATGCGCGGCACGCTGCTGCACAACGCCCAGGACACGGCCGCGCATTTCTCCGAGGCGATCGACTGGCATCGTCGTGCCATCGCGCTCGATCCGGATTTCGGCCGCGCCCATATGATGCTGGCGCGTTCGCTCTACGCCCGATGTTTCTTCGGCTTCAGCGACGATATCGACCGCGACAGGACTGAACTGCTCGCCGCAGCCGAGCGCGCCATCGCGCTCGAAGATCGGGATCCCTATTCGCACTACGTCATGTGCCTTGCCAATTTCGCAGCCCATCGTCCGCATGCGGCCGTTGCCGAAGCGCAGCAGGCGATCGATCTCAACCCCAATCTCGCATTGGCCTATATGGCACTCGGCTGGGCCCGCATTTTCATCGGCCGCTTCGCCGAAGCGCTCGATCCACTGCACAAGGCCTTGCGTCTGAGCCCGCACGATCCGCTGACCTATCTCTTCCTTAACCGGCTCGCGCTTGCCCACTATCATCTCGGCAATTACGAGGAGGCGCAGCACCATGCCGAGCGCGGACTGCTGTTGCGGCGCACCTATTTCAATCTGGTCGTTGTGCTCGCCTGCCTCGGCCAGCTCGGGCGCACGGAGGATACCTGCAAGCTTATCGACGAGGCGATCGCCAACGCCCCCTCTGATCTCAAGCGCTACTGGCAGATCCTCACCGCCTATGTCGATCCCGCCGACTACGCGCATTTCACCGACGGGCTGCGCAAGGCGGGCCTGCCCGCTATACCGTGAGGCGCCATGACACGTGCGCAACAGCTCGGCGTCGTGATCGGTCTGGCCGTCGTGGTAGTCCTGACATTGCTGCGCGCCAGCGATCCGCAGCTTCTGAAACAGGCGCGCGACGTCACCTTCGACGAATATCAGCGGCTGTCCCCGCGCGCCTACGAGCCGATGCCGGTCAAGGTCGTCGATATCGACGAAGCCTCGCTGCGCGCCTTCGGGCAATGGCCCTGGCCGCGAGACCGGCTGGCGAAGCTGACGGACAGGCTGGCGGAGATGGGGGCGTCGGCGATCGCCTTCGACATCCTGTTTGCCGAGCCGGATCGGCTGTCGCCACGCAACGTATTGCGCGACGTGCCGGAGATCGATCCCACGCTGCTTGAGCGCCTGCCCGACAATGACGAGGTCTTTGCACAGTCGATCGCGGAAAAGCCCGTCGTCCTCGGCTTCGGGTTGACCAACGAAGGAAGCTACCTGCCGCCGGTCAAGGCGGGCTTCGCCTTCACCGGCGAAAGTCCGATCGGCGCACCGCCGCGCATTCTGTCGGCCACGCCGCTGCGACCGCAACTGGAGAGCAATGCCGCCGGTCTTGGCCATATCAGCCTCAACCCCAGCGACTCCTCGGCCGTCGTGCGAGCGGTGCCCCTGTTCCTGAGCGACGGCCAGCAACTCTACCCTAGTCTCGCAATGGAGGCGCTGCGTGTGGCGCAAGGCGCATCGACCTATGTCATCGCCGGCGCGCCCGACCTGCCCGATACGATGACGGCTGCCAAGATCGGCGATTTCGTCGTGCCCTTGACCGCCGCCGGCGAACTCTGGCTCTACGTCAGTCCCGATACAACCGAGCGCTATGTCTCCGCACGGCGCATTCTCGAGGATGGAGACATGTCTCCCGACGTCAGCGCGGCAATCGAAGGCAGCATCGTGTTCATCGGCACCTCCGCCGCCGGCCTGCAGGACGTTCGCACGACGGCGCTCGGCCAGAATGTTCCCGGCGTCTCGCTGCATGCTCAGATCGTCGAGCAGATCCTCTCCGGCCACTATCTCTCTCGCCCGGACTGGGCCAATGGCCTGGAAATCCTGGCGATTGCGATTGCCGGCTGCCTGCTCGTGCTGTTGACGACTTTCGTCAGTCCCGTCATGGCGCTTGCCTGCGGCATGGCGATCACGGCGCTGGCGCTCGTCGCCTCATGGGTCGCGTTCGCCTATGCCGGCCTGCTCTTCGATCCGCTGGCGCCGATCCTTGCGGCGTCCATCACCCATTTTTCGGCCACGGCGTTCCGCTTCCTCGTCACCGACCGCGAGCGCCGCGAGGTTCGCCAGGCCTTCGGCCGCTATCTCTCACCGTCGTTGCTCTATCGGATCGAACACAATCGCAACGCCCTTCGGCTCGGCGGCGACGATCGAGAACTGACGGTCATGTTCGTCGACGTGCGCAGCTTCACCGAGATCAGCGAGCGCATGGCGCCGACCGATGTCGTTACCTTTCTCAACACCCTGCTCGATGCGCTGAGCCGGCACGTCATTGCCAATGAGGGCACGCTCGACAAGTTCATCGGCGATTCGATCATGGCCTTCTGGAACGCACCGGTCGATGTCGCCAACCATCCGCGAAAGGCGCTGCGGGCAGCGCTCGGCATGCGTGAGACCTTGGCGCGGCTCAATGCCGACGACGCCTTCGGTTTCGGCGCGACGCAGGCGGTCGGTATCGGCATCGGTATCCATACGGGGATCGCCTGTGTCGGCAACATGGGCGCCGAGACGCGCTTCAACTATTCGGCTGTTGGCGACACGGTCAACATCGCCGCCCGCATCGAGGCGGCGTGCAAGGAGGTGAGCTTCGACATTCTCGTATCGGAAGCGACGGCGCAGGCGCTGCCCGGTTGCGCGCTGCTGGAAGCAGGCGCCCTGGGGCTGAAGGGAAAGACGACGCGAACCCGGCTCTTTGCCGTCGCCGGCGACGAAGGCGTCGCCTCTTCGCTCGACTTCGGTGAGTTGCACAGACTACATTCGAGGCTGATCGAAAACCTGCGTGCACGCGCCTCGACCAGCCGCAGCCTGGCCAATGCCGCCAAGCTCAAGGCGGCGGCGATCACGCCGGGTCTGGTGACCTTCTACGGCAGGATCACTCGCCGGGCGGAGCATTTCATCGATGTTCCCGCCGAGCAGGAAAGCCGAATCGCCGAGTAGCGATCAATCGTCATTGTCACCATCAAGGACGCGTTTGGCAGCCCGGTGGGGCACCTATTGCGCGGTCTCCTGCTACTCACCGGTGTTGCGACCACGGTCGCCACCGCCGCGTTTGCCGCCATCCTGGCTGTTGCCGCCACTCTGGGCGCCGACGTTCTGGCCGGCGCTGCTCTGAGTGCCGTTGGTCTGATTGCCGCTGCTCTGTTCCGTGCTGCCAGGTCCGGTGTCGTTGTTGTCGCCGCCCTGATCCTGATTGTCGCCGCCTTGATCCTGCTTGTCGCGGCCCTGGTCGTGCTTCTCGCCACCGCGATCATGCTTCTCACCTCGATCGTGCTTCACACCTCGATCATGCTTGTCATGGCCCTGTTCGCGAAGCTGCTTTTGTGGTCGCGGCGTTTCCGGCTTAGGCTCTTCGCGGACGACCGGATCCGGTTGCTGCGCCGGAGAACTCTCGCGCTGGATTGCAGCCCGTAGCCCGCAGCCGCCTCCGGCCCAACCCATGGCGCCGGAAAGCCGCTGGCCGCCAGACAAGAACGGCAAGGCCTGGGCGTTGCCGAGTGCTTGCAGCGTACGGCGGTTGACACGGCTGGCCTGGCTGACGGCGCCGCCGGGCTTTGCCACCACACAGTCGCAGCGCTGCGTCAGCTGGCGACATCCGCCGGCGCCGCAGAAGCTCGCCGCGCCGCTGAGCAGCACCATCGCGGTCGTTCCATCGCTGCCGACATAAAAATCGAACGCCGTGCCGCGCACGCCGATGGTGCCGGCCGGCGTGACGATTTCGTAAGCCGAATGTTTGGATTTGCCGCTGACCCAGCGAAAGGTTCCCTTGGCGGCCATGATCGTCAGTTTCTTCACCGACTTGCTGCCTTCATAGACGAACTGATCGATGACCACGGATGATCCCCAGCCGACAGCCAGCTTGGTCCCGTCCTGAAAGACGAATTGTCCAAGGCCGGACTTTGACGTCCGGATCCGTTCATCCCGGTAGACCGGGTCCCTGACCGCCAACGGACCACTCTTGCCGGAGACTTCCGTCCTGATCGAGACTGCCTGGCCAATGGGCTCGGCAGTAAAGCTCGGCACTGGACAAAAAAGCGTGGCACTAACAGCGATGAGTGCGGCACTGCGCAAACGCGACATGAGCCCCTCCAAACCACTCTTTTTACCACGCGGCATGGCCGGATGTCTGCTCGCCCATTCGAGGTAACCGGCGGCAACCAGAACTAGCAAAAGCTAACCCCTCCCCGTTGCCGGCGCGAAAACAATACGTCCAAAACGCCAGATGCGCCGGGCATGTTGCCTCACGAACGGCAGGCGCAAATACAACGCCAGATAGACAACTCAATGCACCGACACACCGGAAGTCACCCGTCGAAAGCTGCCGTGAGCCGACAGGAAGACGAGGAAACGGTGGGCATTGCCTGGCCAAGGCGAACGGGCTGGTAGTCTGCTTCCGCCGGGCCATAGGGAAGCCAAGATGCACACGATGCAAGCGTCGCGCTTTCAGCTGCGACTGGCGTCATTGCCGGCTGTTTTCTTGAGCCGGAACCGATGACGGCAAGATGCAGCAGTTGGAACGACTGCAAGCTCCAGTTGATCTTGCTAGATCGGGGGTCGCACATGCGCCCGCAGACTACCTCTCCCCGTTGGCGGGCAAGCTCGGCCACCGACATGGGCAAACCGTCGCCCCAGGACCGGTAAACACCCGGAAGAATCCATGCATTTCGTTTCCCTTTTGTACTCATTCCCCCTTTATTTTCGTTATGACTCTGTCCATATTCCCGCCATGGCCCAGGATCCGAAGAAGTCTGCAAAAAATCCCCCCAGGAAAACCACAGTGCCCGGCGGCTTCGAGGAAGCCCCGCAGGCGCCGCTGTCGGGAACGCCGCTATCCGGCAACGTCTCCGATTGGGTGAAACAGCTCGAGGCCGATGCCGAGGCTTCCGCCTTCGAGAGCCAGCGCGAGGTCGCCTCCAAGGCCGGCAAGCACCGCAAGAAGGTGGAGATCGCCGCGAAATCGGCCGCAGGCCGCAAGCCCGAAGGGGCGTCCGAGCCACTGCGAGGCCCACGCGGAGCGAAGGCGCAAGGCGCCGACAGCGTGAGCGGAAGGACGTCCCGCGGGACGTCCATGGGCGGCACGACCGACCCGAAGACGCGCGCCGCGGCGGGCCTCAATCCGGTCGCCGGCCTCGACGTGTCGCTTGAGGATGCCGACAAGCTGTCCACTTCCGGCGTCACCGCCACCGTGGAGGCGCTGTCGGCGCTGATCGAGAGCGGCAATCCGCTGTTCAAGGACGGCAAGCTCTGGACGCCGCACCGCCCTGCCCGGCCGCCGAAATCCGAAGGCGGCATCGAGATCCGCATGGTCTCCGACTACGAGCCCGCCGGCGATCAGCCGACGGCGATCGCCGATCTCGTCGAGGGCCTTGCCTCCGGCGAGCGCAGCCAGGTGCTGCTCGGCGTCACCGGCTCGGGCAAGACCTTCACCATGGCCAAGGTGATCGAGGCGACCCAGCGCCCCGCCGTCATCCTCGCGCCCAACAAGACCTTGGCCGCCCAGCTCTATTCCGAGTTCAAGAACTTCTTCCCCGACAACGCGGTCGAGTACTTCGTCTCCTATTACGACTACTACCAGCCGGAAGCCTACGTGCCGCGCTCGGACACCTTCATCGAGAAGGAATCCTCGATCAACGAGCAGATCGACCGCATGCGCCACTCGGCCACCCGCTCGCTGCTGGAGCGCGACGACTGCATCATCGTCGCCTCGGTCTCGTGCATCTACGGTATCGGCTCGGTCGAGACCTATACCGCCATGACCTTCCAGATGAGCGTCGGTGACACGCTCGACCAGCGGCAGCTGCTGGCCGACCTGGTGGCGCAGCAATACAAGCGCCGCGACATGGATTTCCAGCGCGGCTCGTTTCGCGTGCGCGGTGATACCATCGAAATCTTTCCGGCCCACTTGGAAGATGCCGCCTGGCGCATCTCCATGTTCGGCGACGAGATCGACGCCATCACCGAGTTCGATCCGCTGACCGGCCAGAAGACCGGCGACCTGAAATCGGTAAAAATCTACGCCAACTCGCACTACGTCACCCCGCGCCCGACGCTGAATGGCGCCATCAAGGCGATCAAGGAAGAGCTGAAGCACCGGCTGGCCGAGTTGGAAAAGGGCGGCCGCCTCCTCGAAGCCCAGCGGCTGGAGCAGCGCACCCGCTACGACATCGAAATGCTGGAGGCCACCGGCTCCTGCGCCGGCATCGAGAACTATTCGCGATACCTCACCGGCCGCAATCCCGGCGAGCCGCCGCCGACGCTGTTCGAATACATCCCCGACAACGCGCTGCTGTTCATCGACGAGAGCCACGTCTCCGTCAGCCAGATCGGTGGCATGTATCGCGGCGACTTCCGCCGAAAGGCGACGCTGGCCGAATACGGCTTCCGCCTGCCCTCGTGCATGGACAACCGTCCGCTGCGCTTCGAGGAATGGGACGCCATGCGCCCCGACACCGTCTCGGTTTCGGCCACGCCCGGCAGCTGGGAAATGGAGCAGTCCGGCGGTGTCTTTGCCGAACAGGTCATCCGCCCGACCGGCCTGATCGATCCGCCGGTGGAAGTGCGCTCGGCGAAAACCCAGGTCGACGACGTGCTGGGCGAAATCCGCGAGACGGCCGCTGCCGGCTACCGCACGCTGGTGACGGTGCTGACCAAGCGCATGGCCGAGGACCTGACCGAATACCTGCACGAACAGGGCATTCGCGTCCGCTACATGCACTCCGACATCGACACGCTGGAGCGCATCGAGATCATCCGCGATCTTCGTTTGGGTGCTTTCGACGTGCTCGTCGGCATCAACCTCCTGCGCGAAGGCCTCGACATTCCCGAATGCGGCTTCGTCGCCATCCTCGACGCCGACAAGGAAGGCTTTTTGCGCTCGGAGACGTCGCTGGTGCAGACCATCGGCCGTGCCGCGCGTAACGTCGACGGCAAGGTCATCCTCTATGCCGACCAGATCACCGGGTCGATGCAGCGCGCCATGGACGAAACCAGCCGCCGCCGCGAAAAGCAGATGGCCTTTAACGAGGCCAACGGCATCACGCCGGAATCAGTAAAGGCAAAGATCTCCGACATCCTCGACTCGGTCTACGAGAAGGACCACGTGCGCGCCGACATCTCCGGCGTCGCCGGCAAGGGCTTTGCCGATGGCGGCCACCTCGTCGGCAACAACCTCCAGGCGCACCTCAACGCGCTGGAAAAGCAGATGCGCGACGCCGCCGCCGACCTCGACTTCGAAAAGGCCGCCCGCCTGCGCGACGAGATCAAGCGCCTCAAAGCCGCCGAACTCGCCGCCATGGACGACCCGATGGCACGGGAAGAAGCCAAGGCGATCGAAGGTGGAACGGGGCGGAAAAAGGCAACGGCACCAAATAGCGGTAAGGCCTCCCCCTCGCCGTCATCCTCAGCCTTGAGCCGAGGACCCACCACCATCGCGGACGACAATTCCCTGTTCCAGAAACCGTCGCTCGACGACATGGGTCCGGGCACCGACACCGAACGCCCGCTGTTTCGCAAGCCCGAACTCGACGAAATGGGCCGCGACGTGGCAACGCCGGCCGGCCGCAAGGATGCCGAGAGCCAGTCGCTCTTCCGCAAGAACAGCCTCGACGAAATGACTGTCGGCCGCACCGAAAAACCCGTCATCGGCAAGGTGCCGGACAAGCCGCTCATCCGCGCCAAACCGGGCGTCGGTTCCTATGAAGACCCCGTCGACGAAAAGCGTCAGAAGGGGCGGACGAAGGGCAAGACGGGGCGGCCGGGGAAGTAGCGTCGGCAACGGCGAACAAGTTTGCGTTATCCCGGCGCAGCTCTCATCACACCACGCCCAGTATGCGCGAACCAGACGCGCCAAGGATAGGACCTTTCTCAAGGCGCAGCGCCATTCAATGTGAGGGCGGCGCGGGTTGCAAAGCCTATCGCTGGCGTCAAGCTTGGGATCCACTTCTATGAGTATCTTGTCGACGTGACCTGACCAGACGAGATGACCGCGCGGCGAGGATGATATGCAGAAAGTTAAATTGGCACTCCAGAAACTGAGAGGTTCCGGTCGAATCAAACCCGTAAATGAGAACGCATCTGCGTTTAACTTCCGCTACATCAAAGCATAGTTCTTTTTGGGAGAGCAGCCGCAGAGTCGTCAATCATTCGGCAGAACTGAACTCATCCAGTTCCGTCGCCTCAGGCGGCCTGGCCAAACAGGACTGCCTTATGCGGCCACGTGGGCTTCCTCTGCTTTAGCTTTTCATAAGACCGCGCTCCGGCCCGATGGCTTGAGTACCCCCGCACGTCTTAATCGAATGATGGGCTGGCTAATTCAACTCCACCCCCCCTGTGCCTATCAAGCTCCTGCATCATCAGGCCCTTGAGGTCGCGCGGCTCGGCGAGTTGCGGATCGTAGCCGGTGTCGGCATGGATCTTCCGGCGCACCAGATCCTTCAGGAGAACGCAGGCCGCCTGCAGCCGGGCAAATTGCCCGGAATCGCGCAAAGCTTTGCGGACGGCAGCGGCTAGCCCAGCATGCATCACCGCTCCGCGCTACAGCTTCATCTCCGCCAGCGCCCTATGCAGGGGCGCATCTGAAATCAGGATCGCGCCGGTGAACGGAATGTCCATGTCGAGCACGACATAGACAGAGGCGGCGATGAACATCGCCGAAACCACGAACATGGCGACGACCACGACGTTTTGCGGCGCGCGATAGCCGAAGCTGGCGAAGATCAGCGTCATCCACGCCATCAGCATGCCGATGACGGGCATCGGTATTGCGCCTTCCGATTGCTCGACGATCGTCCAGCGCTGTTCGACGATGCGGTTATATTGCTGGCGGGCACTCACCAGCATGGATTCATGCAGGCTGTCGGCGGGCTGAATGGCCGCGAGGCTGTTACCGACCGTATCCAGCCGCTGTTGCGTGGAATTGGGTCCCTGGTGCTGCACATTGTCGACCCTTTCGGGATCGGCAATCACCCCCTCTACATAGGCGATCAGATATTGCCGCGCATCGTTGCCGGCGAGGCCATAGGTCCTGAGCGTCCGGTCGAGAAGGATCAGATTGATGGCGAAGGAATGCACATTGTCGTCGATCCCCTCGAACGTATTCTTGGCCGAATTGATCATCAGGCCGAAGACCAACGACGCCATGACCACGAAGATATTGGCAACGAGCCGCACGACGGTATTGGTGTCATCATCGCGATGACGCGCCGGCAGCTTCGGATAGAGGTGCATCATGCCAAGCGCCGCCACACTCAGGCAAAGGAACGCGGCAACGGCAATCAAGATCGCACTCATTCCGGCCCCGTTCCCGTTATTCCACTGCCCTCTGTCCGTCTGGCGCGTCCCATGGGCGGCTACTGCATGTTTCCTTAAATCCTATTCGCTTTAAAGAAACATGCAGCAGTTCAAAGTGCTACAGCGACCTTTGCCCATCTAGTCAGATGCGCGGCGCTGTAGGATAGGAACTTTATCAAAGTCCGCAACGGCTGAGGTGTTGGCCGACGGTCTCGAATCCGCGGCAGCCCGGTCGTCAGTTCACGACATCGCCGAGCTTGAGCCATCGTCTTGCGGGCCACGCTTTAGCCGCCAGTGCCAGCCGTCACCTGCCCCAGCACTCCAACCAGCGCCTTGCCATCGGTAAAATAGGGATCGCCACCGCCGTTGCGGCCGGTCGTGGTGGCGCCTATGCCGGGGATGTCGTAGGTCGAGGAAACCTGTCCGGCCTTTTGCAAATCGCCGATGACCAAGTCTCGCTCTGCGTCCAGGTTCGGGCCGATATGGTGGGTGATCTGGCCGGTGTCGTGGCTGAAGCCGACACCGCGGTCGAAGCTGGCCGAGCCGAGCCAAAGCGGCTTGCCATCCGAGCCGGTATGTTTGGTCTGCCAGAAGCGCACGTGGTTTCGCTCGTCGGCGCTGTTACCGACGGGCTTTTCAAACGCCAGATCCTGTTTCCGGCCCTCGAAGAACAAAGGGCTGACCGGTGCATCGAGGTCCGGCCGATCGAGCACCACGCTCAATCCGATGTCGACGGAGGATCGCAGGGTTATCTTGTCGGCCGGATCCCAGCCGGCCGCGGCGAAGGCGCGGATCACCTGTTCCTTGGAGCCAACGAGGCCGACGTTGATAGGGTCGCCGGGAATATCCTGCTCGGTGGTGGTGACCATGGCGCTAAAATCGTCAACCCGGCTCCTGTCGTGAAAGATCCAGAGCTCCGGCAGCAGGAAATAGCTGACCAGCAGATAGGCGACCAGCACAACCGCCAGGACGCTCAGAGATGCATGAAGTTTCCTGCGACGGGTCATCTGCGTTCACCCTAGTCCCGGTGCGGTGATATCAGCTAAAGGCGATATCAGCTAAACCTGAAACAGCCAGGAAAGCAACGTGTGGTTATGGTCATGCCGATCCTGCACCAGCCCGTCTCCGTTCCGCCACCACCGCCGCAAACTCATTCCCTGCGCTCTGAACCGACGCGACCGCCTTGCGTGTCCCAAAAACGACCGTCGAGTATGGTGCAGACGGCTGCAGCTGCACGCCGTTGACGAGTATTCCTGCATCTCGCAAAGCCCATAGCAAAACAGGCGGCCATTCAAAGTGCTGCAGCGACTTTGCGCGTCTGATTAAGACGCGCGGCGCTGTACGCGAACCGGATCGCCGCGTTTTCAAGCGCAGTGACGGCCAGTTGGAGGCAGAACGTCCGCAGGCTGCCGGCGTCGGGCCGCGAGTGGCGAGCGGCACGGCTCCCTTGCCTTCTGCGGCAAGATGCGAGCAGCGCTACTCCGCGGCGTGCGCCTTTACCTCCAGCGCCTCCAGCTCGTAGGAATAGCCTTCCAGCATTTCATAGGCCTGCTCGATCGTCTTGATCTGCTCTTCGGTGGTCTTGATCGCCTCGGCGATCGAGCGTGAGCGGGCGCGCAGCATCGAGCCGAGGACGTCGGTTTCCGGCCGGCGGCCGAGGCGGTCGAGGTGTTTTCGCACGCGGGCGCGGTGGCGCTCCAGCTCGAGGATGTGGAAGCGGCTCTTGACGATATCGTCGGAAAGCTTGCGGCGCATGGCGGCGACGGGGTCGAAGCTGCCGGGCTCGCGCTCGTCGAGAATGAAGTCGTTGACCAGGGTCTCCAGCATCATCAGGCCCTTGAGGTCGCGCGGCTCGGCGAGCTGCGGGTCGTAGCCGGTGTCGTCAAAGACCTTGCGGCGCACCGGATCCTTCAGGAGATCATAGACCGCCTGCAGCCGGGCGAATTGCTCGGCATCGCCGCCCGAGTCGGGATGGGCCGCCTTGGCCGCCTTGCGATAGGCCGTGCGGATGGCCTGGTCGTTCGCGTCGCGGTCCACGCCAAGCATCTCGTAGGGATCGATCACGCTGCCCCCTGTTCGTCTCGCATTCCGATTTCTCCGCCTGACCTAACGCACGCAACCGAAGACCGGAACCAATCACCGGTAAAGCCTGCGCGTTATCCCAAACTTGTTCAAGTGCTGATGCGGCGTGATGGGATCATCACCGCATCCGGGCGCCGCGTTCATCAAGTCGAGGCGCGCCGAAGCACTCGCCCTTCCGACGCGGCGGCGCGCACGTTCGTCCGTGGTCGGGACGAAATTGTGGTCGGAAACGGGCCGTCCCCGATTTTTCCATGCAGGACCAATGGTTACGGCGCAAACCGACCACGTGACCTGCGTCGCCCGCAACAGGAGCGATGGCCGGAAGGCGGCCCATCGAAGGGCGACGCACCTTGGCGCACGCGGAAACCGATGCGCGTTCGGCCCGCTTGTTCGGCTGCTTATCGGCCCGCGCGTGGCCGCGACAATCAACGGACGTCGCCATCAACGGCCCTCACACGCACTCCGCCCGCCGCGGGTGACCTTCGCTCTTTTCTGCGGCACGCGCCTGCCCCAAAACCTTGGTCGCCTCTTCCACTTTTGCCGATAGCGGCGATGGTTGCCCGCTGAGGAATGACACCAAGATCGCGATCATCCAGCGGCCGGAACGCGGCAGTCTGCAACATGCTCGCCGATAGCCCGCCCGGCTCTGCGTCCCCTCGCCGTTCGTCTGCACCAAGCGGCAGCCGCTACAGCGCCGCGCGTCTAATCAGACGCGCCAAGGTCGCTGTGGCGCTTTGAATTGCAGAAGCCCAAAACCCCTGAGAATGCTGTGGTTGGCGGCACATTTTCCCGAAATAAGCCGCGCGAATGGCTCTTGCGTTTTTTTGCAAATACTGTCACTGCTGCTACCGTTCGGGCGTTTTCAATCCCGGAGACTGGACTTTCTCTTTTGTGCCCGGCTTGCCGGGCCGGCCGGAAGCGGCAAATGGACGTTCTTTCCCCGTTATCGTGACTACTCGACGCCTATCCGCTTGTATGCGGAAGACGACACACCCACATCCTCACGGGGGCGCGGGTATAGCTTTAAGACTGAAGGAAAAGGACTTCTTCCATGGCCACTAAGGGCACCGTAAAATTCTTCAACCAGGACAAGGGTTTTGGTTTCATCACGCCGGACGGCGGCGCTAAGGACGTATTCGTCCACATCTCCGCTGTACAGGCCGCTGGCCTTGCTACGCTGAAGGACGGCCAGGTTGTCACGTTCGACACCGAAGCTGACCGCATGGGCAAGGGCCCGAAGGCCGTCAACATCCAGGCTTCGTAAGCCGGATCGTCCGACTGGACTTTTTGGAAGCGGCGCTCCCCAGGGGGCGCCGTTTTCGTTTGGGCTGTTGGTTTGTGTCGGGGCGGGTGCCGACGCATTGGCCGGAAGCCGCCTTCGCTTCGACCGAGGAGACCTCGGCATCCGCATCCGCAAGTATTCGCGGGGCGGCCAGGGGGATCATCGGCTCAAGGCCGAGGATGACAGCGGTTCAAGGCTGAGTATGGCGCCGGCTCAAATGAGAGACTCGCGTCGGTGTGAGGACGACGGCCGATGTTGGCGGGTCCGCCAGCTCTTTTCATTTGGCCTCAGGCGTTCTCGATCACCGTGAGGATCGACAACACACCATGTGGCCAGCAAGCGGGGCCACCGCTCTGCCTCGAACAAGTCGCCCCTCATTTCTGTGCTCGTCACAGAAATCCAGCAGCGCCGCGTCCGCGGCGCAAGGTTGCAGCTGTAGGCGCAGTCCCTAGTCGCCATGTGAGACATTCCGGCCGTGCCGACGCTGGCCCTCTGCGACATGCAGAGGATGACGTTCCGCGACGTCTCCGGACCTACTCGGCCGCCTGCTTTGCGGCTGCCGCCTCGAACACGGCATCGAAGGCGGCGTGGATGACCTCCGGCCCAGCCCCTTGGCGGGTGGCGTCAGACGACAGGATCTGGCGGTAGCGCCGTGCACCCGGCCAGCCCTGGAACAGCCCGACCATATGCCGCGTGACATGGGCGAGCCGGCCGCCATTGGCGATGTGGCCGGCCGCATAATCGGCCATCGCTTCGCGCAATTCCGCCCAGAAGGACAGGTCCAGCCGGTGGCCGCGCTCTGAGAAGTCGGCAGCGTCGTGAATGAGCGTCGGCGCGCCGGTCAGCGGATGCGGGAAAAAGCCATCGACCGACGAAAGCATGGCGCTGTCGTGATAGGCGGCCCGACCGAGCATCACGCCATCGAGATGCTTGAGCTCGTCAAGCGACTGATTCAAAGTCTGAAGTCCGCCGTTGAGGCCGATGAAAAGATTAGGGTTTTCAGCCTTCAGCCGGTGCACGAGAGCGTAGTCGAGCGGCGGGATGTCGCGGTTTTCCTTGGGCGAGAGCCCCTGCAGCCAGGCTTTGCGGGCATGGACCCAGACCGCGTCCGTACCGGCGTCGACGACGCGCGACACCAGATCGCGCAACGCCACTTCCGGATCCTGCTCGTCGACGCCGATGCGGCATTTCACCGTCACCGGGATCGTGACCGTGGCCTTCATCGCCGCCACGCATTCCGCCACCACGCCAGGCTCCTGCATCAGGCAGGCGCCAAAAGTGCCGGATTGCACCCGGTCGGACGGGCAGCCGACATTCATGTTGATTTCGTCATAGCCGAACGCTTCGGCAATGCGGGCCGCCTCCGCCATCTTGCGCGGATCGCTGCCGCCCAGCTGCAGCGCCACCGGATGCTCCGACGCATCAAAACCGAGCAGCTTCACCCGATCGCCCCTGAGGATCGCGTCGGCGACGATCATCTCGGTATAGAGCAGCGCATGCCGCGAAAGCCGGCGCGCAAAAAACCGGTAGTGCCGATCGGTCCAGTCGATCATCGGCGCCACGGCGAAGATCGGAGCCTTGAAATACGCTCTTCCGGCCGCAGATTTTGCTGCGTTCTCAGTCATTTCTTCTGTCTCTTGTTCGCTCGCGGCGGCAAAGGGCAGCGCGATGGCCACGCGCCCGCCGACGGCCAGCGTCTTGTACCGTTGCCGGCTTATATAATGGCGCAGGCAAGAAAGCGAGCCTTTGACGGGCAGCAAGGCTCCTGGCTGCGGATCGCCGTCATCGGGCGTGGCTGCTCACGCGAACGGCACGGCGGGACGCTTCGGATCAGAAATGCCGGCAACGCCACGGGCTGTTGCGACAGACGCTTCATTTCGCGCCAGAGTTTCTGGCAGACTTTGATGGCTTGCGCCCTGCCGCCTGCAAGACTTGCGTCGCGACATCCGAAGCCTTCGTCGGGCGGAGGCAGTTCGGCGGGGCCGGAAAGCCGGGCGCAAAAACGCACCAAAAATGGCTCACGCTCGAGCCGTCATCCTTGATAAAAAATCACAGGCGACTCGATCGGGGACCATTCATGCAAAATGTCACATTTGCTTTTGTGCTGGGGCTTGCGACGGCGGTTGCAACAGGCGCCTGGGCTCAGCCATTCAGGTCCCCGACCGCGCTCATCGAGGCGCTCTATGCGCCATATCTTGGCGACGGCGACACCTCGGAGCGCGACGCGTTTTTCTCCAACGATCTCACCAAGCTTTACGAGACCGACGCGGAGAAGAGCCAGGGTGAGGTCGGCGCCATCGGCTTCGACCCCGTCATCAACGGGCAGGATTGGGACATCGCCAACCTGCGCATCGGCAAGGCCGAAATCACCGGCCCATCCGCTGTCGTCACCGTGCGCTTCGAGAATTTTTCGGCGCCCGTCACCCTGCGCTACAGTCTGATGAACGAAGCCGGAAACTGGCAGGTCGACGACATCGAAAGCACCGAGGGCGATACCCGGTGGACGTTGAGCGAGATCTTCGCCAACGCGCAATATTGAAGCGGTAGATATGGCTCGAACCGCAGCACGGAAACGAATTCGCAGGTGGCCGGGCCGCGCAAACAACCAGACGCAAGCATCTTCGGCTTGACAGGCGGTATCACAGGCGATTAGGGCAGCGTCCCTGTATCGATACAGAAGGCAGGAACAAGGGAAGACGGCATGAAACGTGCGATCGTGGCACTCCTCACCCTCCAGCTCGCGGGTTGCCAGTCAGTGGCGCTCGAGGATCAGGAGATCGCGAAGCCGAAACCGCCTTCCGTGCCGACGCTCTCCGGCACCGATCTTCAGGCCCTTATCGTCGGCAAGTCGCTGCGCTACACCATTAACGGCGTCGTCTCCTCCTATTTTGCCGACGGCCGATATGGCTACCGCGATTACGAAGTGCGCGACGGCGGAACCTACACGATTGCGGGCGACGAAGTCTGCATCACCTTCGAGGATGGTGGCAGGCGCTGCGACCAATTCGCCCGGATCGGACCCGACTATGTCAGGATCGAGGAAGGCGGCCGCCAGACCAAGGTGGCAGGCGTCGGACCGGCCTGAACCGGCGACAGCGCTGCGGGCACCAGCGTCGCGGCAATGCTTCAGAAAGGCGGAGATGCCCGCGCTCGAAATTCGCCCTGCCCGTCCAGACGAGCGCCTGGCGCTGATCGAGCTTTCTCTCCAATCCGCTTCGCGAACCCCTTATTCCCAAGGGGTTCTATTATGGGGGGTTATGGCATAGTTCGCCGGGCACCGGGGCTTGGGTGCCGGGGGAGAAAGACGTGAACCCTTTGCGCTCGACACAATGTATCGCGCTGTCGCAGCCTGATATCGACACGCTGCAGCGCGTCTTCGACAACATCTGCGCCGAGCAACACTGGCCGCGCGACAGCGCCCGTGCCCGCCGCCATGCACGCATGCTGATCGACGAATATCTGGCCGGCACGACCAATGAGCAATTGCTGCTTGTCGTCGGCCGCTTGTTCGCCTCACGCTTGGCGGAGACATCGACCTCGGCCTAGGGGCGAAGTCCAGCGGTTGTGCTTCGGCAAGACGCACCCGGAAAAGCTGCTTACAAAAGCGTTATCCTGCGCTACATTAGCACAGTTGACCCTTGCCGCGTGGGAGGAGCCCTGTCGCAAGCAGTCGCGATGCCGACATTCATTGAGATGATCTCGAGGAGGAGACGCATGCATCAAATCATCTGGAACCAGCCGATCGAACTCGACTTCGTGACGGGCGATGTCCGCACCGTCAAGGGCCCGTCAGACGCGCTTGCCTGCCTTGCCGACCATTGGCCGCGGCGCGGACCGAGTTACGTCGCCGCCCGCAGCGCCTGCCGCGCCGCCATCGACGGCCGTCGCACGGTGGAAGAAGCGCGATCGCTGTTCATCTCGGCTGCAAATGAAGCCGAATTGAAAGCGCATTAAGAGGCATTTGCCACCCGCATTGAGTGCCCTGCACTCGCCCCTTGCCGTTGGCATGCGAAGAGCACGCCGGAGGGCCTGTTGATTGGCATCTGCGCCCTCTTGGAAGAAATGACTTGCGGCGGCGCGATCGCGCCCCAGACAGTGCCTGAGCATGGCATCCGGTGGTGGAGTTACCGTGCCGATTCGGCGCAGCATCTTCAAATAGCACGCAAATTTCCCGGAAATGGCCCGATTTCTGTCGTGAAGCCTTCATTTCTCTGCGCTATATCATGAGGTGCCTCACAAAAACCAATTTCGAAGCGTCTGAGTCCCATCAAGGGAAAAAGCATAATGTCCCAGAAAAAAGGGACAACGAAAACGGGAGAGATATCATGAGCGAGCAGAATCTCTATCGCATCGTTGAAGTCAGTGTGAAGCGCGACGGCGATCGTCGCGATGTCGGCATCATGACCGTGCGCCAAGCCCTGGAACTTCAAGTACCGAGCCTCGAATACAGCCATCCGGAACTGAACTCTCGGTCGGATGGACGGTTTCTCACGCGCGCCCAGTTGCAAGCCTACGCCTGCTGCGCCTGAGATAAACCCTTGCAGCACCCGAACAGGGTGTTAACGTCCGGCTGGGATTCGAAACAGCCGGACAATCATGCAAACAGTCATTCCACCTTCACCACCCGTCCTGTTGCCGATCGCCGGTAGCCTCGTGGGTTTTCCGGTGCGCCGGGTCTATTGCGTGGGCCGCAACTATGCGGCCCACGCCATCGAGATGGGTCACGACCCGGATCGCGAACCGCCGTTCTTCTTCCAGAAGAACCCGGACAACCTGCTGGTGGCCGATAAGACCTTCCCCTATCCGCCGCGCACGGCCGATGTGCACCATGAGGTCGAGCTGGTTGTCGCCTTGAAAAGCGGCGGCGCCGACATCCCTGTCGAACAGGCGCTCGACTGCGTCTACGGCTATGCTGTTGGCATCGACTTCACCCGCCGCGACCTGCAGGCCGAGGCCAAGAAGGCGGGCAAGCCCTGGGCAGCGGCCAAGGCCTTCGAACATTCGGCGCCTGTTTCCGAGATCGTGCCGGTCGAGGCGATCGGTCATCCCGTCAACGGCAATATCTGGCTGAAGGTCAATGGCGAGCTACGCCAGCAGGGCGATCTCGAGCAGATGATCTGGAAGATACCCGAAGTCATCTCGGAGCTTTCACGGCTGTTCACGCTCGCCCCCGGCGACATCATCATGACCGGGACCCCTTCGGGTGTCGGTCCGGTGGTGCGCGGCGACGCGGTGACCTGCGGCGTCGATGGCGTCGCGGCGCTTGCCGTTACCGTTCTCTAAGATCGGAGCGCTTCCGCTTTCGTTTCGGAACGCATCGCGGAAGCGCCCCATCGCATTGTCTTGACGCATCTCCCGATAAAGGAAGCGCTGCACGCGGTTTCAGGGAATGCTCCAACAACAAGGATTGCCCGATGCCGCTCTATGCCCTTGGACCGCTGCGTCCGCAAACGCCTACTGAGGGCAGCTACTGGGTGGCGCCTGATGCCAACATCATCGGCCAGGTGGAAATCGGCGAGGATGTCGGCATCTGGTTCGGCGCCACGCTGCGCGGCGACAACGAGCTGATCCGGCTCGGCGCCCGCACCAATATCCAGGAAAACACCGTCATTCACGTCGACCCCGGCTTTCCCGTGACCATCGGCGAAGGCTGCACCATCGGTCATGGCGCCATCATCCACGGCTGCACCATCGGCGACAACTCGCTGATCGGCATGGGCGCAACGGTGCTGAACGGTGCGAAGATCGGCCGCAACTGCCTGGTCGGCGCAAATGCGCTGGTGACCGAGGGCAAGGAGTTCCCCGACAATTCGCTGATCGTCGGCGCGCCCGCCAAGGCCATCCGCACGCTTGACGATGCCGCCGTCGAAGGGCTGAAGCGCTCGGCCAGCCACTACGTCAAGAACTGGCAGCGCTATGCGATGCAGCTGACGAAGCTCGACTAGAGCGTTTCCGGTTTAAACGGAGTCACAAAACGCTGACGGAAAACCGCTTCGCACTTTTCCTGGAATTGCTCTAAGCGCGACGAGCCCGCCGCGCTCAGTCAGGCGCAGCTCTGGCAGTGACCACGGATCTCGATGGTGGTCTTTTCCGTCTTGAAGTTCTGTGCACGCGTCAGCGCCGACAACCGCTGCTCGATCGCGGTGTCGTGGAACTCGGTTACCTGCCCACACCCCTCGCAGATCGTAAACGCCGTGACCCCGTGATCATGCTCGTGCTCGTGCGGGCATGTGCAGGCAACGAAGGCGTTGAGGCTTTCGAGCCGGTGCACGAGGCCATACTCGAGCAGCTTGTCGAGCGCGCGATAGACCTGCAGTGGCGCGCGAAACCCCTGGTCGCGCAGCTTGTCGAGGATTGTGTAGGCGCTCAAGGGGCCTTCGGAATGGCTGAGCGCATTCATCACCATCGTCTGGTTCTTGGTCAGTTGCGGGGTCGTCATCAATGATGCCCTCCAGGCGTGGAATGAGACGCTGTCTCCAACCGACGCCGCCCGATCGGCAGCAGACTCAGTACGAAAAGCGCAAGTGCAGCAACGACGATAGACGGTCCCGACGGCGTGTCCCAGTGCAGCGAACCGAAAAGCCCACCGGTAACGGCAAGCGCACCGATCACCGAGGCAAGAACCGCCATTATTTCCGGCGACGTCGCAAAGCGGCGGGCTGTGGCCGCCGGGATGATCAGCAGCGAGGTGATCAAGAGGATGCCGACGATCTTCATGGCGATGGCGATCACCAGCGCCATCAACAGCATGAAGAACAACCGCGCCCGCTCCGGCTTCATGCCCTCGGCCTCGGCGAGTTCAGGATTGACCGTGGAGGCCAGCAGCGGCCGCCAGAGATAGACGATCGCGAAGATCACCAGGATGCCGCCGCCCCAGATGATGTCGATGTCGGATTCCGACACAGCGAGAATGTCGCCGAAGAGAAAGCCGACGAGATCGATGCGCACCCAGGTCATGAAGGCGACGATGACGAGGCCGATCGACAGCGCCGAATGCGACAGGATGCCGAGCAGCGCATCGGTCGACAGCGCCCCGCGCCGCTGCAGGAACAGCAGTAATATCGACACGGCAGCCGCAACGATGAACACCGCCACCATCAGGTTGAGATCGAGAAGCAGCGACAGCGCCACACCCAGCAGCGCCGAATGCGCCATGGTATCGCCGAAATAGGCCATGCGCCGCCAGATGACGAAGCAGCCGAGCGGCCCCGCCATCACGGCGATACCGATGCCGGCGATCAGCGCCCGGACGAAGAAATCGTCAAGCATCGCGCTTCTCCTTCACCTCGAAGCCATGCAGGCGGGTGTGGTGGCCGCAGCCGCAATCCTCGCCATGGTCATGCACGTTGTCGTCCTCGTCGTGGTGATGGCCGTCGCCCGGGTAACAGTGCTCGGTGATCGAACCATCAGCATGCAGCACGCGCCCGTCAGGCAGATGCGTGTGGTCGTGATTGTGGCTGTAGACCGCAAGCGTGCTGGCAGCGCGCCTGCCGAACAGCTTCTGGTACTCCGGGCTCTGGCTGACGGCCTGCGGCGTGCCGCGGCAGCAGACATGGCCATTGAGGCAGACGACCGTGTCGGTTTCGGCCATGACGATATGCAGATCGTGCGAGATCAGCAGGATGCCGCAGCCGGTGCGGTTGCGGATCTGCTTGATCAGTTCGTAGAGCGCGATCTCACCGCTGAAGTCGACGCCCTGCACCGGTTCGTCGAGCACCAGCAGGTCCGGCTTGCGGGCGATCGCCCGCGCGAGCAACGCCCGCTGGAATTCACCGCCCGACAGATGCTGCACCTCGGCTTTCGCCAGATGCAGAACGCCGGTCGCCGACAGCGCCTCCTCGATCTCCCTGCCCTTCAGCGGGCCGGTCAGCGTCATCAGCCGTTCGACTGTCAAGGGCAGCGTCCAGTCGACTGCAAGCTTCTGCGGGACATAGCCGACCTTCAGGCCCGGCTTGCGCTCGACAAAACCTTCGTCGGCCTTCAGCACGCCGATCGCCGTCTTCGCGGTCGTTGACTTGCCAGAGCCATTGGGGCCGATCAGCGTGACGATCTCGCCCGGGCTGATGGAAAACTCCACGCCACGCACCAGCCAGCGGCCGTTGCGGCTGACGCCGGCATTGTTCAACCGCACCAGCGGTGTCGTTTCTGGGGATCGGAAATTCAGCATCAAAAAATTCCGGATTGGCGGTTGCCACTGGCTATCGCACACGTTATAGCATAACGCAATTGATGTAATAACATTACATTGAAACATCGACACGTTCAACCGGACGTGTGCTCGGTGTTTCAAGTGTCCGAACTGCGCCTGTCCCTGGCCGAAAACGATAGTCGGTTCAGGGCCTTGCGTGACATTCAAGCCCGGAGAAACCGATGAAATCGTCTTCCGCCCTGCTCTTTGCCTCCACAATCCTGCTGTCTTCGCCCGTTGCAGCGGCCGGCCCCAATGTGGTGGCTTCGATCAAGCCTGTCCACTCGCTCGTCGCTTCGATCATGCAGGGCGTCGGCGAACCGTCGCTGATCGTCGAGGGTGCTGCTTCGCCCCATACCTACAACATGAAACCGTCGAACGCCGCGGCGCTGCAGGCGGCCAAGGTGGTCTTCTGGGTCGGCCCGGGGCTCGAAGCCTTCCTCGACAAGCCGCTCGATGCGCTGAGCGGCGGCGCCAAGGTGGTGGAGCTCAGCGAAGCGCCGGGTCTTGAGAAGCTGAAGTTCCGCGAAGGCGGCGCCTTCGAGGCGCATGATCACGACGACGAGGGCCATGGTGAGGAGGGCCACAAGCACGCCGAGGGCGAAGCGGAACACGACGATGCCGCAGCTCCCGAGGCTGCTGCCGCAGATGACCACGATCATGCGCATGAGGGCCATGATCACGAAGGCTTCGACATGCACCTGTGGCTCGACCCGCAAAATGCTAGGGCGATGGCAGCCGAGATCGAAAAGACGCTCACAGAGGCCGACCCGGACAATGCCGGCGCCTACAAGGCCAATCTCGAGAAACTCAACCAGCGCCTCGACGCGCTGGACAAGAGCCTGGTCGCAACCGTCGCGCCGGTGAAGGACAAGCCCTTCGTCGTCTTCCACGATGCCTATCAGTATTTCGAGCATCGCTACCAGGTGCGGGTGGCGGGCTCGATCACGGTCAGCCCGGAGGTTCTGCCCGGCGCCGATCGGCTGTCGCAGATCCACGCCAAGATCAAGGAACTGGGTGCGACCTGCGTCTTTGCCGAACCGCAGTTCGAACCGAAACTGATCAATGTGGTGATCGAAGGCACGCCGGCGAAATCCGGGACGCTCGATCCAGAGGCGGCCACGCTCGATGCCGGGCCGGACCTCTACTTCCAGCTGATGGAAGGTATCGGCACGTCGCTCAAGACCTGCCTCGCCTCGGCAAGCTGATCCGTGCTCCCAAGGCGGCATAGCCGTCCTCCCAAGGCGGCAAAGGCGCGCCACGCGCCGCCCCTCTCCGTCATGCTCGGGCTTGACCCGAGCATCCAGCGTGCCTCCCTGTGGGGCTTTCAGCCGCTGGATCCTCGGGTCAAGCCCGAGGATGACGAAAGGACAGATCAAGCCCCGGAAGTGACCGGCGGACAGGTCTAACCGATGACTGAGACCGGTCGAGGCAGGACCGGCGCACAAGGCCGAAGCCTCGCGGCCGATGGCAAAGCCAGTCCACGAGCGACCGGATTGTTCAGGCGGGCGTAAGCGTCCGCCTTTTATAGGCGCGTCAAGCGTAATGGTATAACATACAGGAAACAACGATGGAAAGACTTCCCGTAACCGTGCTGTCCGGCTTCCTTGGCGCCGGCAAGACGACGCTGCTCAACCATGTGCTGTCCAACCGCGACGGCTTGCGTGTAGCCGTCATCGTCAACGATATGAGCGAGATCAATATCGACGCCGCGTTGATCCGCGACGGCGGCGCCAACCTGTCGCGCACCGAAGAGCAGCTCGTTGAAATGACCAATGGCTGCATCTGTTGCACGCTGCGCGACGATCTGCTGCGCGAAGTCCGCGATCTCGCCGAACAGAACCGCTTCGACTACCTGCTGATCGAATCGAGCGGCATTTCCGAACCCCTGCCCGTCGCAACCACCTTCGATTTTCGCGACGAGGATGGCGAAAGCCTTACCGACGTCGCCCGCCTCGACACCATGGTCACCGTGGTCGATGCCGCCAATCTGCTTGCTGACTACTCCTCGCTCGATTTCCTTGCCGATCGCGGCGAGACGGCAGGCGAAGGCGATACCCGCACATTGGTCGACTTGCTTGTCGAGCAGATCGAGTTCGCCGATGTCGTCGTGCTCAACAAGATCGGCACGGCTACATCAGAGCAGCGCGATGCCGCACGCAAGATCATCGTCGGGCTGAACCCGGATGCGCAGCTGGTGGAAGTGGATTTCGGCCAGGTGGAACTGCGCGACGTGCTCGGCACCGGCCGCTTCGACCTTGCCAAGGCCGAACAGCACCCGCTCTGGTACAAGGAGCTGCATGGTTTCAAGGATCATATTCCGGAAACCGAGGAATACGGCATCCGCTCCTTCGTCTACAAGGCCCGCCGCCCGTTCGATCCCACCCGGTTCCAGGCGTTTCTCAATCGCTCCTGGCAGGGCGTGGTGCGGGCCAAGGGTTTCTTCTGGCTGGCGACGCGACCCTATCATGTCGGCGAACTGAGCCAGGCCGGGCCGCTGGTCAGAACATCAAAGATGGGCCTGTGGTGGGCGGCAGTGCCTAGGGAGCAATGGCCGCGCGACCCGGGCTTCCTGAAGGCTGTCGGTCCCTACATCGATCCCGTCTGGGGCGATCGCCGCCAGGAGATCGTCTTCATCGGCGCCGACCCCATGGATCAGGCGATGCTGACGGCCGAACTCGACGCCTGCCTGGTCAATGACACCAGCTTCCAGCCGGACCGTTGGCGGGATCTGCCCGATCCCTTCGCGAACTGGTCGCAGCGGGCGGCCTGATGCAGGCGGCCGGTCCAAGACCACGTCGACCGCGCTCCACCTGCATGGGCGTCAATGCCGCCGGCAGGCCCGTGCCGATGTTCGATCCGTTCTTTGATGGACAGGATAATGGGGAGGAGGCACTCGCCCCGCCCGGCCCGCTGGAGCGACTGCTTTTCGGAGAGCGGGGTCGGACTGAAGCCGCGGACATTCCGTCGCTGCGTCGAACGACGGTGTAGGGAAAATCGAAGGGGTAGCCATAAAGCGCCCCCGGACTGCTGACAAAGTTGCCGCTGGTTATCTGCCGACCATTGGCAAGCTCAAGGCGATCGGAAACTTCCTTCATTCCTGTGCCTGTCACAGGAATCCAGTCAGCCCAAGTCCTTGGGCTAAAGGGTCTTTTGGCCCGACAGACGTCGGGCCACTGGATCCCCGCCACAAGGGCGAGGATGAGGAGAGCGGGTTTCGCCCTTCGTCAATAGATTCTTTCAGAGGCTGTAATAAGTTTGAAGGGGCAGCCCGAAAGGCTGCCCTCGATCAAATCGTTCAACGCGCAGACGTCAGGCCGACGATGACGCCGGTCGCAAGGCTGATCAGCAGGAAGTCGTTGTCGACACGCACCCACTGCTGGCCGCGCGGCGGCTGGCGCAGCTTGTAGCGGCGATAATCGCGCACCTGCGCCATGTGGCGGCGCTCGGCGGGGCTCAACCGATGGCCGCGCGACCAGCGTTCCTTCTTCTTGACGATGACACGCTTTTCGATTGTCACGTGCTTGTCGACATGCCGGTCCACGTGGCGGTCGACAGGTCGACGCTGATAGCGGTCGTAGTTCTGTGCGACCTCGAAGGAACCTGCCGGCTGGGCAAAGGCTGCTACCGGTGTGATCAGGAAGGAGCTGGCGACCAGAGCGGTCAGGAGACGTTTCATCGGGGTATCCTTTCGTTATTTGCACCCCGAAAATAGGTCCGGCTTCCTGAACCGAATATGAAACGCTACATTACAAATACGTAATGATATCGAGTACTTATAAGCGTTACCTTACAGACTGATATTCTCACTCTGAGAGGCTGACGTAACGGAACAGATCGAAATCCGCCGCCAGTCCCGCACCCGACGTGTCGAAGGCGAACATGCCGGCGAAAGCGCCGGTAAACGATCCATGTTCGCCGCGGCCGCCCTCGTCCGACACCACGCCAGCGTCGAGCACCGGGCCGAGGGCCTGCCAATCGACCGCCCCGTCTGCGCGCCAGAAGAACTGCAGGTCATTGTCGCGGATCTCCATGGCAAGCCCGATCGGCCCTCCGGGCACGGCGATGCCGCTTCCGACAGGAAACTGCAGCCGGCCAAGCGGGAAGTCGCCCGGGCAGGACAGGATCGTCAGCGTCCGCCCAAGAGTCTCGTGCCAGGTGAGGCCGAGCGCATGAAACTTGTGGCGGTTGTAGTAGTGCGTCAGCCCGGCGACCTGCTGATAGGTCTCCGGCGCGAAGTCGACCAAGGTTTCAGCGCGGAAAGAATGATGCTCCTGCCGGCGGGCGACCAAAGCCTGCTCGAACCAGCTGCCGATGCTTTCGCGGGCAAAGAGCCTCAAGTGCCCTGCCCGCCTTTCCAGCGAAAAGATCCGCTCCGGCAGCGGCGTGCGCAGCCACTGGAACTCGGCCGGAAGCGCGGCCCCATCGAAATCGGTTTCGACCACGCGCGGCTCCACCAAGGCCCCGACCGGGCCTGGAGCTGCGACCAGGACTTCGGGAACCGGCCCGCCGTTTTCGAGATAGAGCCAGCCGTCATCGCGCCAGACGCATTTCTGCAGTGCCGTCTCGCGGCCAAGCGTGCAGCGACGCTCCGGCGGCAGCGGCCGGCCGCAGAGATGGGTGTGATAGGCTTGCCCGTCCGGCGTCTCGACATATTGCCCGTGCCCTGCGCGCTGCAGCGGCGCATCAGGGTGATCCTTTGACGTGATTAGGTAGGTATCGGGATGGATTTCGTAGGGACCGTCGATCGTGCGCGACCGCGCCATGGTCACGGCATGGTCGTATCCCGTGCCGCCTTCCGCCGTCGTCAGATAGTACCAGCCATTGCGCTTGAAGAGATGCGGCCCTTCGACCAGACCGAGCGGCGAGCCGGCAAAGATGTTCTTCACCGGCCCGGCCAGCCTGCGCGCGCGCTCGTCCCATTCCTGCAAGAGGATACCGTCGAAGGCCGGATGTTTCGGCGAGCCGCCTCTGCGATGGTTCCACTGCATGTTGAGGAACCATTTTCGCCCATCGTCGTCATGGAACAGCGACGGGTCGAAGCCGGAGGAATTGACGTAGACAGGATCGGACCAGACGGCTTCGATCGCCTCTGCCGTGACGATGTAGTTGTGTGCGTCCTTGAAGTTGCCGTCGAAGCGCTTGACGTCGGTATAAACAAGGAAGAACAGGCCGTCGTTATAGGAAAGGCACGGCGCCCAGACGCCGCAGCTATCCGGGTTGCCACGCATGTCCAGCTGGCTTGCCCGCTCCAGCGGCCGGCGCACCAGACGCCAGTTCACCAGATCGCGCGAATGGTGGATCTGCACGCCCGGATACCACTCGAAGGTGGACGTGGCGATGTAATAGTCATCGCCCACCCGGCAGATGGACGGGTCCGGGTTGAAGCCGGGCAGGATCGGATTGCGAATCAGGGCAGTCATTCCTCGGGCATCCTCCAATTGTCGGCCGCATCCAGCCCCAAACCGCCGTGATTTTCAAGACTGCAACGTTACAGTTGGTGACGTAGCCCACGACGCGGCACGAGTGGTTCACGCAGTATTGCCATTTGCGCCCTTCACATCTGCAGTGAAACCCACTGGCGATACTGGTTGGCACCCTGTTGTGCACAATGATTGGGCAATCGCCTGACAGCTCCATTCGACTTTAGTCTGGGGTGGCGGAACTAACCGGGAAAATCGAGCCTCGGACTTGAACGCTGGCTTGAAATCGGCACTCTGGTTGTGCTTGGCACAAAAACCAAAACAGCCACTGCGGGGAGGAAATCGATGAAAGCGTTACTCGGCTTCAGCCGACTCATAGACACGACGACCGAGTTCATCGGCAAATCGGTGTCCTGGCTCATTCTGGTCGCTGTGCTCGTCAGCGCCGGCAATGCCATCATCCGGAAAATGTTCAACATGTCGTCGAACGCCTGGCTCGAGGCGCAGTGGTATCTCTTCGGGGCGGCCTTCATGTTCGCCGCCGCCTATACACTGAGCCAGAACGAACACATCCGCATCGACGTCGTCTACGGCCAGTTCTCGCGCCGCGTGCAGCACTGGATCGACCTGTTCGGTCACGTCTTCTTCCTGATGCCGTTCGTGCTGCTGATGCTCTATTACTTCGTGCCCTACGTGAAGATGTCCTACATCTCGGGCGAGGGCTCCTCCAGCGCCGGTGGCCTGATCATCTGGCCGGCCAAGGCCATCCTGCTCTTCGGCTTCCTGCTGCTCGCCTTCCAGGGCGTATCCGAAATCATCAAGAAGGTCGCGATCATGACCGGCAACATGGACGACCCGACACCCTATGTGCCGACCCATGCACCGCTTGACGACGTCGTCGCTCCGGAGGCCCGTCCATGATCGAATTCATTGCTGAAAACCTGGCACCGATCATGTTCGTCTCGCTGATCGTGTTCCTGCTGCTGGGCTATCCCGTCGCCTTCTCGCTCGCCGCCAACGGCCTCCTGTTCTTCATCATCGGCGTGGAGCTCGCTCCGCTGTCGGATTCGATCAACCTGTCCTGGCCATTGCTCAACGCGCTTCCCGACCGGTTCTGGGGGGTGATGTCGAACGACACATTGCTTGCCATCCCCTTCTTCACCTTCATGGGGATCGTGCTCGAGAAATCGGGCATGGCGGAAGACCTGCTCGACACAATCGGCCAGCTCTTCGGCCCGATCCGCGGTGGTCTCGCCTATGCGGTCATCTTCGTCGGCGCGCTGCTTGCAGCCACCACCGGCGTGGTTGCAGCCTCGGTCATCGCCATGGGCCTGATCTCGCTGCCGATCATGCTGCGCTACGGCTACGACCGCAGGGTCGCATCGGGCGTCATCGCTGCCTCCGGCACGCTCGCCCAGATCATCCCGCCATCGCTCGTTCTGATCGTTCTCGCCGACCAGCTCGGCCGCTCAGTCGGCGACATGTATGCCGGCGCGCTTATCCCGGGCCTGGTCCTGACCGGCCTCTACATGATCTATATCCTGATCATGACCTTCGTCCGGCGTGACTCGATGCCGGCCCTGCCGCTGGCCGCCCGCACACTCGGCTCCGGCGTCACCTCACTGATCGTCGCGCTCATCGTCGCCGGCGCCTTTGCCTACGCGGCGCATATCTATCTCTATCCGACCCATGGCGAGAACGCCGACATCCTCGGCGCCACCGTTGGCGTCGGCTTCATCTACGTCGTCGCTCTTCTGGATCGCGGCTTGAAGATCAATGCGATGTCGCGGCTTGCCCAGCAGGTCATCATCGTGCTGATCCCACCGCTGGCGCTGATCTTCCTCGTGCTCGGCACCATCTTCCTCGGTATCGCCACGCCGACAGAAGGCGGCGCCATGGGTGCGGTCGGTGCACTGATCATGGCGGCGGCCAAGGGCCGCCTGAGCATGGACGTCGTTCGCTCGGCCCTGGCGGCAACCACCCGGCTTTCCGCTTTCGTGCTGTTCATCCTCATCGGCGCCCGCGTGTTTTCGCTGACCTTCTACGGCGTCAACGGCCACATCTGGGTCGAACACCTGCTGACGGCGATGCCGGGCGGCGAGACCGGCTTCCTGATCACGGTCAACCTGCTCGTCTTCTTCCTGGCGTTCTTCCTCGACTTCTTCGAGCTTGCCTTCATCATCGTGCCGCTCTTGGCTCCGGCCGCCGACAAGCTCGGCATCGACCTGATCTGGTTCGGCGTGCTGCTCGGCATCAACATGCAGACCAGCTTCATGCATCCGCCGTTCGGCTTCGCGCTCTTCTATCTGCGCTCGGTCGCGGCCAAGGTGCCCTATCTCGACAGGGTCACCGGAAAGATGACACAACCGGTGACGACAGGGCAGATTTACTGGGGGGCTGTGCCCTTCGTCGGCATCCAGATCATCATGGTGGCGCTGACGATCATGTTCCCGCAGATGGTCATGCACTACAAGGGAAGCGGCGAAGTCATCGATCCGAACACCATCAAGATCGAGGTGCCCGGATTCGGGACCGGTGGCGGCGGGCTTACGCTCCCCGACAACGGCGGCGGCCTCGGCCTTCCCGGCGGTCTCCAGCTTCCGGGCGGCAGCCCGCTCGACCAGAAGCCGGCGGACCAGAACGGCGGGGCTGGCGCACAACCGCAGACGGCGCCGTCAAACGACCTGAGCCAGCCGCCTTCGTTCAAGTAACGTTCGGCTTATGCAGACAGAGGGCGGCCCCGTAAAGGGCCGCCCTCTCAGCTTGCTGCCCCCCGAAGATCGCTTTCTGGCAAACGGGCATCCCATTTTCCCTCATCCTCGCCGTTGTGGCGGGGATCCAGCGACCTGACGTCCGTCGGGCCAAAAGACTCTTTTCAGCCCAAGGACGTGGGCTGACTGGATTCCTGTGACAAGCACAGGAATGATGGAGGTTTTGGATGGCGTTCGGGCTTTCCCCCGCAAACTTGCGATGATCGAACATGCCCTTGTCGGCAGTCAGGGCTGGCCCCACAAGGGCCGCCCTCTTCATGTGGCAACAAGCCTGCTCCAGCCACCGATGTCCGCTCAATCCAGCCGCTTGGCCGGATTGTCGCGATACCAGTCGACGATCATCGGCATCATCTCCTCGAACGGGCCGCCGACGAAAACATTGAGCAGGCCCATGCGCGACGTGCTCTCGTTGCGGAAGTCGTGCATCGTTCCGCGCGGGATGACACAGATCGATCCCTTCTCCATTTGGTGCCAGGTGTCGCCGACCAGGATGCTGGCGGTCCCCTCGATCACGTAGAAGATTTCGTCATTGTCGTCGTGCGTATGCGCCCCCGGCCCTTCGTGCCGCGCCTCCACCCACCATTCGGAAATCGAGAACCGACCTTGGGTCTCCGGGCCGTCGGCTTTGAACACGGCCTGTATCGCGCCCATGTCGTAGCGCCGGCCGCCGTCCGGCCCGTGCACGATCGATTGGCTTTCGCTCGGCATGGCATCCTCCTCATCGAGCGTTAAGACAGCAACCTTACCACGAAATCTGGAGACCGCGTCCACCCGCAAGCCGGAACGAAAAAGCCGCCCGCAACCGAAGTTGCAAGCGGCTTTCATTCCGGTTCGATGCCGCTTCCCATCAGCGATGGAAAGCGCTGTAGCCAGTCGCAGGCTTAGAGCTTGCCGCCCCGCTGCAGGATCATCATGAAGGTGTCGTAGTTGTATTCGGCGATCTGGGCGTTGAGGTAGTACTCGCCGCGGAATGCCTTGATCGAGTCCCAGATCTTCTTGAAGGTCGGGTTCGAAGCTTCCATTTCGGCATAGACTTCGTTCGCCTTTTCGAAGCACGCCGACAGGATTTCCGGGCTGAACGGGCTGAGCTTGGCGCCCGAAGCCACCAGGCGCTTGATCGCCGACGGGTTCAGGTAGTCGTACTTCTGCAGCATGTTTGCGTCGGTTGCGTGGCAGGCGGTGCGCAGCAGCGACTGGTAGTTCTTCGGCAGGCCGTCGAACGCCGCTTTGTTGAACATGGCGTGGACCGTCGGGCCACCTTCCCACCAGCCGGGATAGTAGTAGTAGGGCGCGACCTTGTAGAAGCCGAGTTTCTCGTCGTCATAGGGGCCGACCCATTCGGCAGCGTCGATGGTGCCCTTTTCGAGCGCCGGGTAGATGTCGCCGCCGGCGATCTGCTGCGGCACGACGCCGAGCTTTTCGACCACCTTGCCGGCGAAGCCGCCGATGCGCATCTTCAGGCCCTGCATGTCGGCAACGGTCTTGATTTCCTTGCGGAACCAGCCGCCCATCTGCACGCCGGTGTTGCCGCCGGGGTAGCCGACGAGACCCTGGGTCGCCAGGAACTCGTTGAATAGTTCGATGCCGCCGCCATGGTAGTGCCAGGCGTTCATGCCGCGCGCGTTGAGCGCGAAAGGAACGGCAGCGCCAAGCGCCCAGGTCGGGTCCTTGCCCCAGTAATAGTAGGCGACCGTGTGGCAGGCCTCGACCGTACCGGCAGCGGCAGCATCCGCAGCCTGCAGGCCGGGCACGATTTCACCGGCTGCAAAGACCTGGATCTGGAAATTGCCGTCGGTTGCTTCAGAGACATATTTCGAAAGGACTTCGCCGCCGCCATAGATCGTGTCCAGCGACTTGGGGAACGACGAGGCAAGGCGCCAGTTGATCTTGGGATTTGCCTGCGCGATCGCAGGCGATGCGAGCGCCGATGCGCCAGCCGCAGCCAGGCCACCGAGGCTTGCGTTTTTAATGAATGAACGGCGATCCATGGTTCCTCCCTATTTCCGCCGAGGCAGAATCCGGCGCAACCGTGGTCGCGCCTCCGCCCAATGGAACCTCACCGCCTTTGCGGCACGTGCGAGGCCCCGCTCCTCCTCCCAAAGCGTCGCGATCTCCAGGATTCGCTCGCTGCGCTTTAAGCTCTACTGCAGTTTCCTTAAATCCTATTCGATTTAAGAATAAAAACATGCAGCAATTCAAAGTGCTACAGCGACCTTTGCGTGTCTCATAAGACGCGCGGCGCTGTAGTTTCTGCAAAGCCGCTGCGCACGGCATGCTTTGGAGCCATCCGTGTCGCAGCGCGAACCGGTGGCATCGACGCACCTTACACGCTCACTTATGCATGTCCAGCGGACGCTTTCCGGCGCATATTCGACTTTTGTCTAATGCGCCGGAAAGTAATCGGAATTGCTCAAAATCGAGGCAAATCAATGTATTCGCAGGATCAGAGCTCGGCCGAAGAGGCCCAGAGATTGACGTCGGCTTCGCGCGCGTAAAGGTCGATCTCGGCCAGCTCTTCCGCCGTGAACGTGTCGTTTTCAAGCGCCTTGACGCAATCGACGATCTGCTCGGAACGGCTGGCACCGATCAGCGCCGAGGTGATGCGCCCGCCGCGCAGCACCCAGGCGAGCGCCATCTGCGCCAACGTCTGGCCGCGCTTTTCGGCAATGCCGTTGAGCTTGCGGATGTTGTCGATGATCGCCGGACGGATGAAGTCCTTCTTGAGGAAGTGGTTCTGTGCGGCGCGGCTGTCCTGCGGAATGCCGCCGAGATACTTCGTCGTCAGCATGCCCTGGGCGAGCGGCGAGAAGACGATCGAGCCGATGCCGAGATCTTCGAGCGTGTGCACGAGGCCGTCGTCCTCGATCCAGCGGTTGAGCATGGAATAGCTCGGCTGATGGATCACGCAGGGTGTGCCGAGTTCCTTCAGGATCGCGGCCGCCTCGCGGGTGCGCTGCGAGTTGTAGGAGGAAATCCCGACATAAAGCGCCCGGCCCGACCGCACGATATGGTCGAGGGCGCCGCAGGTCTCTTCCAGCGGCGTGTCCGGATCGAAGCGGTGCGAATAGAAGATATCGACATAGTCGAGCCCCATGCGCTTCAGGCTCTGGTCGCAGGACGCGATCAGATACTTGCGGCTGCCCCACTCGCCATAGGGACCCGGCCACATGTCGTAGCCGGCCTTGGATGAGATGATCAACTCGTCGCGCAGATGCGCGAAGTCCGTGCGCATGATCTCGCCAAAAGCGGTTTCGGCCGATCCCGGAGGCGGACCGTAATTGTTGGCGAGATCGAAATGGGTGATGCCCAGATCGAAGGCAGTACGGCACATGTCGACCTTGCGGTCGTGCGGGGTGTCGCCGCCGAAATTGTGCCAAAGCCCCAGCGAGATCGCCGGCAGCTTCAGGCCGGACCGTCCGACGCGGTTGTACTTCATGGTGTCGTAGCGGTTTTCCGCCGGTAGCCAGGTCATCGCAATTCCTCCGCGATCGGGTTTTGATGGCGAATAAGAGACCGCCATCCTGCAAATGAGAAAGGTTTCCGCGGCTGCGGAAACCTCTGTTCAGAAACGTCTAAACTGGTCCGATGCAGCTATGAAGCGGCAGCGGCACGATTTCCCGATATTTCTTCTTGAGGTTCGATGAGCAGCGCCCGCGCCTCCTCGATCCCGAGGGCTGCCGGCTGGGTGCAGGTGGTACTGAGTTCGATGAACCGCCCTTCCTCGCCCGACTTCAGGATCGATACCATCACGTCGACGCCGTGCAGCGCGCGGTCAAGCGAGCAGCGGGCATCGCGACCCTCGAGAATGGCGATCGCCATGTCGGCAAGGCCAGCCGTGCGGTAGTTCGCCATCGGGCCCTGCGGGTGCTCCTGGTTTTCGACGGCAAAGGGATGATCCCACATTTCCAGCGGCTGGATGTTCTTGTCCCGGCCGCTCGCTTCGACCTTGCCGCCGAAGAAGTTGGGATCAGGGACGAAAATCGAGCCCTCCGTGCCGTAGAGCTCCATATTGGCGTGGCGATGCGACCAGACATCCCAGCTCGCCGACAAGGTGATCGTTGCGCCGTTTGCGAACTCCAGCAGCGCATGGATGTTGGTCGGCGTCTTCACCGGGATGACCTCGCCGTTGCGCGGCTCGCTGGTAATGGTGCGTGTCGGATTGGCCATCGAAGACAGCGCTGCCACGCGCTTCACCGGACCGATGAGGTTGATCAGGTTGGCGATGTAGTAGGGCCCGAGATCGAGGATCGGACCGCCGCCGGGAAGAAAGAAGAAGTCCGGGTTCGGATGCCACATCTCCATGCCGGGGCTGAGCACGTGGCAGGTGCCCGACGTCACGCGGCCGATCTTGCCGGCGTCGATATAGCTGCGGGCAAGCTGGTGGGCGCCACCGAGGAAGGTGTCGGGGGCGCAACCGACCGTCAGGCCCTTGGCCTTGGCAAGGGCGCGGAGTTCCTCACCCTGCTCCAGCGAGAGCACCAGCGGCTTTTCCGAGTAGACGTGTTTTCCCGCTTCGAGAATACTCTTGGATACCGGGAAATGCGCATCAGGGATCGTCAGGTTGACGACGATATCGACATCCGGGTTGGCGAGAAGCGCTTCGATGCTCTGCGCTTTGACGCCATACTCAGTCGCCCGTGCTTCGGCTGCCGCCGGATTGATATCCGCGCAGGCGACGACTTTGATGCCCCTGAAAAGCGGGGCAAGCTTGAAATAGGTGGTGGAGATGTTGCCGCATCCGATGATGCCGACGCCAAGTTCCTTGGTCATGGATCTACCTGTTTTTCAGTAGGATTGGATGGAGGCGAGCGAGCGCTTGGCGAAGCGCTGGAAGTCACTCGGATTGTCGTGCTCGGCAATGAAATAGCGCGCCTTGGTGCCGGAGAGCGCCTGGAACAGGCCCTTCCAGTCGACCGTACCCTCGCCGACATCGGCCCAGCCGTCTTCGTCCTTTTTCTCGCCCGTCGGCGCGATGTCCTTCACATGCACGGCAGTGATCCGGTTGGCATATTTCTTGATCCAGGCGATCGGGTCGGCGCCGCCGCGGATGATCCAGGCGATGTCGGCCTCCCAGGAAAGATCCGGCCCACCCTCGAAGATCAGGTCCTGCGGAATGCTGCCATCCGGCAGGGCGAAGAATTCGAAGTCGTGGTTGTGCCAGCCGAAGATGAGGCCGGCATCGCGGTAGGGCTTGCCCGCCGCCTGCAGGCGCTCGCCGAAGGCGCGCCAGCCGGCCGCGTTCGTCGGGCGATGCTCGGGCAGGAGATAAGGGCAATAGATCGCCCGGATGCCGAGCGCCTTGGCGATTTCAAGCACCCGTGCCGGATCGCTTTCGAGCATATCCAGGCCGAAATGCGCCGTCGGCATGGCGAGGCCGTTCTCGTCGAGACCGTGCTTGAAGCTTGCGATCTCCGCATCGCTGAGCGCCGCATAGAGCGCGCCGTAACCTTCGACCTGGCTATATCCTGCCTCGCCGATCGCCTTCAGCACATCGGCGAAGGGCGGGAAGTTGCGGGCGCTATAGAGCTGAAAACTGACGTCTTTCATCGAAAATCCTCCTCGGGAAATCATCGTGATCGGTCTGATCGGCCAGGGGCGGGACGAGACCCGGCCGGGTTTTTCGTCATCCGGCCCTGAGCCAGGCGTCGTAATCCGACACCAGCAGATGGACGGGGGCTGTGTCCTCCTCGATCGCCGAGAAGCGACCAACGGGTTCGCGGAAGTAATTGTCGGTAAGGTCGTCGTTGACGGTCGAAACCTCGCCCATCAACACGTCTCCGTCTTCCGCCCAGAAGGCGTGCCAGTTGCCGGGCAAAAGCGTCACGCTTTCGCCGGGCATGAGTTTCAGGAGGTCGCCGGCCTTCAGCCGACGCAGGCGCGCATCGGTCGCTACCTCGACGTCGCTTTCGTCGTCGACAGAGCCGTCGGAGTGCGAATTGTACATCTGCAGCACCAGCGTGCCACCGCCACGGTTGATGATGTCCTCGGTCTTGGCGGCGTGGCGATGCAGCGGGTTGACCTGACCGTTGCGGGTGATCATCAGTTTCTCGGCATAGACCAAGCCCTGCCCCGTCGTCAGGTTCGAGGCATCGCCATTGCGCAGCGTGAAGAGCACGAGACCGACCTCATCGAAGCGGCCCTTGCCGTAATCGGTGATGTCCCATCCGAGCCGGGCATCGAAGATCGTCGGGCAATCCGAAGCGACGCGCGACTTCATTTCTTCCGGCGACCAATAGGCAAAGGGCGGAAGCACGAAGCCGAAGCTGCGCATGAAGGCATCGCTGCTGGCGATGATGTCATTGACGTGGCTGCGTTTCACGGTGGGTCACCCCTTTCCCTGGCAGGATTCAAGATCGAAGGCGGCAAAGCGCGGCACCGTGCCTTCGGCAAGTGATGTCTTCGGCGTGAAGCGGATGACCTTCGTTTCACCTGATGTGAGATCGAAGGCATTGTCGGCGTAGCGCCCGGCGACGTCGGCCTCGATCATCACATGCAGCGCCAGGCCACTCGCCTTGATCGAGACGTCGTAGGCGCCGTCGCCGATTGGCAAGACCTCAAGCGACAGCTTGGAGGGCTGAAGATCGAGAGCCTTATAGGTGCCCGGCACGTGATGGCCTTCGCCACGCATGCCGTTCGACGCCTCGAACGACCAGAACAACAGTGCGTTTTCGGGAATGTCGCGCGCCGCGATGCTCACCAAGGTCGCCGCGCGGTCCGGCGAGCAGGTGCCTGCTGCCGCCATCAGCGGCGTGCGCGCACCGTCAAGCGTAACGACGAAGGCCTGCAGTTCCACAGTCACCGGCGCGGCGGTGTCGTTGACCATCGAAAAGGTGATTTCCTTGCCGTCGGCGGACGGAATGGCGGCAACGGCCACCGGCTGGAAGAAGCGGCGCACCATGTAATGCATGGCCTTCCAGCTGCCGCCGTAGTCGAGGCTCGACCAGGAAGCGACCGGCCAGGTGTCGTTGAGCTGCCAGTAGAGCGTGCCCATGCAATGGGGCTTGAGCGAGCGCCAGTAATCGACGGCCGTGCGGATCGCCAGGCCCTGCTGGATCTGGCTGAGATAGACGAAGCTTGGGAAGTCCTTGGGGAAGCGGAAATAGCGGAACATCGTGCCGGCAATGCGCTCGTTGCCGCCGACGTTCTTCTGGTGGCTCTCGATCACCGGCGACGCGATGTTGAGGTCCTTCTCGGCAGCAAACTGCCGGATGACGGGCATGGAGGTATAGGACTGGAAACCGAACTCCGAGCAGAAGCGCGGGCGCACGGACCGGTAATTGTCGAAGGATTTGTTCTCGTGCCAGACCGACCAATAGTGCATGTCGCCGGAACCGTCGGAATGCCAGGCGTCGCCGAAATCGAGATAGCCGGAGGCCGGGCTTGAGGGCCACCACAGTGCGTCCGGCAGCGCCGCCTTCAGCGCAACTTCGACCGTACGGTTCAGGCGGTCATAGGAGACGAGATAACGGTCGCGATCCTTGCGCGGCTCGTCGAACCAGGTGAGCGCGCCCACCAGCTCGTTGTCGCCGCACCAGAGCGCGATCGACGGATGGGACGACAGGCGCTTGACCTGGTAGTCGACCTCGGCCGCGACGTTGTCGAGGAAATCGGGCGTCGAGGGATAGAGGTTGCAGGCGAACATGAAGTCCTGCCAGACCATCAGGCCCAGCCGGTCGCAGAGATCGTAGAACCAGTCCGGCTCGTAGAAGCCGCCGCCCCAGACGCGGATCATGTTCATGTTGGCGTCAAACGCTGAGCGCAGCAGGTCCTCGACACCATCAGGCGTCACCCGTGACATCAGCGCGTCGGCCGGGATCCAGTTGGCGCCCCGACAGAAGATCTCGCGGCCATTGACGCGAAAGGCAAAGCGGCTTCCCGCCTCGTCCTTGTCGGTCAGAAGCTCGATCGTGCGAAAGCCGATCTGACGCGTCACCTGCTCCTGTGGCACTTCCACGGTCAGCATCGAAAGGTTCTGCTCGCCGCTGCCGGCCGGCCACCAGCGTTTCGGCTCACTGACGGTAAAGACGTGGGTGATGCGGGTCTCGCCGGTGCCGACGGCGCAATCGAGCCGCTCCCTTTGGCCGTCGAGAGAGAAATGAACCGGGACGATGCCCGGACCATCGGCAAAGAGCGTGACCGTTACCTGCAGATCGACCGAGCCGTCGCCGAGCCAGATCTGCTTTGTCGTCACATGCTCGATGCGGGCGATCTCCAGCCGGCGCAGCGCCAGCGTACCGTAGACACCGAGCGGCGCAATCGCGATGTTCCAGTCCCAGCCGAAATGGCACTGGGGCTTCCTCAGCATGTTGCCGTTGGCGATCGGCGAATTTCCGGGGTGGTAGGGCACGTAGAAGGGCTGCGCCCTCTGCCGGCGTGCACCCTCTGATATCGAGGACGGCAGCACGATGCGGATACGGTTTTCACCGGCGACCAGCGTACGGGAGACATCGGGCCGATGACGGCGGAAGCAATTGTCGGCCTCGAGCACGAGCCGGTCGTTGACGAAGACCGAGGCGACCGTGTCGATGCATTCGAGGTCGAGATACCAGTAGCCGCCGAGATCATCCGCATCGATCGACACTGTGCGCTCGATCACCCAATCCTCGTGCGCCACCCATTGCACGTCATCCTCGTTGCGACCCACATAAGGGTCGTCGATGATGCCGGCCCTTTGCAAAGCCGTGTGCACGTCGCCCGGCAGCGCCATGGTCGTCGCGTGGCTTTTATCGCTGGAAGCGAGCTGCCATTCTCCCGCGAGGTCGAGATAGCAAGCGGTTCGATTCGGGTCCTGGGAGAGCATTTCCATATTCCGTTGATTGCCGGCGAAACTGCCGGCATGCCAGTGTGTCGAAACGCGCCGGATGATGAAAGCCGGCGCGTTTCCCCGTTGTTCAGAGACGATTTTCGCTGACCGCGTCGAAGATCGAGGCGACCGCCATGTCGAAGGAAAGCGTCACCGCCGTTCCCGGCTTGTAGCGGCGCTGGCCGCCGATGCGCACCGACATCGACTGGCCGGCAAGTTTCAGCCAGAGCAGGTTGTCGGCGCCCATCGGCTCCTCGATATCGACGACCGCCTGGTGCGACGGCTGGCCGTTCGGTGCCTCGTCGACACGCACATGCTCCGGCCTCAGGCCAAGGACGACCTTTTGGCCAGATTTGAACGGCCCGCGCGACGGATAGGCCGACACGTCGAAATCGACGCCATTGGCGCGCACGAAGGCCCGCCCATCCTTCAATTGCAGCTCGCCGCGGAAGAAGTTCATCGACGGCGAGCCGATGAAGCCGGCGACGAACAGGTTTTCCGGCGCGTTGTAGATCGTCATCGGATCGGCAAGCTGCTGGATGACACCGCTCTTCATCACCGCGATGCGGTCGGCTAGCGTCAGCGCCTCGATCTGGTCGTGGGTGACGTAGATCATCGTGTTCTTCAGGGACTGATGCAGCCGCTTGATCTCGACGCGCAGTTCCGAACGCAGCTTGGCGTCGAGGTTCGACAGTGGCTCGTCGAACAGGAACACGTCGACATCGCGCACCAGTGCCCGGCCGATCGCCACGCGCTGGCGCTGGCCGCCGGAAAGCTCGGCGGGCTTGCGCTTCAACAGCGGCTGGATCTGCAGGATCTCGGCGGCGCGGCTGACGCGCTTGTCGATCTCGGCCTTTTCGACCTTGGCCACCTTGAGCCCGAAGGAGAGGTTCTTCTCCACCGACATCTGCGGATAGAGCGCGTAGGACTGGAACACCATGCCGATACCACGGTCCTTCGGCTCCTCCCAGGTGACGTTCTTGTTCTTGATGAAGATCTGGCCGTCGCTGACGTCCAGGAGCCCGGCGATGCAGTTGAGCAAGGTCGACTTGCCGCAGCCGGATGAGCCGAGCAGCACCAGGAATTCGCCATCCTTGATGTCGAGGTTGAGCGTGTCGAGCACAGTGACGGCACCGAAGCTCAACGACAGATCCTTGACCGATACGCTGACGTTTTCCATGCCCTTACCCTTTCACTGCGCCGGCGGCGATGCCGCGGACAAAAAGCCGCCCGGAGACGAAGTAGACGAAAAGCGGCACGGCACCGGTGAGGATGGTTGCCGCCATGTTGACGTTGTATTCCTTCACGCCCTGTACCGAATTGACGATGTTGTTGAGCTGGACGGTCATCGGGTAATATTCCGGCCGGGTGAACACCACGCCGAACAGGAAGTCGTTCCAGATGCCGGTCACCTGCAGGATCATCGCCACCACGAAGATCGGCATCGACATCGGCAGCATGATGCGGAAATAGATGGTCCAGAACCCAGCGCCGTCGACGCGCGCCGCCTTGAACAATTCTTCCGGCAGCCCGGCGAAATAGTTGCGGAACAGAAGCGTCAGGATCGGCATGCCGAAGATGGTGTGAACGATGATCAGGCCGGTCAGCGAGCCATAGACGCCGAGCTCGCGCAGCACGATGACGATCGGATAGATCATCACCTGATAGGGGATGAAGGCGCCGACGATCAGGATAGTGAAGAACAGGTCGGCGCCCTTGAAGCGCCAGTTGGCCAGCGCATAGCCGTTGATCGAGGCAATCGCGATCGAGACGATGGTCGAGGGAACGGTGATGCGCACCGAGTTCCAGAAGCCGCGCGAAAGGCCATCGCAGTTGAGGCCGGTGCAGGCGCTCGACCAGGCCTTCACCCAGGGCTCGAAGGTGATTTCGAGCGGCGGCGCGAAGATGTTGCCGAGTCGGATTTCCGGCATGCCCTTCAGCGAGGTCATGACCATGACGTAGAGTGGCAGCAGGTAGTAGAGTGCCACGACAATCAGGGTGCCGTAGACCATGATGTTGCGGCCCGAAAGCGCCCGGCGCGGCTTGCGGCCCCGCGGGCCTGAAAGGGCAACGGAGGTCTTTTCCGCCTCGGGGTCGATACCGGCGGCGATGGCGTTGAAAGCGACGATCTCAGGCACGCTTGCGCCCTCCCCCAAATTCGAGATAGGCCCAGGGCACGATGATGATGGCGACGGTGATGAGCATCATGGTCGAGGCGGCAAATCCCTGGCCGAGATTCTGCGCCTGGAACATGTAGTCGTAGACGTATTTGGCCGGCACTTCCGAGGCGATGCCCGGGCCGCCGCTCGTCTGCGCCACCACGAGATCGTAAACCTTGACGATGCCGCTTGCGATGATCACCAGCGTGGTGATGAAGACGCCGCGCATCATCGGGATGATGACGAAGACATAGGTCTTCCACATCGGAATGCCGTCAACGCGCGACGCCTTCCAGATATCCTCGTCGATCCCACGCAAGCCGGCGAGCATCAGGCACATGACGAGCCCGGTCCCTTGCCACAGCGCCGCGATCAGGATGCCGTAAATGACGATATTGGAATTGTAGAGCGGGTCGAAGGCAAAACTCGTCCAGCCGAGAGAGCGCACCACCGACTGGATGCCGTATTCCGGGTTGAGCAGCCATTGCCACACGAGGCCCGTCACGATGAAGGACAGGGCGAAGGGATAGAGCATGATCGTGCGGAACGTGTTCTCGAAGCGGATCTTCTGGTCCATCAGCGCCGCCAGCAGGAAGCCGATGACCAGGCTGAAAATCAGCGAAAACAAGCCGTAGATCGCCAGGTTCTGCACCGACATCAGCCAGCGCGGCGCGGCCCACAGCCGCTCATACTGGTCGAGGCCAACGAAGGAAAGCCGCGGCAAGAGCTTGGAATTGGTGAAGGAATAGACCACGGTCCAGACCGTGCCGCCGAGGAAAATGACCACGGCCGTCAGGATCATCGGGATCGAGGCCAGCTTCGCATTCAGATTCCGCAGCCACTGGTTCGGCCGACCCGAACCGCGTGTGTGACCCATGTTTCGTTCCTCCGGAACTGCATTGGATTGCCGATGGCAGGCGGCGTCGATGACGAACGGATGTGCCGTCGCTCGAAAACCGCCTCGCCACGTTGAAGCCGTTCTCCCAATACGCCTGCCAGGCAAAGGCACGCTGGTCCGCCTGAACGTGTCGTGCCGAATGGGAGCCTTGGCCGACCCCGCCGAGGGCGGGGCCGACGGATCAAGGAAGCTCCATCAGTCCGCCGAAGCGATGATGTCGGCAAAGCGCTTCTGCGCTTCCTCCGGCGTCATGGAGGGGTTGGCGAAGAACTCGGAGAAGAGATCTTCCTTCTGTTTCTGGCTGTCAGCCGACAGAAGCTGGTCGGTCCACTGGATGACGTTGCCCTTGGCGAGGATGTCCAGGCCCTTCTTCATGCAGTCGTTGGCGGCAGCCAGATCGACATCGCCGCGCACCGGCAGCGAACCCTTCTTCAGGTTGAACGCCACCTGCGTCGCCGGGTTCAGGAGCGTCGATGCCAGCACTTCCTGGGCCTTGGATTTCTCCTCATCCTTCAGCACCGGGAAATAGAAAGCGTCGCCGCCCGTCGCGATGACTTCGTTGACGCCGAGGCCCGGCAGGCAGGTGTAATCGGTTCCGGCCTTCTGGCCGGCGAGCTGGAATTCGCCTTGCGCCCAGTCGCCCATGATCTGGCCGCCGGCCTTGCCGGTGATGACCATGTTGGTCGCCTGGTTCCAGTCCTGGACATTGGTGCCCTTGGACATGCGACGCGCGTCATCCGCAGCCTTGAACACCTTGGCAATTTCAGGACCGGCGGCCACTTCCTCGTCCTTGTCGCCAAAGACCTTGAGGAACGTGTCCTTGCCGGCAAGAGCGACGATGAGAACGTCGAAGGCACCGGCCGACTGCCACGGCTGTCCGCCGACGGCGAGCGGCACGATGCCGGCTTTTTCAAGTGCCGGTGCCGCTGCGACAAACTCGTCCCAGTTCTTCGGCACATCGACGCCGGCCTTCTTGAAGGCAGCGTTCGACAGCCAGAGCCACTGCCAGGAATGAATGTTGACCGGCGCGCAATAGACCTTGCCGTCGATGGTGCAGGAATCGAGCAGGCTCGCCGGCCTGATGATCTCTTTCCAGTTCTCCTTGGAGGCGACATCGGTCAGGTCGCGCATCAGCCCAGCCTCGACCAGTTCCTCTGCCTGGCGTCCATGGTTGAATTGCGTGGCACCCATCGGATCGCCACCGGTCAGGCGGCTGACCATGATCGGCCGCGCCGTGCTGCCGGCGCCGGCAATGGCACCGTCAACCCAGTGATTTCCGGTGGCATCGAACGCTTTTGCAAGCTCGGCGACCGCAGCAGCCTCCCCGCCCGACGTCCACCAATGCGTCACCTCGAGATCGGTTGCGTTTGCTGCACCAAATGGCAGCGCCACCGTCACCGCCAAAGCGGCCGCGAAAGAACGTAAATTCATGAGTCTCCTCCCTCACTGTAACGTTACCGTAAAAAACTTAGAGGAAACGATCCCGGTCCGCAACTCCCACCCCAATGAATTTAAACAGAAACATTTTCTGCAATCTACAGGCGTACTTTCGGACATCAAAGAGACGTGAACTGATCACGGGCAAGACCATGAAGATCCGGCATAGCGGGTTGATAACGCGCTGATTTTGATATTTTTTGTGCAGAAATGCTGGTATTTTGCTGCATATGCTCTCTCGCAGACGCAAAAAGCCCGCTGCAACACAGCACACTCAACCAGAGTGTTTCATTCACCGCAGCGCAGCAACGAAAATGCTCGACAGCGCTACTGTATCGTTACAGATTTGCCTCGGTGCCGTACGCCCATAGCAGGATAGCTCCCCGTCACATTTCGTATATAAGGCGGGAAGTGACGCTAAATGGGGCGGCGGGCGGCAACGGCAAGGGCGAGCGGGTGACAGCGATGGACAGCAAGACGAAAAACAGACCGCTGACGCCGCCGCCGGATGGCGGCAGGCCCACGCTGAAGACGATCGCCTTCATGACCGGGCTCGGCATCACCACCGTCTCGCGCGCCTTGAAGGATGCGCCCGATATCGGCGCCGAAACCAAGGAGCGCGTGCGCCTCGTCGCCAAGCAGATCGGCTACCAGCCGAACCGCGCCGGGGTGCGCCTGAGAACCGGCAAGACCAATGTCATCAGCCTGGTACTGACATTGGAAGAAGAAATCATGGGCATCACCAGCCCCATGGTCGTCGGCATCACCGAGGTTCTCGCCGGCACCCCCTATCATCTGGTGGTCACGCCCTATAGCGCTACCAAGGATGCGCTGGCGCCGATCCGCTATATCCTCGACACCGGCGCGGCCGACGGCGTGATCATTTCGCGCACCGAGCCGCACGACCCGCGCGTGGCGCTTCTGACGGAGCGCGGCCTGCCCTTCGTCACCCACGGCCGCACCGAGATGGGCGTCGTCCACCCCTATCACGACTTCGACAACGAGCGTTTTGCCTATGAGGCCGTGCGCGAGCTGGTGGAGCGCGGCCGCAAGCGCCTGGTGCTGCTGGAGCCGCCGCCGCACCTGACCTTCTATTCGCACATGCGCGCCGGCTTCGAGCGCGGCCTTCGCGATTTCCAGGCGGATGCGGTCAGCTTCCACCACATCAATATCGATCACACGCTGGTCGAGATCCGCGACGCCTTCGAGACGCTGATGCGCTCGGACAATCCGCCTGACGGCATCGTGTCGGGCAGCGGCTCCGGCGCGATCGCACTGATCGCCGGCCTTGAGGCCGCCAACAGGACACTCGGCAAGGATGCCGACATGGTGTCCAAGGTGCCGAGCGATTTCCTGCGCTGGCTTCGCCCCGAAGTGGTGACCATGTACGAGGACATCCGGGTTGCCGGGCGCGAACTCGCCAAGGCGGTGATCGGCCATATCGACGGCCAGCCGTCCGAAACGCTGCAGAGCCTCAGTCAGCCGGAGCTTCAGTCCGCCGTGCCGGTATCGATCAAACGGTAGGAACAGGGCAGTCCAGGTCACCGTCGGTGCATTTCAGGTAAACCTTGAGGTTTTCGATACGGACTTTGGTCATGCCATCACGGCACGAGTTGAAAATGAACGAATACAAGCTGCCCGTGACCACGGAACTCGAAAAGTTGCACTCGGCATCGCGGAACGCCACCCACGCCCTCTGCGCTGTTAGCAGCAGCCTTGTGGTGTCTGCGTCGTCCTTTAGTCGTGCCTCGATCTGCTTGTAGAGAGTGTTCAGTTCGGTGTCGGATTTGTCATAGGCCTTCCCGGCGCATATGTTCATGTCCGCTTGGTTCGTCAGGTCGCCGCAGCTTTGCTCCGCATATGCCGACGTGGACGTTGCCAAGACCAGGGCGGCAGTCAACAATGAAGCCTTCATGGAACTCAGTCTCCGTTTTTGAAACGACTCTGTTTCGCGCTTGGAACGAATAAATCCCTTACTGCAATTGGCCGTCTTATCAGCAACGGCGCACCGGGCGCGCTGCCGCCGCCGTTATCCGCAGCTCTCATGACAGTCTGATCATGGGCGCTCTCTTCGGTTTCATCGGCGATTCAATCACCGGTCGCACCAAGGACGGCCGTCTACTGCATACTGGTCTTCCTGCTCGATACAACCGTGTGAATAGATGGGGATCGATGACCAAACGAAACGGGGCGACCTACCGCATGTTGCCTTAAATCGCATTCGATTTAAGGATAAAAACATGCAGCAATTCAAAGTGCTACAGCGCCGCGCGTCTAATAAGACGCGCGGCGCTGTAGGCCGCCCCGTTCGAAATTCCGATTTTGCCCGCTCAGGCGTTGAGGCCGCTGCCCCACGGGCCGTGGTGGGCATCGGCGCCATCGACGCGGTCGAAGCCGTGGGCGCCGAAGAAGTCGCGCTGGGCCTGGATCACGTTGGCAGTGCCGCGGCCGCGGCGGTAGCTGTCGAAGTAGCCGAGTGCCGAGGCCAGCGCCGGCGCCGGCAGGCCACCGAGCATGGCCGCCGAAACGACACGGCGCAGTGCCCCGTCGGTTTCCTTGACCATGGCGGCAAAGGCCGGGGTGACGATCAGGTTGGCGGCATCGGGCGCCTTGGTGAAGGCGGTGGTGATTTCATCCAGGAACTGCGAGCGGATGATGCAGCCGGCGCGCCAGATCTTGGCAATCGTTGGCATCGGCAGCGACCAGTTGAATTCCTTCGAGGCGGCGGACATGACGGCAAAGCCTTGAGCATAGGCGCCGATCTTGGCGGCCAGCAGCGCGTTTTCCAGGTCCTTGATGAAGGCAGCCTTATCAGTGACCTTTAACTCGCCGACATCAGGCAGGCCGAGGATCTTCTCGGCGGCTTCGCGCTCATCCTTGGCGGACGAGATGCTGCGCGCGGCAACGGCCGCTTCGATCGCGGTTGCCGGAACGCCCATGTTCTGCGCTTCGATCACCGACCACTTGCCGGTGCCCTTCTGGCCGGCCTTGTCGAGGATCAGGTCGACGATCGGCTTGCCGGTCAGCGGATCCGCTGCCTTCAAGACCTTTTCGGTGATCTCGATCAGGTAGGAATTCAGGCGACCCTTGTTCCAGGCGCCAAAGACTTCGCCGATTTCGCCGGCCGTCATCTTCAAGCCGTCGCGCAGGATACCGTAGATTTCGGCGATCATCTGCATATCGGCATATTCGATGCCGTTGTGGATGGTCTTGACGAAGTGGCCGGCGCCGTTTTCGCCGAGCCAGGCAACGCACGGATCATTGTCGTATTTCGCGGCGATCGAGGTCAGCACCGTCTCGACGCGCTTGTAGGAATCTTCCGTGCCGCCGACCATGATCGACGGGCCATGGCGCGCGCCCTCTTCACCGCCGGAAACACCCATGCCGATGAAGGTCAGACCTGAGTCCTTCAGCGCATCGAAGCGGCGCATCGTGTCGCGGAAGTTGGCGTTGCCGGCATCGATCATGATGTCGCCCTTGGCGAGGTACGGCTTGAGGATTTCCATCTGCTGATCGACCGGCTCGCCGGCCTTGATCATGATGATGATCGGACGTGGCGGGCGGATGGCGGCGACGAACTCTTCGATGGTGTCGCAGGGCACGATCTGGCCCTGGAGTTCGCCGGCTTCCGCGTAGAATTTGTGCGTCGCTTCGACGGTGCGGTTGAAGACCGCTATCTTGTTGCCTTTTTCAGCGATGTTGAGCGCCAGGTTCGAGCCCATGACGCCGAGACCGATAAGGCCGATTTCCGCCTGTGACACGTGATTGCCTCCATTGGACAGGAGAGCCGGACGCGATCAGGATAAACGCGTGGGAGCCGGCCCCTCGAATTAAACTTCGCGCGCTCGCATTGCCCCTCGGGAAAGGGGCGGACGCGAGATGCGACGGCGGAGGCTGTTTTGGCATTCAAATCGATTAACGACAAGCGATTCTTGAGAAAATCACTCCTTTTCGGGCTTGCCGTCGCCATCGTCGAGCACGCGCCAGGAGGCGCCGTCGAGGTCTTCGTACTGGCCGCTCTTCAGCGCCCAGAGGAAGGCGACGAGACCGAGTCCCCCTAAGAACAATGCGATCGGAATGAGATAGATCAGCGTGTTCATGAGGCGCTTCCGATCGCGCCCAGCGTCGTCGGCGCCTGTCGCTCGATCGCTGCGGCAGACTTCGCCACCTTCGCGCGCAGCCGCAAAGCGTTGGCAACGACGATGATCGACGATGTCGACATGGCGATGGCTGCAATCAACGGCGTCGCGTAGCCCATGATGGCGATCGGGACGGCGATGACGTTGTAGCCGATCGCCAGCGCGAAGTTCTGGCGGATCAGCCGGCCTGCCCGGCGCGAGGTGTCGATCGCCATCGGCACGGCGTCGAGGCCCTGGTGCAGGAAGACGAAATCGGCAGCCTGCCGGCCGACGTCGGCAGCCGTTGCCGGCGCCATCGAGACGTGGGCTGCACGCAGCGCCGGCGCATCATTGATACCGTCGCCGACCATCAGCACGCGATGACCGCCTTCGGCCGCAGCCGCGCATTCGTCGACCTTGCCGCGCGGCGACAGTTCGGAACGCCAGCGGATGATGCCGAGCCTGCGGGCAAGCGCTGCCACGACCGGCTCGCGGTCGCCCGAGAGAATGCCGGTTGCAAAGCCCATGCGTGTCAGCTTGTCGACGCTTTCGCGCGCCTGTGGCCGCAGCCGGTCTTCAAAGCGGAAGCAGGCAAGCTCGCGTCCGTCGAGCGAGAGGATGACCTCCGACTGGCCGCTCGCCTCACCGGCGTCGCCACAGGCAAAGGCGCGGCTGCCGAGACGATAGATGCCGTCGGTCGTCTGTGCCTCGATGCCCGCGCCCGGGATTTCACGGATATCGCCGGAGAGAACCGGCGCGATCGCAGCCGCATCGTGGATGGCCATGGCCAGCGGGTGGCGCGAATGCACGGCAAGGCCGGCAGCGGTCGCCAGCACCGCCGGCTTGATCTCGGCCCCGTTGGTCAGGCGCGGTTCCCCGGCGGTCAGCGTGCCGGTCTTGTCGAACAGCACCGTGTCGATCTCGGCCAGCCGCTCCATGGCCGATCCGTCCTTTACCATGACGCCGTTCTGGAAGAGCCGGCCTGCGGCAATGACCTGCACCACCGGCACCGCCAGGCCAAGGGCGCATGGGCAGGTGATGATCAGCACAGCAACGGCCACCAGCATGGCGTGATGGAAATCGCCGTCGACGAACATCCAGCCGATAAAGCTCAGGAAGGCCAACAGGTGAACCGCTGGCGAATAATATTGCGCTGCCCGATCGGCGATGCGGCGATAACGCGCCCTGCCCCCTTCGGCCGCCTCCATCAGGCCCATGATTTCCGCGAGCAGCGAGTCGCGGGCAGCAGCCGTCGCCTCGATCGTCAGCGGTCCCGTCAGGTTGAGCGTGCCGGCCTCGACCGTGTCGCCAATATGCACCGGCGCGGGTGCGCTTTCGCCGTTGACGATCGAGCGGTCCAGGTCGCTCGAGCCGACGAGAATCCGGCCATCGACAGGAATACGCTCGCCGGCCGCAATCGCCAGCCGTTCGCCCGGCTTGATCTCGTCCACCGGACGGTATTCGCGGCTGCCGTCGGCATCGATGACCATCGCCCCGCGCGGCGACAGGCGCGCCAGGCTGCTGATCGCCGAGCGGGCGCGGCCGCGCATCATGTGGTCGAGCGTGCGGCCGATAAGCAGGAAGAACAGAAGCATCACCGTGCCGTCGAACCAGGCATGGGTGCCGTGAGTGATCGTCTCATAAAGCGAGATGCCGTAGGAGAGCGTGATCGCCAGGGCGATCGGCACGTCCATGTTCGTGCGGCCGTGCTTCAGCGCATTCCAGGCGGAGGCATAGAAGAACCGGCCGGCATAGATCAGCGTCGGCGCGGCGATCAGCGCCGAAATCCAATGGAAGAGATCGCGCGTTGCCGCCTCGGCGCCCGACCAGACCGAGACCGAGAGCAGCATGATGTTGGTCGAGGCAAAGCCGGCGACGGCAACGGCGCGGACCAGCTGCTTCAACAGCGTGTCGCCCTCTTCCTCGCCGGGTGCAAACAGATGCGTTTCGTAGCCGCGCTCGCGGATCGCGCGCGCCAGTTCGCGCGGATCGCTGCGCTGCCCCGCGACCTCTTCCTTCCAGACGACTGAGACCCGGCGCGAGGACAGGTTGACGCGGGCGCGCTCCACCTCCGGCCGGCTCTTCAGGGCAGCCTCGATCGTCGTGATGCAGGCGCCGCAGTGGATGCCGGGCACGCTGAGGTCGGTCTGGCGAAGGCCACTGCCGAGCGTGCGGCTGGTCAGCCACAGCTCTTCCGAACTCGGCAGGCCTTGCGCACTCCTGTCGATCTCCAGCGCGGTTTCGGCGCCGGCAGCGCAGCAACTCATGGACGCTCTCCCGGCGCGATGAAGCGAATGGCCTGGCGATAGACGACCTTGTCGCCCGACGTCGCGGTGATATCGGCAATCCATTGTCCGCGCTTAAGGTCGGTTGCGGCAACGAAGACGCCGTTGCCCTGATGCGCCATCTCGATCTGCACGTCCTCATGCTCCTCGACCGGACGCTTGAACACGGCAACGACCTTGTCGGCCGACGTTTCAGCCTTGCCTTGTCGCGTCAGCGTGTAGCGCACCGCGCCCGGCTCCAGGCTGAGCTTGCCGTCGAGGCCGCTCGCTGCAAAGGCGCGCGCCTCCTTCACCTTGCCGTTGAACTGCTGGCTGGCGACATAGGTGTTCTGGACGACGAGCCCGCTCCAGCTGTGGCTGGCGTTCCAGGCCATGATCAGGTTGACGGTGATGATGGTGCCGAAGAACAGCACCATCACGCCGAGCATGTGCCATCCGGTGAAGACACGGGGTTGCCTGCCTTGGTCAGCGGTCATTTCGCGGCTCCCGGTTGGTTGAAGTTGGCCTGGTATTCGTCGCGCTCATGGCTCGACGGGTCTTCTGCAATCAGGCTGAAGCCGTCTTCCGCTTCGCCGAGTTTATCCTTCGGCAGCGTCACGAACACTTTCAGCGCCGTCACCTTGTCCGGATCGACGCCGACGGCAAAGCTGCGGCCGTCGCCCGGTGCCTGGCCGGCAATGCGCATCATCGCTGACGGCATGCCGTCGATGGTGAGTGTGATCGTGCGCTGTTCGGGGATCATGTTCAAGAGCTTGACCATGTAGCCGTTGCGCACCGATCCATCCGATTCGAGCACGAATTGCGGGTTGCGATCGTGCAGCACGTTGAGCTCCAGCCGATCGCGCGCCAGGAGCGCATAGAGCAGGCCGATACCAACCAGCGTCCAGACGCCGAGATACACAAGCACGCGCGGCCGGAAGACGATCTTCCAGTTGAAATGCCTGACCTTGTCGACGAAGGTGCCGTCGGCGTCACGCACCCGGCCCGGGTCGATCGCCGTCGTGCCGCCGTCGGTGGCAAGCGCCATGTTGGAGGCATAATCGCTCAGCGTCGCATAGGCGATCAGCCCGCGCTCGCGCCCAAGCTTGTCCATGACGTTATCGCAGGCGTCGATGCAGAGCGCGCAGGTGATGCATTCGAGCTGCTGGCCGTCGCGGATGTCGATGCCCATCGGACAGACGACGACGCAGGCATTGCAATCGACGCAGTCGCCGACGCTCTCGCCCGCGGCTGCCGCCTTCTTCTGGTGGCGCGAGCGCGGTTCGCCACGCCAGTCGTTATAGGTGACGACCAGCGAGTTTTCGTCGAGCATCGCCGCCTGGATGCGCGGCCACGGGCACATATAGGTGCAGACCTGCTCCCGCATCAGCCCGCCGAACACATAGGTCGTGGCGGTGAGAATCGCGACGGTCATATAGGCGATCGTCGGCGCCTCGAGCGAGACGAAGCTCTTCAGCAAGGCCGGCGCGTCGGCAAAATAGAAGATCCAGGCGCCGCCGGTGGCAATGCCGATCAGAATCCAGATCGAATGTTTCGTCACCCGCTTGACGATCTTGGCCGCTGTCCATGGTCCGGCATCGAGCTTCATGCGCGCGTTGCGGTCGCCTTCAATGTAGCGCTCGACGACAAGGAACAGGTCGACCCAGACGGTCTGAGGACAGGTGTAGCCGCACCAGGCGCGCCCGACGGCTGACGTGACCAGGAAGAGGCCGAAACCCGCCATCACGAGAAGCCCGGCCACGAAGAAGAATTCCTGCGGCCAGATCTCGATGAAGAAGAAATAGAAGCGACGGGCGGCGATATCGACAAGCACCGCCTGGTCGGGCGCATGCTCGCCGCGGTCCCAGCGGATCCACGGCGTCAGATAGTAGATGCCGAGCGTGACCAGCATCACCAGCCACTTGAACTGGCGGAATCGTCCCTCGGCGCGCTTCGGGAAGATCTTCTTGCGCTTTTCGTAAAGCGGCTTGCGCACATGCGCCGCGTTGACCGCCTCGGCCTCGTGGCGTTCGACGATGGGGGCGTTTGTGGCGGATTGAGGCTGCATCTGTGGGATATCCCCGAATATATCGCGTATTGAACGCTGTTTTGCCCGATCTGGCGGCCGGAAACGTTGATCTGTGTCAAGTTTGCGGGCTAAAGCGGCCGCATGCGTCGAAACGTCCGGGCTTCATGCCGCGCGACTTGATGGCAATTGCCACACCACGACATCCCGCCAAACCTACGAGGACCGCATGGACACGATCATCGGCTTTTTGAACACGATCTTCTGGGGCTATGTGCTCATTTATGGCCTGCTCGCCGTCGGCATCTTCTTCACCATCCGGCTTGGCTTTCCTCAGATCGTGCATTTCGGCGAGATGTTTCGTGTGTTGAGCAGCGGCGGGTCGAAGGATGCGGCGGGCATCAGTCCGTTCCAGGCGCTGACCGTGAGCCTTGCCTCGCGCGTCGGCACCGGCAATCTCGCCGGCGTTGCCGTTGCGCTCTATCTCGGCGGACCGGGCGCCACCTTCTGGATGTGGATGGTCGCGCTCGTCGGCATGGCGACGGCCTATGCGGAAAGCGCGCTGGCCCAGCTCTACAAGGTCAAGAACGAAAACGGCCAGTATCGCGGCGGTCCGGCCTTCTACATCGCCCGTGGCCTCAATGCGCCGTGGGCGGCAACGATCTTCTCCGTCTGCCTCATCCTTTCCTTCGGTCTCGTCTTCAATGCGGTTCAGGCCAATTCGATCGCCGATGCCGTACAGGGCGCCTTCGGCATTCCGAAGATCGTGGTCGGCATCGCCGTTGCAGCGCTCTCGGGCATCGTCATCTTCGGCGGTATCCGCCAGATTGCGCGCGTTGCCGAAATCGTCGTGCCGTTCATGGCCGTCGCCTATCTGCTGATGGCGATCTATGTGCTGATCGCCAACGCCTCGCTGGTGCCAACGGTGCTCTGGACCATCATTTCCAGCGCCTTCGGCCTGCAGGAAGCGGCAGGCGGCATCACCGGCGGGGTCGCTGCCGCCATGCTCAACGGCGTCAAGCGCGGCCTGTTCTCCAACGAAGCCGGCATGGGCTCCGCCCCGAATATCGCAGCCGTCGCCACCCCGGTTCCGCATCACCCGGCCTCGCAAGGGTTCGTACAATCGCTCGGCGTCTTCATCGACACGATCCTGATCTGCACCGCGACATCGGTGATGATCCTCTTGTCCGGCACGCTGGAGCCCGGCTCCGGCATCACCGGCACGCAACTGACCCAGGCCGCCATGAACGTCCATATCGGCTGGGCGGGCAGCTATTTCATCGCCATTGCGATCTTCTTCTTCGCCTTCACCTCGATCATCGGCAACTATTCCTACGCGGAGAACGCGCTGACCTATCTCGGCGGCGCCAACCGTCTCGGCATCACCCTCATGCGATGCGCCGTTCTCGCCATGGTCGTCTGGGGCGCCTATGAGAGCATCGCCACCGTGTTCGACGCCGCCGACGCCTCGATGGGCCTGATGGCGACGATCAACCTGATTGCCATCCTGCTCCTGTCGGGTACCATTGCCAAGCTGACGAAGGACTATTTCGCCCAGCGCAAGCAGGGTGTCGAGCCGGTCTTCCACGCCGCCGACTACCCGGAACTGCAAGGGCAGATCGACGGCAAGATCTGGTCGCGCGATTAGGGCGGCAAGAGACAGGTAACCGGAAGCGGGAGACCTCGGAGGGCAAGGCATGCATGGTACCTGGCGGCCACTGACGCTTGCCAAGCGCTGCGGCATCTACCGCGAGCGCTCGGCGCCTGCCTCGCTTGCGGGCCATGTGGAGTGCCTTTGGAGCCATACCATGCCCGAGGGCCCGCCCTCGCCCATGGCTGTCGTTCCCGATGGCTGCGTCGATATCATCTGGTCGAGCCGGGGTCTGGCTGTTGCCGGCCCAGACAGGGTCGCAGCCTTTCCGGTCATCGGCCCCGGCGAGACCGTGGTCGGCCTGCGCTTTCGGGCCGGTATTGCCGCCTCCTGGCTGCGCACGCCGCTTTGCGAGCTGACCGGTACGGTCGTGCCGCTCGATGCCTTCTGGGGTGCCGCCGCCGATGAACTCCATGCGCGGATGACTGAGGCCGGTAGCGCAGCAGCGCGTGCCGCGATGCTTGCTCACGCGGTTGAGAAAAGGCTGGCGGCGGTCGCAGCCCCGCCTGCCGACATCGCCGCTTGCCTGGCTGAGTTGCGCCAGAGGCAACCGATGTCTGACAACCCGATCCGGCTGCTGGCGCAGACGACAGGAACCAGCGAGCGCACGCTGCGCCGCCGCTGCCACGAACATTTCGGCTATGGCGCCAAGACGCTCGACCGCATCCTCCGCCTGCAGCGTTTTCTCGCCACCTGCCGAAGCGACGTTGAGGCGAGCCTGAGCGCGCTTGCGCTTGATACCGGCTACGCCGACCAAGCCCACCTGACGCGCGAGACCAGGGAGCTGACCTCGCTCTCGCCGCGCGAAATCCGGCGCCAGCTCGCGAACTGACTGGCCGTTTCATTCAAGACGGCGACGCCCTGTGGTGCTACCCCTTGATTGCAACGGCAATGGCAAGGCGACGAAACGCATGACGACACTGGCAGCGAAAATCATCCACATCTCGATCGAGCGCGACTGGCACGAGGTCTATGTTTTCATGGCCAAGCCTGAAAACATGCCGCTCTGGGCATCGGGCCTTTCGTCCGGCCTGACGCGCGACGGGGAAGAATGGGTCGCTCCGGGACCGCTCGGCAACGCGCGCGTGCGTTTTGCCCCCGACAATGCCTTCGGCGTCGTCGATCATCTGGTGACGCTGGAAAACGGCGTGAAGGTGCACAACGCCCTGCGCGTCGTGTCGAACGACGATGGCGCCGAGGTGATGTTCACGCTGCTGCGGCAGGCCGACATGAGCGACGAGCAATTCGCCGGCGATGCCGAATGGGTGGCGAAGGATCTCGCCGCCCTTAAGTCAATCTTGGAATCAGAAAGCGACAGGACACATCATGGGTAACAAGGGCAACGATCGCCGCATCGACTATGTCGAGTTCAACGTCTCCGACATCGCCGCCAGTAAGGCGTTCTATGGCGGCGCCTTCGGCTGGACCTTCACGGATTACGGCCCCGAATATTGCGAGTTCCAGGACGGAAGATTGACCGGCGGCTTCACCACGACAGGGCCAGTCCGGGCCGGAGGGCCGCTGATCATCATCTATGCCGACAATCTGGAAGAGAGCTTGACGAAGGTCGAGGCGGCCGGCGGAAAAATCCTGCAACCGATCTTCCCCTTCCCCGGCGGCCGGCGCTTCCACTTCGCCGATCCTGACGGCTACGAGCTGGCGGTTTGGTCGGCGCAATAACCATCCCTCGCGCCGGTTTCCGCCACCTGTGGACAACCGGCGTCTGCGCCTGCAGATTTTACCCAGACTTAATCTTTGCATCCCAAGATTGCGCGCGAAAACAAGAAGCGGCAAAGGGCGCTGGGCAATGTCAGACGATCACGAGTTTCTGCGGAATTCCGTCATCATCGGCGCCCACCCCGACGACGAACTGCTGTGGTTCACCTCGATCCTGAAAAAGGTCGACGAGGTCATCATCCTTTATCGCGATATCTGGTCGGAGCCGCAGATGGGCGACGCCCGCGTTGCCGCCATCAAGGCCTATCCCCGCGGCAACGTCCGGTTCCTCGAGATGGAGGAGACCGGCTCCTTCGACTGCGCCGATTGGACGAGCCCGAAGCCTGGCCCCTACGGCATGGAGTTCGGAACCGAAGGCACGCGTCGCGAGGCCAAGCGCGTGGTGAAGAAATCGCTGTCGCAACTGATGCCCGGCAGCTTCCGCCACTCGACGCGGCCGATCGCCCAGGCCTACCGTGAAAACTACGAAACGCTCTATCGCACGCTGCAGCCGCGGTTGAAGCCCGACATGAACGTCTTCACCCACAATCCCTGGGGCGAGTACGGTCACGAGGATCATGTGCAGGTGTTTCGCGTGCTCGACCGGCTTCGCGACGAAATCGGCTTCAAGCTCTGGATGTCGAACTATTGCACCGAACGCTCGATGCCGCTGGCGATGCAGTATTTTAGCCGCAAGCCGGTCAACTACATCAGGCTGCCGGCCGATAAGGCCTTCGCCGAGGAGGTTGCCGCCGTCTATCGCGACAAGGGCTGCTGGACCTGGCGCAATGACTGGATCTGGTTCGACGACGAATGTCCCACGCAGCAAACCCGAGGGCGGCGGCTTTCACCTGTTGCCGATGAACCTGTTCAATTTCGGCACCGTCGTGCGCCGACCGGTCAACGCGCCGCTGCTTTTGGGCGCCGCCCTTTCAAGCGTCATGGTCGGCGCCACCATCGCCGCTGCGCTGGAATGAAGATAGGCCGCGTCTTTCGACGCGGCCATTTTCTTAACTTGACGATTGGTACCGCCCCTCATCCGCCTGCCAGCACCTTCTCCCCGCCAGCGGGGCGAAGGTAGCAAGCCGGGCCGGCACCGCACCCATCAACGCCGATGTTCGGCGAAAGCGTCGCTCCCAACGGCTCTCTCCCCGCTGGCGGGGAGAGATGTCCGGCAGGACAGTGAGGGGCAAACCTTAGCTCGGGGCGCGAGCGTTCCCCTACTCGCCGCCGCCGAGCGAATGCACGAACACGGCAAGCTGCTTGACTGTGGTGTCGCCGAGGCGTGGCAGCCAGGCCGGCATGACGCCGTGCTTGGGCGCCTTCATCTGCGCGACGATTGCCTGCTCGCTTGAGCCATTGAGCCAGAGCGCATCGGCAAGATCCGGCGCGCCGAACTCGCGATTGCCCTTGGCGTCGGCGCCGTGGCACGAGGCGCAATTGGCCTCGAACAGCGCCTTGCCCGGTTCGACCAGCGCCGCATCCGAAGGCGTGCCGGTGAGGCTGACGACATAGGCGGCGGTCTGCTTGATCTCTTCCGGCTTGAGGATCTCGGCAAAGGACGGCATTTCGGAGACGCGCGTCTCGTCGTCGCCGGTATAGCGGATGCCGTGCGCCACCGTCTGGTAGATCTCCTCAGGTTTGCCGCCCCACAGCCAGTCGTCGTCGTTGAGGTTGGGGAAGCCGGCCGAACCGGCGGCACCCGAACCGTGGCACTGGGCGCAGTTGACCTTGAAGGCCGAGGCGCCGGCCGCAACTGCGAACTGGTGAAGCTGCGGATCGGCGATGATCTGGTCGAGTGAGCTCGCGGCGATCTTTTCCAGATTGCCGGCCTGCGCCGCCTTGGCATCGGCAAGCTCGACGCTGAGTTCCGCACGGCTGGAGTAGCCGAGCACGCCCTTGGTCGCATCGGTTAGCAGCGGCACGGCCGGATAGACGATCATGTAACCGATCGCCCAGACGATGGTGGCGTAGAAGGTATAGACCCACCAGCGCGGCATCGGGTTGTTGAGCTCGCGGATCCCGTCCCATTCGTGGCCGGTTGTCTCGACGCCGCTGATCTCGTCGACATGTTTGTCCGACATGGATCAATCCTCCTTACGAGCGGAATGAGGAAAAGTGTTTTGCGGTTTTCCGCCCGCATTCCGCTCTGATTTCTGAGTCTCGATCACATCGTGATCGAAGGGGATGGCTGCGGCCCGATCGGCGGCCTTCTTGGCGCCGGGCCTAAAGATGAAGGCGACGACGCCGAGGAAGAAGAGCGTCATGGCAAGCAGCGCCCAGCTGTCGGCGAACTGGCGCATGGCCGTGTAGGTTTCCATGTCCGTGCCCTCCCTTAGCGATAGCCCGTGGTGTCGTCGTAGGTGGAGAAGTCGACCAGCGTGCCGAGCATCTGGAGATAGGCGACGAGCGCGTCCATCTCCGTCAGCTTCTGCGGATCGCCGTCGAAATCGCCGAGCTTGGCCTTGGGATAGCGCGCCTCGACACCCGACGTGTCCGCATTCGGGTCGGCCTGCGCCTTGATGTCGGCGGCGGCGTTCTCGATCATCTCGTCCGAATAGGGCACGCCGACGGCCCTGTTGGCCTTCAGCTGTCCGGCGACGTTCCTCACGTCGAGCGGCGTCGACTTCAGGAACGCATAGCTCGGCATCACCGATTCCGGCACCACCGAGCGCGGCTCGGTCATATGCTGCACGTGCCACTCGTTCGAATAGCGGTCGCCGACGCGGGCGAGATCCGGCCCGGTGCGCTTCGATCCCCACTGGAACGGATGGTCGTACATGGATTCTGCCGCCAGCGAGTAGTGCCCGTAGCGCTCCACCTCGTCGCGGAACGGCCGGATCATCTGGCTGTGACAGACGTAGCAGCCTTCGCGAACGTAGATGTCGCGGCCCGCGAGTTCCAGCGGCGAATAGGGCCGCATGCCTTCGACCTTCTCGATGGTGTTTTCGAGATAGAACAGCGGCGCGATTTCAACGATGCCGCCGATCGAGACGACGAGAAGCGAGCCGACGAGCAGCAGCGTTGCGTTGCGTTCCAGGGTGGCGTGTTTGTCGAGAATGGACATGGGTACTGCCCTCCTATTCCGCAGCCTTGAGCACGGGCGTCGAACCGAAGATCGGGGCTTCGTCACGCACGCGGCCGAGGATGGTCATTGTTACGTTGAAGGCCATGAGCAGAGCGCCGGCGAGGAACAGGGCACCGCCCAGCGCACGCAGCACGTAGTAGGGCAGCATGGCCGCGACCGATTCCGCGAAGGAATAGACGAGGAAACCCTGGTCGTCGTATTCGCGCCACATCAGGCCCTGCTGGATACCGGCAACCCACATGACAGCGGCGTAGACGACGATGCCGAGCGTGGCGAGCCAGAAGTGCCAGTTGACCATGCGCACGCTATAGAGCCGCTCGCGGTTCCACAGCTTCGGCGTGAGGTAGTAGATGGCGCCGAAGGTGATCAGTCCGTTCCAGCCGAGCGCACCCGAATGCACGTGGCCGATCGTCCAGTCGGTATAGTGACTGAGCGAGTTGACCGTCTTGATCGACATCATCGGACCCTCGAAGGTCGCCATGCCGTAGAAGGCGACGGCCATGACCATCATGCGGATGATCGGGTCGGTGCGGATCTTGTCCCAGGCGCCCGAGAGCGTCATCAGGCCGTTGATCATGCCGCCCCAGGACGGCATCCACAGCATGATGGAGAAGACCATGCCGAGCGTCTGCGCCCAGTCCGGCAGAGCCGTATAGTGCAGGTGGTGCGGACCGGCCCAGATGTACATGAAGATCAGCGACCAGAAGTGAATGATCGACAGGCGGTAGGAATAGACGGGGCGGTTGGCCTGTTTCGGAATGAAGTAATACATCATGCCGAGGAAGCCGGCCGTCAGGAAGAAGCCGACGGCGTTGTGGCCGTACCACCATTGCGTCAGCGCGTCCTGCACGCCGGCAAAGGCCGAATAGCTCTTGGAGCCCAGGAACGACACCGGAACCGCCAGGTTGTTGACGATGTGCAGCATCGCGATGGTGACGATGAAGGCGAGATAGAACCAGTTCGCCACATAGATATGCGGCTCCTTGCGCACCAGCAGCGTGCCGAGGAACACGGCGAGATAGGCGACCCAGACGATCGTCAGCCACAGGTCGACATACCATTCCGGCTCCGCATATTCCTTCGACTGGGTGATCCCCAGCAGATAGCCGGTGGCGGCCAGGACGATGAAGAGCTGGTAGCCCCAGAACACGAACCAGGCGAGATTGCCGCCGAACAGGCGCGCACGGCTGGTGCGCTGGACGATGTAGAACGAGGTCGCGATCAGCGCGTTGCCGCCGAAGGCGAAGATCACCGCCGAGGTGTGCAGCGGCCGCATGCGACCGAAGTTGAACCACGGCTCGATGTTGAGATCCGGAAAGCCCAGTTGGAGCGCAACCACGACGCCCACGAGGAAGCCGACGACACCCCAGAAGACGGTGGCGATGACGCCATACTTCACGACTTCGTCGAAATATTCCGACTGCGGTGCGGCCGCCTTGCCTGCTGACGCCGTGCTGAAGTCGAGGCGCCGCATCATAACGATCGTGCCGCCGAGCAGCACGAAGAACAGCACCCACATATGGGCTTCGAACTGCCGGTCCTGTGCGAATCCGGCGCCTAGAAGCGCCAGGAAAGCACCGACCCCGAGCAGGATCGTCTCGAAAGTGTATTTCATGGTTGGGTCCCCAACTTTATCCAGATGCAGACGCGTGCACACGCCTAAAGGCGGCATGCCCAGCGCAGCTTGCCGGAAAGTGTCAGAATCGGGGCACCCTCACCTTGATTCAGATCAAGGCCGGGGGCCTCCACTTGCTTCACCCTCAGGAAACAATGAGGGAGCGCCATAGGAGCTGGCGTCAGAACAGCATGAAGAGAACGAATGATAGTGGAATGATCCGGGTGTGGACGGGTTTGCGAGCGCGCCCTGCCCCGATGGGCGAACCGCGGGCCTGGCTGGCACGTGCGCATCAGGAACAGCTTGCGCTCTGCAACAGCCTGGAGGAAATCGCCGACAGCCTGCCGGCTGAAATCGACCGGCAGAAATGCGCCTATGCCGCCAAGATGCTGGAGCCGCTCATACGCGAACTGCATTCGGGCGAAGAGAGCGCGGTGTTTCGCTGGGTCGAGCAGAATTTCGGCGACGACCCGTCGATCGCGGCAACGCTCGCGCGGCTCAAATACGAACATTGCGAAGATGAGTGCTTTGCCGAAGAGCTCACGGAGATGCTGGTGAAGCTCGGCGCTGCCGACGAGAGCGTCAATGCGGAGACAGCCGGCTACATGCTGCGCGGCTTCTTCACCAATCTGCGAAGGCACATCGGCTTCGAGCAGGAATGTCTTCGCACGCTGCTTCCAGTCGACCCGGACATCAATTGAACGAACGGCGGCTCGAAAGGGCCGCCGTTTCTGTATCCGGCTCAACTGCATGTTTTCTTAAATCCTATTCGATTTAAGGAAACATGCAGCAATTCAAAGTGCTACAGCGACCTTTGTGCGTCCAATAAGACGCGCGGCGCTCTAGGCGACAGGGATCAGGCGGCGATGGCGCGGCGTCGGTCCGCATGCTCCTGGATCACCAGGATCGCACCGATGAGCTTGCCGTTGCTCGACATGCACGGCGTCAGCCGGCAGCGCACCACGACGGTTCGCGCGTCGACGGTCTTGGCGAAGGTATAGTCGACCACCTCGCCCGCAAAACAGCGATCGAGATAGCTCTTCACGCGCAGCTCGAAGCGCTGGATGCCAATGAATTCGACGATATGCCGACCGATGAGATCCATCGGGCGGCTTTCGAGATGGTTGGCGTTGAGCGGATTGGTATAGAGATACCGATAATCCGGCGTGATCACGGCGATGCGGTCAGGGAAGCTGTCGAGAATCGCCTCGTTGAGAAGCCCCTCGTCCGCCCGCCCCTTGTGTGGTGCAGCCGGCGTGCGCTCCAGTCGCAAGTCGGCAGCGTTGACCGCGCCCGTGGCTGCGAAATAGCGATTGATCAGCGACTGCAAAAGCTGCGAATGGCGCAGCACGCAGGAAATATCGTCGGCCTCGACGCGCAGAATATCGATCAGAAACTGGAACTGAAGGCGGGCATCTTCGACGCTCACGGCCTTCTCATCATAGACCGACTTCAAGATGGGATCGAGCTCGCGATCCAGAAGTCCGATCAGATGTTCGTCTGCTGTACGTACTGCATACTGCAGTTGTGAATACTTGAACCAGAACAGCTCAATCAGTGCGTTCAATTCGAAACCCCAATCCCCCACGGCCGAGGCCGCGCCGATGCACTTATATGACAGGCTTTGATGATGTAGATGCTGATCTACAGCGCCGCGCGTCTTATTAGACGCGCAAAGGTCGCTGTAGCACTTCGAATTACTGCATGTTTTTATTCCTAAATCGAATAGGATTTAAGGAAACATGCAGGCGTTGACGTTTCCCCCACATCCTCAGCGAAAACCACAAAGACTTGGCCACCCAAAGCGCTTGCAGTCTGCCCCTCGCAATACAACGGTGAGTTTACACTCATTACCGCCCCGTTCAACATCAGAAAGGGAAGCTTGCGGTTTCGAAACGACTTCAACGGCGCAAAGACGGCGATTTTCTCCAGCAAATGCCTTAGGCATAGACAAAAAGGGCGTTAATGCCTGCGGCGGCAACGCCTTTTGCGGTTCGAAGAGAATCAGTCTTACAGGTAGCGCTTGATGTTCCAGCGGTCGTGGTACCACAACCATTGCCCGGGATACTCCCTCACCCAGCTCTCCACCTTGTCGTTGAGAACCTGTGCCGTGGCGTTGACGTCGACAGCGCCATCGGGCTTGCGCGGAATGTCGATCGCCGGCTCCAGCTCCAGCCGAAAACGGTTGCCGGGCAGCCGGATGCAGCGGGCGGGATAGACCTCGCAATTGAACTGCCGCACGAGCTTGGCGAGCAGCGGGTTGGTCTGCACGTCCTGGCCGAAGAATTTGGTCTTCAGGCCCTTGCGGAATTTCTGGTCGACCAGAACGCCGACGCCGTTGCCGCGCTCTAGCTGGCGGGCGAGTGCGAAGGACGAACCCGCATGCGACGGCACGAGATTGCCCATGCGCTCCTTGCGGAACTCGAAGACCTTCTCGGCGACGTAAGGGTTGTTCGGCGGACGGAAGAGCACCGTCACCTCCAGCCCGAAGGCGGAGCCAGCGACCGGCAGCATCTCGAAATTGCCGCTGTGGGCGGTAAAGACGATAAAGGGTCGCGGGTTGTCGCGCAGCTCGAGAAAGAGCGGAACGCCGGAGACTTCGACGCGGCCGGGCTTGGTCGCCTCGGGATCGAAATCGAACAGCCGGTCGAGGAAGACATATTCCGCCGCCATGCGGCCCATATTGCCCCAGCTCTCCATGGCGATCGCTTCGATCTCGGCCTCCCGCTTCTCGGGAAAGGCGTTGCGCAGATTGGTCAGCGTCAGCTTGTGCCGGCTGGTCTTCGGGCCGATGAAGCGTGCGGCGCGATCCATGAAGCGGATCGCGCCGTCAGCCGGAAACAGCTTCAGGATCGTCAGAAGCAGAAAGACGAGTTGCGCAATCAGCCACTGCCGGAAATGATCCGCCGTCAGAACCAGCCGTGTGATCAGCATGCGCACGTGGATCAATCCATCTTCAGGATGATCTTGCCGAAGATCTGGCGCGATTCCATCCGCTCCAGTGCCCGGTCGATCTCGTCGAAACCGACCTGCGTATCGATGACCGGATGCACCAGGCCGCGCGCCATCTTCTGCATGGCGTTGGCCATGTTTTCCATGCGGCAGCCGAAGGAGCCGAGCAGCTTCAGCTGCTGCTGGAACAGCATCATCAGGTTCATGTCGGTCGACACACCGGAGGTCGAGCCGCAGGTGACCAGGCGGCCTCCCCGCTTCATGCAGAGCATTGAGCCGGCCCAGGTGTCCTTGCCGACGTGTTCGAACACGACGTCGACGCCCTTCTTCTTGGTGAGCTTGCGCACGACACCTTCGAAGCGGTCGGTGCGGTAGTTGATGACGTGATCGGCGCCGAGCGCCTTGGCCTTCTCGATCTTGTCGTCGGATCCGACGGTAGTGATAACCGTGCAGCCGATCTTCTTGGCAAGCTGGATTGCCGCCGAGCCGATGCCGGAGCCGCCGGCATGGACGAGAATGGTTTCGCCTGGCTCAAGCTTGGCGTTGTCGAACAGCATGTGCTCGACCGTGCCGAAGGTGACCGGTGCAAGCGCTGCGGCCACGGCATCGATGCCCGGAGGTGCCGGCACCAGCAGGCGTGCGGGAAGATTGATCTTCTCCTGCGCGAAGCCGTCGAGGTGGAAGCCATGCACGCCGCCCACATGTTCGCAGAGATTGTCGCGACCTTCGCGGCACGGGCGGCAGAGGCCGCAGGTGCGCGCGCCATAGATCGAAACGAGCTGCCCCGGAAGCACGCTTGAAACGCCCGGGCCGATGCTTTCGACCACACCGGCCGCCTCGGCGCCGATGACGAGCGGCATCTTGCGCTTGGCAAAGGCCATGCCGCGCCAGCCCCACACGTCGATGTGGTTGAGTGCGACGGCCTTGACCCGGAGCGTCACTTCGCCCGGGCCTGGCGCTTCCGGCTCGGGAACGTCGGTGATTTCGAGCTTGCGGTCATCGAGCAGTTGCAGGGCGCGCATGATCTTTCCTCTGCCTTGAGCGGCATCATTTCGTCTGAAGTTTCTGCGGCGTGCTTCCTTAGATCGGATCCGGTTCAAGGAAGCGTGCAGCAGGCTTAAAGCGTTACAGCGTCGCTTGCGCGTCATGTTCGACGCGCGGCGCTGTGACCGCCGACTTAGGCCGGCTCGGCGGTCATGACAAGGCTGGCGTTCTGTCCGCCGAAGCCGAAGGAGTTCGACAGCACGGCAGAGACCTGCTGGCTGCGCTTCACGTTCGGCACGACGTCGAGCACGATGGCCGGGTCGGGATTCTGGTAGTTGATCGTCGGCGGCAAGGTGCCGGTCAGCATCGTCTGGATCGAGAACACTGCCTCGACTGCGCCTGCAGCCGTCAGCGTGTGGCCGATCATCGACTTGTTCGACGAAACCGGGATCGACGGCAGATGTTCGCCGAAGACGGCCGACATCGACAGATATTCCATCTTGTCGTTTTCCGGCGTCGAAGTGCCATGGGCGTTGATGTAGCCGATGCCACCTTCGTCGATGCCGGCGTCGGCAAGGGCCGCGCGGATCGTCGCGATCGCCGGGCCGCCATCGGGCGACGAGCGCGTGCGGTGGAAGAGATCGGCCTTCTCGCCGCACCCCTTCAGGATGCCGTAGACACGGGCGCCACGAGCGACCGCTGCTTCCAGCGATTCCAGCACCAGGGTTGCCGCGCCTTCGGCGATGACGAAGCCGTCACGGTCCTTGGTGAAGGGCTTGGAGGCCTTTTCCGGCGGGTCGTTCTGGGTCGACAGCGCCGAGAGCAGCGCAAAGCGGATCAGCGCCTCGGCACTGACCGAACCGTCGGTCGCGACTGTCAGCGCGCGATCGGTGCGGCCCTGGCGAATGGCCTCGACGCCGAGCTGGATTGCAGTTGCGCCCGAGGCGCAGGCCGTCGACAGCGTCACCGGCAGGCCGCGGGTGCCGAAGCGATCGGCAAGGCGTTCGGAGATCGCGCCGAAAAGCACGGCCTCGTGAAACACCGGATCGGCCTTCTCGCGCATCGCGGCAAGGAAGCGATTGTAGGCGTCGCCCGGCTGGGTCGACGGTGGCGAGCGGTCGGCCAGTTCAAAGCGCGCGCTCCATTCCGGCTCGATCGGCGGAGCGGCGAGAAACAGCGGGCCGTTGAAATCGCCGGAAAGACCGGCCTGCGCCAACGCCTCAAGCGTCGTTTCGCGCGCCATGGCGTAGGAGCGCTCGACCGAATTGGCCGCCGGGACCTCGATGAAATCGACCATGCCCGAAATGCGCGTGTTCAGGCCTTCCGTCGGGAAACGGGTGATCTTGCGGATGCCGGAGACGCCGCCGGTCAGCGCCGCCCAGTTGTCTTCGAGACCCTGGCCGAGCGAGGTGATGACGCCCATGCCGGTGACGGCGACGATCGGACGACCGAGATGATCCTTGTAAGCGTTGCTCATCAATCGTTCCTCTTATTCGGCCGAAAGGACCGCGACGCCTTCGCCGCGTGAATGACCAATGGTCGTCACGACCGCCGTTCTGGCGCCCGCCGTCATCGGTTTTTCGAAGCTTGCGTCGAAAGCCGGAACCTTGGCGCCGTGGCCGAGCGCCAGTGCGGCAAGCGCGAGGCCCGCCGGAAACTGCGCTTCGATGCTGTGGCCGACAAGCCCGCCATAGGCGCGCACCGGCGCGCCGGCGAGCTTTGCTTCCAGAAAGGTCTTTTCGTGGGCAACGAGATCATGCAGGCCCGAGGTGCCGGAGAAGACCACTGTCTGCGCCGGATCGAGCGTTTCGGCCGGTTTTGCCAGATCGGCAAGGCGCGCCTCCAGCTTGCCGTCGCTGCGGCTGCCACGGTCGCTGCCGATCGCGTCGATCGTGGCATAGATGCGGGCGCCTCGGGCTTCGGCATATTCGCGCGATTCCAGCATCAGGAAGGCGCCGACGGAACCGAGGATCATTCCGCCGCCATCCTGGCGCTTGCGCGACCAGATCGGCTGCCAGTCGCCGACCGTCTGCGCCTGGATGGCCTCCGTCATCAGCATGATGTCGAGACGTTCGGCCGAAAATGCGCCGCCCGCCAGCGTATGTGTCGACTGTCCCGCCTTGATGCGGAAGAACGCCGTTTCGATCGCCGAAATGCCGGCCGCCTCTTCGCCCATGAAGGTGCGCGACGATCCCGTCACCTTGTGCACGATCGAGATGTTACCGGCGAGAAGGTTGGAGAGCTGGGCGAGGAACAGCGTCGGGCGCAGTTCGGTCGTCAGCTTCTCGTTCAGCAGCTGCTCGCGGTCGTTGCGCTTCAGCGCCTCGTCGACGATCAGCGAATCGACATTGATGTCGCGCTCGCCGCCGCCGGCGGCCACGATCATGTCCATGCTGCCGCAGGCGTCGAGATTGTCCTTGAGGCCGGCGTCGTCGAGCGCCAGGCCTGCTGCAAACACGCCGAGGCGCTGCCAGTTTTCCATCTGGCGCTGGTCGCCACGCTTGGCGATCTGCTGCGACCAGTCGATCTGCGGCAGCGGATGCACCGGATAGGGCTTGAACTTTTCGGCCTCGACGCGTGGCTCCGGCGCCTCGGCCGCGTTCAGAAACGCCACATGCGGCTCGACGCCGACACCCTGGCTTGTGACGATACCGACGCCGGTGATCACCACGTCGTTTGCGGATTTGCTCATCTTCACTTCTCCGAAGCGGCATCCGCCGCAAGTGCCGTCATCAGGCCCACCTCGTCGGCGCGCCTGCGCACGATATCGCCGAGCGGCACCTGATCGAACGGCATCGTTCTGAGTTTCAATTGTGCGTCACAGACCTTCTTGCCCGCAGACGTGATCTTCGCCTTGGTGACGGCGAAACCGGAGCCATCGTGCTCGAGGAAGGCTTCGATATCGAGTTCTGCCGACGGCTCGACGAAGGCCCGCATCTTGGCGCCATCGACCGACATCAGAAACGGCATTGCCGCGAAATTGGTCGCGGCCAGCACCAGAAATCCCGAAGCCTGCGCCATCGTCTCGATCAGAAGCACACCCGGCACCAGCGGATAGCCTGGAAAGTGGCCCTCGAATACCGGGCTCTTTTCGGGAACGACGGATCGCGCCGTCAGCCGGCCAGCCGACAGATCGACCGTTTCGACACGATCGATCATCTGGAAGTATTCAAGGAGCATGGAGGCTCACCCCGTTTGGTTTCGGGCTCAAGTAAAAACGCCAATGCCGCCTGTCAAGCGCGAGGCGCGACCGGCGGCATTGGAAATCGAGTGGAAAGGCTTGAACCTTGGCCCGATCAGGCCTTGGCAGCCCGCAGCTCGTCGATCTTGGCGCAGAGGTTCTTGAGCACGAAGTATTCTTCGGTCGAAACCTTGCCTTCGTTGACTTCCTGCGTCCACTGTTCCAGCGGAATCTTGATACCGAAATCCTTGTCGATCGCAAAGACGATGTCCAGGAAGTCCAGGCTGTCGATGCCGAGATCGTCGATCGTGTGGCTTTCCGGCGTAATCGTCTCGCGATCGATCTCGCTCGTTTCAGCGATGATGTCGGCAACCTTGTCGAATGTAGCAGTCACGCGCATACCTCTTTATTATTTTATTCCGAGTCTCGGCGATCCTATAGGTAAATGCGCCGCAAAAGCCAATGGCCTTGATGGCAACCTCTGCGATTTGAAATGCGGTGTTGCTAAACGGCGACCGAATGGCGCCCCCGTCCTGACTGAAGATGAGTGTCGAAAATGGCCGCCACCGACCGGGCAAACGGCCGGCCGCGTTCGGTAAGGCTGAAGACGCCGTCCTCGATCGTCGTCAGCCCGTCCACATCCCTTGCGCGCCAGAGCTTTGCCTCCTCGACGACCGCTCCGGCGAGTTCAGGAAACTCCGCCTTGATTCGCGAGAACGAGAAGGCGAAATCGCACATGATGGATGCGATCACCCGCGCCCGCAGGCGATCATCAGGCGTCAGCATGTAGCCGCGCACCGCGGCCAGGCCTGCGTTCTCCACCTGGCGCAGATATTCGCCGGTTGCCGGCATATTCTGCACATAACCTTGACGGAACTGGCCGATCGCCGAGGCGCCAAGACCGATCAGGGTTTCGGCGCTGTCACATGTATAGCCCTGGAAATTCCGGCGCAGGCGCCCTTCCCGGTTGGCAACGGCCAGACTGTCGCCGGGCCTGGCGAAATGGTCGATGCCGATCGCCTCGTAGCCGGCGGCAACAAGCATGTCGGCCGCCCGGCTCATCTGGGCAAAACGTTCGACGATACCTGGCAGGCTCTCGTCTGATATCATCGACTGGTGCTTCTTCATCCACGGCACATGGGCATAGCCGAAGAGCGCGACGCGATCCGGCGCCAGCGACACGACGGCGTCGATCGTTGCCTCCAACGACGACAGGCTCTGGTAGGGCAAGCCGTAAAGCACGTCGCAATTGACCGAACCCACGCCGCGGGCTCGCGAAGCCTCGATCGCATCACGCGTCTGCTCATAGGTCTGGATGCGGTTGATCGCCTTCTGTACCACGGGGTCGAAATCCTGGACGCCGAAGCTCGCCCGCGTCATGCCGATCGCTGCCAGCGCGTCGTGGCGCGCCGCGTCGAGGTCGTTCGGGTCCATCTCGATGCTGATTTCGCAATCGCTGGAAAATTCGAAGTGACTGCTGAAGGCGCGCTTGAGCGCGATCAGATCGTCCGGCCTGACCAGTGTCGGCGATCCGCCGCCCAGATGCAGCGCCGTGACCTTCGCTTGGCGGTTCACCCGCCCGCCGATCGTGGCGATTTCGCGGTGCAGTCCGTTCAGGTAGCTCGCCACCGGCTCGTAGCGTAACGTCTGCTTGGTGTGACAGGCACAGAACCAGCACAGCCGGTCGCAATAGGGCACATGGGCGTAAAGCGACAGCGCCTCACCCGGCCCGATGGCCTCTAGCCAGGACTGGTACTCAGCCTGACCGACCGCCTCCGAAAAATGCGGCGCGGTGGGGTAACTGGTATAGCGCGGCACGGGGCTCGCATATTTCAGGATCAGAGCGTCGTCCATCGGTCTCTCCGTCAAGATGGCAAACGCATAGGACGGATGGGAAAGCACGCCGTTGATTTTGATCAAGCCGTCGAATTAACACGTTAAAATTGACAATGCTCAATTCAACATGAGACATTGTTTCGCGCTTCCGGAATTAGCACCTGTCAACTCTTGATTTAACCGCCCGCATCCTCTTTGGTCCCTCGAACAAACCCGATGCAGGGAAGAAAGATTTGCAGATCGTGACCGAACATCGCCGCAAGGATATCCACAATTCGGACATTCCAGCCGTCTGTGCTGCCTGCGAGGCGCGCCACGGCGGCGTCTGCGGCACGCTGACTGCTGACCAGCTTCTCGACCTCAGCCGGCATTCGACCCGCAGGCGTGTCGAACCCGGTCGCGAGGTCGTCGGCCAGGGCGAAATGACTGACAGCTACGCCAACATCATCAGCGGCGTCGTCAAGCTGAGCAAGGTTCTCTCCGACGGACGCCAGCAGATCGTCGGCCTGCAGTTCGCTCCCGATTTCATGGGCCGGCCGTTCACGCGTGAAAGCGCGCTGACCGCCGAAGCGGCGATCGACACCGACATCTGTTCGTTCCCGCGCAATGTCATCGAGCGGCTCGTTGCCGATGCGCCGGGCCTTGAACACCGCCTGCACGAACAGGCGCTGAAGGAACTGGACGAAGCGCGCGACTGGATGCTGACGCTCGGCCGCAAGACCGCGCAGGAAAAGGTGGCGAGCTTTCTCTATATCATCGCCACTCACATCGATCCGGAAAACGGCACGGCAACAGCATTCGATCTGCCACTGTCGCGCGCCGATATCGCCGACTATCTCGGCCTGACGATCGAGACCGTCAGCCGGCAGGTGACCAAGCTGCGCAAGGACAATGTCATCCACATCGAAAACAGCCGTCACGTCACCGTGCCAAGCATGGACCGGTTGATGCAGGTGGCCGGCATCGACTGAGTCCGCCGTCCAAGGTTCAGCGCGTTTCCGCTTTAAAGAAGTCGCGGAAAACCGCTGCGCACTTCTCCGGGAAATGCTCTATCTCTCTGTTTTATGCATTCTCCGACGGAAAACCGCTCCGCACTTTTCCTGGAAATGCTTTTAACGCGTGATGACGATGCGCGTGTTTTTCAGCCCGTGTTCACGGGCAAGCGCGAAGAACTCCGCGGCATTGTTGGGATGCAACCGCACGCATCCGTGTGAGGCAGGGCGGCCCAGGCGCTTGACATCATAGGTCGCGTGAACAGCATAGCCACCGTTGAAGAACACGGCGTAAGGCATTGGCGCATCATCATATTTTTTCGAGCGATGATTGCGCGAAAGCCACTTGGCCTTCCAGCTCCCCTTCGGCGTGACATAGCCCTTGCGCGCGGTGGAAACCTTCCAGCGATACATCACGACGCCGTTCTGCTTTACCACCATCGTCTGGGAGGAGAGGCTGATCTTGGCAACGAGATTGGCGGCGTTCAGCGGCTGAACGGAAAACTGCATCAGAACGGCAATCACCACAATCAGGGATGTGTGTCGCATGCTTCACTCCCCGCGTGTGAAACCTCGACTGCATGCCTCCGATCAGCGGAGAAAATCCCGCAGCAGGCTTCAGGCGCGTTGCAGCATCCTTTGCGCGTCATATTTGACCCGCAAGGCCGCAATCAGTGGAACCAAACGTCCGCAGAGAATAACCGGCCCGTAATGTTGCAAGTTTAATACATATGGAAAGAAAAGTCTTAATGCCAAGATCAACTTGCCGTGGATACGCGGTAGAAACCGATCAAATCATGGCGATCAGAAGAACAGCCAAGGTCATTGCCGAACAAGCACCATAGAATACAGCGATACCGGCGTCGATGTCTTCGCTTTCGGCAACGGCGCGGCCAGGCCCATTGATCATCGGTTCGCTGACCATGACCCCGCCATAGACGCGCGGACCCGCTAGCTGCAGGTCCAGCGCGCCGGCCATCGCCGCTTCCGGCCAACCTGAGTTGGGGGAGCGGTGCAGGCCGTGATCGCGAAACGCCACTCCGATCGCATCGGCCGCCGCGGGGCGCCCACGATGCAGCCAGGCGCCGGCAGCGATCAACAGGACGGATAGTCTCGCTGCCGGCAGGTTGGCGACATCGTCGAGCCGGGCGGAGGCCCAGCCGAAATTGAGGTATTTCGGCGATTTGTGGCCGATCATCGAATCGGCGGTGTTCAGCATCTTGTAGGCGAGCAGCCCGGGAAGACCGGCAACCGCATACCAGAAGGCAGGCGCCACCACCCCATCGGAAAAGTTCTCGGCAAGGCTTTCGATCGCGGCGCGGCAGACGGCGGGCGCATCGAGCGTCTTCGGGTCGCGCCCGACGATCATCGACACGGCGTTTCGGCCGCCTTCCAGCCCCCCCAACCGCAAGCCTTCGGCAACGCGCCGGACATGATCGCCAAGGCTCTTCTGCGCCAGGAACACCGCAACGACGACAGCCTCGAGCAGGTAGCCGATGGGGGCCATCACCGAGAACAAGCGGTGCAGGATGCTGCCGGCAAGCACGCTGGCGAGCAGCAGCACGCCGATCGTCAGGATACCGCGTATTTTCAGGGCGCCGGCACCGAGGCTCTCATGCCTGTTCAGCGCCCCATCAAAAACCGCGATCGCCTTGCCGAAAAACACCACGGGATGCGGCAGGCGTGACCAGAGCCAGTCCGGATCACCGACGACACGATCAAGCAGCAGGGCAGCCACAAGGATGAGAAGAATCTCGCTCGACACTCAGCACTCCCCTGGGCGCAACGCGTCCCCAGGGCGCAACGCGTCCCCACGGCGCAGGGCGTCCGCCAGTCGCCGGTCACCTTCCGCATCGGGCGCAAGCCCGATCCTGAGCCAGCGAGAATCGTAGTCGAATTTGCGCGTCAGGATCTGCGCCTCGCAGAGATGACGGTGCAAGGCATGGGCATCGGCATGTTCCACCAGCACGAACAGCCCGGTTCCACCGATGCGCTTGAGACCGGCCTCATCAAGAACCGCATCGAGCCCGGCGCGACGCTCAAGAATGCCCGCGGCGATCGCTTGCGTATCGCCGGACATCAATGCCTTGGAGATAACCAGCGCCGGCCCGGACACTGCCCAGGGGCCGAGCCACTCACGAAATGCATCGAGCACGGTATCGGCTGCCACGACGAAGCCCAGGCGCAGGCCAGCCAGACCGAAGAATTTCCCGAAGGAGCGGAAGACGATGAGATTGTCGTGGGCGCCGACTTGGCCGGCGACACTGAAGTCCGGCTCCAGATCGCCGAAGGCCTCGTCGACGACCAGCACGCCGCCATTCGCCGCCATCGTCGCCGCCATCGCCAGGATTCCTGCCGGCTGGAAGGCGCGGCCGGTCGGGTTGTTGGGGTTGACCACAACTGCAAGGCCGTGGTCGACGCCAAGATCCTCGGCACGCTCCACCCGATCGACGGCAAAGCCTGCCGCGGCCAGCACGCGTGCGTATTCGCCATAGGTCGGGCCGAAGACCGCGACGCGGCGACCGGTAGGAACCAGCCGCGGCAACAGCTGGATCACCGACTGGGTGCCGGGAACCGGCAAGGGCTGGATACCATCGGTTCGGTAGTAGCTGGCGGCGGCAGCGCGCGCGCCATCGATCGTCAGTTTGTCGGGCAGCCGGTGCCAGGCCTGCTGCGGCACCGGCGGCAATTCGACCGGGCGCGGATTGATGCCGGTCGACAGGTCAAGCCAGTCCTCGAAGCGGCCGCCGAAACGGGCAGCGGCTTCGGTGACGCCGCCGCCATGCACGATCGGCGCGCTCATGGCCTGCCCGCAATATCGATGAGATGCATGAACGAGCCGGCGACATTATCGCGCTTCAAACCCGCCTGCCCCAGATCTACGCTGGCGGCATCGCTGACGGAAAACAGCCGATCGGCTGCCCCTTCCGAGACGATGGTCGCATAGTGGAATTCGTGCGCCGTCATGGGTCCATCGAAGAATGTGTTGTCGAGGGGCACGACGCGGCGGTAGCCGAGGTGCCGCCTGCGCTCGGCAAAACTTGTGGTGAGCGGCAGCAGGCCGAGCATTTCGTAGCGCGCACCGTCGGCCGCGACAAGCCCCTCGCCCAGCACCATGTAGCCGCCGCACTCGCCGAAGATCCGCGCGCCACGCCTGGCCGCCGTCCCGATACCGGATCGGAAGGCTGCCGCCGCCTGCAGGCGTCCAGCATGAAGCTCGGGATAGCCGCCCGGCAGATAGACCGCATCGGCCGCCACGTCCGGGCCTTCGTCGGCAAGTGGCGAAAAGAAGGAGATTTCCGCCCCGGCGCGGCGCCAGCCGAAGAGCAGGTGTTCGTAGCAGAAGGCGAAGGCCACATCCCGTGCCACGGCGATATGCTGGCCGAGCGGTTTGAACCGGGTGACCTCGGCCATCACCCGCTCTTCCGGTGAAAGTGCTGACGCAGCGCGGATCGCGTCGAGATCGCAGGTCGCCTCGACCCGGTCCGCCGCATAGTCGATGAAAGTTTCAAGCGTGCCGTGTTCTCCTGCCTGCACCAGGCCGAGGTGCCGCTCGGGCAGCTTCAGGGCACCATCCTGCCGCAGCACGCCGAAGACAGGCATGGCCACGCGCGTCAGCGCATCGCGCAGCATCATCTCATGCCGATCGCTGCCGACCTTGTTGAGAATGACGCCGGCAACGCGGATATCTTTGCGGTGATCGGCATAACCGCGCACCAGTGCCGCCACCGAATGCGACATGCGGGCACAATCGACCACCAGGATGACGGCGAGATCGAGTGCCGCGGCAAGATCGGCCGGCGCACCGCTGCCGTCGGCGGCACCGTCATGCAGGCCCATCATCGCCTCGACGACGAGCGTGCGCCCATCGGCGGCGTAGGCCGCATTTGTCGCGAGAAGCGCGGGGCGCATGGCCCAAGGGTCATAGTTGAGGCAGGGCTCGCCGCTCGCCGCGGTATGAAATGCCGGGTCGATATAATCAGGACCTGCCTTTCCCGGCGCGATCGCCATGCCGCGCCATCGCATGGCGCGCATCAGCCCGAGTGTCACCGTGGTCTTGCCGGAGCCCGAACAGGGCGCGGCGATCAGCAATCCGCTCATGCGGGATCCCTGAGCCCGCGGCTTGCAAGAGGATCGGCCACAAGCTGCCGCCCATCAAGCGCCCCGATCCAGTCGAGCGACGCCCGCAGGCGCACGACCTCGCCGACGACGACGATCGCCGGCGGCTCCAGACCGGAAGCGATAACATCGGCTTCGGCGCGCGCCAGCGTCGTTTCGAGCACCGTCTGCTCCGGCGTTGCCGCATTGCAGACGAAGGCCACCGGCTCTTCCGGCGAGCGCCCGGCACCAATGAGATTGGCGGCGATGGCGCCGATATGTTTCATCGCCATGTACATCACGATCACGGGCGAGCCCGAGGCAATGCCTTGCCAATTGACGCGGTCCGGCACTAGGCCGGAGGAGTCGTGACCGGTCAGGAACGTGACGGCGTGGTTGACCTCGCGGTGGGTGACGGGAATGCCGGCATAGGCAAGCCCACCAATCCCGGCAGTAATGCCCGGCACGATGCGAAACGGGATGCGGTTTTCGACCAGCGTCAGCGCCTCCTCGCCACCCCGCCCGAAGACGAAGGGATCGCCGCCCTTGAGACGCAGGACGCGCTGGCCGGCGCGCGCCAGCTCGACGAGCCGGAGAGAAATATCGCGCTGTTTCGGCGAAGGCTTGCCACCGCGCTTGCCGGCAAACTCCAGCACGGCGCCCGGCCGGGCGAGCTTCAGGCAGTCCTCGTTGACCAGCGCGTCGTGAACGATGACATCCGCCTGCCGCAGCGCATTGGCGGCATGAAGCGTCAGCAGGCCGGGGTCGCCCGGGCCAGCGCCGACGAGCCAGACGGTACCGGGCTCAAGCGCAGGCAGGCCGGAAAAAATCGTGTCGTTCATGCCGTTTCTCCCGCCACGCGCTTAAAGCCTACCGCTGAACTGCCTTGGCACCGAGCGGATTCAGATTCACAGGAATTCCGCATAGTTATTTGAAATATCTTGCATATCTTTACCAAAACGCGATCCGAGAAATAGCTCATGATGCGGCCGCCAGGGTTGCCGGCATGATTGCCAGACGGTGATCGGCAGGCCCGGCAATCGCTGCCGTTGCATGTGAAGACGTGAGCTTGGCAACCAGCAACACGCTTGCCGAGCCGGCGCCGACAAGAGCGGCGCCCTCGGCAACACCGTGGCAGCCGGTATGGGCAAAGACAATCGCCGAGGGATTTTGCAGCCGGGGCGCTTCGGCTTCAAGCGTCGCCGCATCGAAGAAGCGTGCGGCCACGGCAAAGTGCTCGGCGGCAGCGTGGATCGCCGGCTCGCCGCGCCTCGCGTCGAGCGAGGCGACGAAGCCGATATCGGCTTTGTCAGCGCCGGCCTGCGCCAACGCCTTTTCGGCAAGCGCAATCACTTCATCAATCGGCGTGCCGCGCTCGCAGCCAAGACCGAGGACGAGTGGTCCCGGCGGTCGCCGCGCTATGCTGGATGATTTCATGGTCGACCTCGGCCCCCTTCGCGGCAATCCACACGAAGCGCCGCCCGGCTCAAATCCCGGGTCGGTCTGGACAGCACCGATTCCAGCCCCCTGCCTGGGTCGGCCGCATCGGACGCTCTTTCAGTCCGCCAGAAGCGGACGCCGTCGCACATCCGTCATTTTTACCGGAGGCAACCGCACGGGTCAAACCGGATTGCGCCATCGCCATGTCGCGTTTGACGAAACCCACCACTCGCCTTCGGCGCGCGCATACCGCCAGAACCGGCAATCGACGGAAGACAGCAAACGCCCATCCGAGTACCCATAGTCTCAGAATAAGGCACTGATTTCTTGAGAGAATTCTCATCTTGCGACGAGCATCGCAGATGCACCACGACAGAAGGCTTTGCATTTCGCCGCGGCCTCTGACACAAGGCGAGAAAGGCCTGCATACTCCTCCCTCCTCGAGTCTCTCCCGTGCAAGATCTCGCTTTCCACCTGCTCGTGTTCCTGTTCGTTGCCGCCTTCATTGCCGGCTTCATCGATTCGATCGCCGGCGGTGGCGGCATGATTACCATTCCCGCCATGCTGATTGCCGGCATCCCGCCGCTCCAGACGCTGGGCACCAACAAGCTCCAGGGGCTGTTCGGCTCGGGCTCGGCAACCCTTTCCTATGCCCGGCGCGGTCACGTGAACCTGAAAGAGCAATTGCCGATGGCGCTGATGTCGGCGGCGGGCTCCGTGTTGGGCGCGCTGCTCGCGACCGTCGTTCCCGGCGACGTTCTGAAGGCGATCCTACCCTTCCTGCTGATTGCCATCGCGCTCTATTTCGGCCTCAAGCCGAACATGGGCGACGTCGACCAGCACCGCCGCATCACGCCGTTCGTGTTCACGCTGACGCTCGTGCCGCTGATCGGCTTCTACGACGGCGTCTTCGGTCCCGGCACCGGCTCGTTCTTCATGCTCGGCTTCGTCACGCTTGCCGGATTCGGCGTCTTGAAGGCGACGGCACATACGAAATTCCTGAACTTCGGCTCGAATGTCGGCGCCTTCGCCGTCTTCCTGTTCTTCGGCGCCATCCTGTGGAAGATCGGCCTGATGATGGGCGTCGCCCAGTTCCTCGGCGCCCAGGTCGGCTCGCGCTATGCCATGGCCAAAGGCGCCAAGATCATCAAGCCGCTGCTCGTCGTCGTCTCGATCGCGCTGGCCGCCCGGTTGCTGGCCGACCCGACACATCCGCTGCGCATCTGGCTGGGGCTCTGAGGCGGGACCCACCTACGCGCTGTTTGCCTGTGCTGCCGAGCGCAGGCGGCCAACGTCATCCTCACGCGACCGGTCAAAGGCTCGGATCTGAAGAGCTGGGCGTTGGCGGTCGCCTGACGTGCGGGTCCCAGAAAGGCGCGTGTCGCACTGGCCCGCAAGCTGGCGGTGGTGTTGCACCACATGCTCATGGACAGAACCAACTTCATTCCCCACAAGGTGACGCCAGCCATGGCCGCTTGAGCCGGAAGGAGACAACAACACAGGTTTCGGGTGGGCACTGCCATCAGCCCCCCCGAGCGAGGTCCCTTCGCCGGGACGATGGATGGGTTAGGCCGCAGACTTGGGCGCAGCACTCAGGTGACTGCGCGCCCCTAGATTGGCCAGCCGGTCCTCAGCAGACCCCATAGAGCAGCGGCCCAGCGTCGACTGCGAACAGAAGCAAGCACTCGGCGAGGGATTAAGCTCACAAGGGATTGACTCAAGGCCCGTTACAGAAGGCCAAGTCTCCCGCACTCCTTGGCGGGAGGTTCGAACTTAGGAGATTACAATGAAAATTATTATCGCCGCAGTGGCATCACTCGCGTTTGCGACTTCCGCTATTGCTGCTGTGCCGTCGACGCCAACCGAGAAGAAGCCCACTGTCAAAACTGCAGGCCAAGTTGAACTGGCATGGGGCAAAAACCGCTCGGGCCAAACCACGACATCGTCCGACAAGTACTCGAACGGCAGGACCTTTCGCTGATCCAGCCTAATGCAAAAAGGGCGGCTGCGGCCGCCCTGAATTTTGGCAATATGCGGCTATGGCGGGAAGCGGTGACGTCCTCCCCAAGGCCCCCGCGGGTGTCACCTCTCACCGTCGGCTCGCCGGTGAAATTCCCGTAACCAAGACGAAAGTCGAGCAAGGCCGCACCTTGAGCCTCTAGTCGCTAGAGATTTCAGAGTGCCACTCATGCTTCGCCAGTCAGGGGCCGCATGGGGCCGCCTGCCCGCGAAGCGTCGTGCTGTCCTTCGCTCGCCTTGAGGTTCCAATGTTTACCACCCTGCCCGCCATCCTGATGCTTGTCGTCGGCCTGTTCACCCTGGCGCTGGCGATCCTGCGCCGCGTGCAGTCTGGCCGCTCGCCCGTTGTGCTGACCTATGGCAACGACGCGGAAGGTTTTGCCGGCAAGCTCTTTCGGATGATCGTGGCGGCGCTGGTGGTTCATCTCCTGGCGATCGCCGCCTTTCCCGATGCGGTCGGCGCCACGCTCGGCCGGATCCCGATGCTCGACAAGCCGCTCCTTCACGCCGTTGGCCTCGTGCTCATGACGCTCGGCGGCGGGTTGACGATGCTGTCGCAATGGGCGATGCGCCACTCGTGGAAGATCGGCATACCGGAGGAGCAGGACGCGCCGCTGGTCACCTCCGGCCTCTACGCGTTTTCCCGCAACCCGATTTATGTCGGCATGGTCACGGCGCTGACCGGCACCGTGCTGGCCGTGCCGAACGTCGCCTCGGTGGCGCTCACTCTCTCAGCCTGGATATCGATCTCCTATCAGATCCGCATGGAGGAAACGTACCTCTCCCGCGCTTTTGGCGAGGCGTATGGCGCCTATTGCAAGCGCGTCCGGCGGTGGATCTGAAATCACGCGGATTGCGCGCCAATGGAACCTGCGGCGGCTGGACCCGCACCCGACCTCAAAACACCGCCAGCAGCAGCGCGCCGGCGGCAATGAAAACGACACCGAGCCAGTTCATCAGGTTGAGCTTTTCGCCGAGGAACAGCACGCCGAAGATGGCGACCATGACGATCGACAGCTTGTCGATCGGCGCCACCCGCGCCGCATCGCCGAGCTTCAGGGCGCGGAAATAGGCAAGCCAGGAGGCGCCGGTGGCAAGGCCGGAAAGTGCCAGAAACAGCCATGTCCGCCCCGGGATTTCCGAAGGCTTCTGCCATTGCCCCGTTGCCGCGACGATGCCGGCCAACACGAGGAGGATGACGACGGTGCGGATCAGCGTGGCGAAGTCGGAGTTGATCTGGGCAACCCCGACCTTGGCAAACACTGCCGTGAGCGCCGCAAAGGCAGCCGAAAGCAGAGCCCAGAACTGCCAGCTCTGGCTCATCAGAACTCGACGCCCTTCTGCGCCTTGATGCCGGAGCGGAACGGATGCTTGATCAATTCCATCTCGGTCACCAGATCGGCGGCTTCGATCAGGTCTTCCTTGGCGTTGCGGCCGGTCAGGACCACATGGGTCATGTGCGGCTTTTCTTCCTTCAGGAAGCGCACGACTTCGGCCACGTCGATATAGTCGTAGCGCAGCGCGATGTTGATTTCGTCGAGCAGCACCATCGAGTTGCGCTCGTCGCGGATCAGTTCCTTGGCCTTCTCCCAGGCCTTTTCCGCCATCGCCACGTCGCGGGCGCGGTCCTGCGTTTCCCAGGTAAAACCCTCGCCGAGCGTATAGAACTGGCAGACATCGCCGAAATGCTTCTCGATCAGGTCGCGCTCTCCGGTTTCCCAGGCGCCCTTGATGAACTGCACGACTGCGCAGGGCATGCCATGGGCGATATGGCGGAAGATCATGCCGAAGCCGGCGGTCGACTTGCCCTTGCCCTTGCCGGTGTTGACAATGATCAGACCCTTCTCGTCGGTCTTCGTCGCCATGATCTTTTCGCGTGCGGTCTTCTTCTTCGCCATCTTCATCGCATGGCGGGCATCGTCCTTTTCGGCGACACCTTCACCCGTGCTCACCACTTCTTCGCTCATGACGTTCTCCTCAATCATATGAATCTATCGTGGGATGCGGACGTAGTACCGCCCGCGATCTCACTCTTTGCAATTGCGCAACTCCGGACGGAAAACCGTTTCAAGCTTTCCCCGGAGCTGCTCTATTCGTTTCCGGCGCGAAGCCGCACCGCAGCCGTTGTGCGGCCGCTCAGTTCAAAGCGTGCCGAGTTGGAGCGCGGGATCCAGAGATTACGGTCGATCGCCTCCAGCAACCGCTCCGAGAGCTCGGCGAGTGCCGCCGGGTTCTTGTCGCGCAGGAAGCCTGACACCCGCTCGTCGACGATGAAAGCCTGGTAGGCAGCCTCGAAATGATGGTCGCGCACGGCACCCGTGGTTGCGGCAAAGGCAAACATGTAGTCGACCGTCGCGGCGATCTCGAAGGCGCCCTTGTAGCCGTGGCGCATGACGCCATCGATCCACTTGGGGTTGACGACGCGCGCGCGCACCACACGGCCGATCTCTTCCTCCAGCGAGCGGATGACCGGCTTTTCCGGCCGGGAGTGGTCATTGTGGTAAATCGCCGGCCGGGCGCCGCTCAGGTGCTCGGCGGCAAGGCTCATGCCGCCTTCGAACTGGTAGTAGTCGTCGCTGTCGAGCAGGTCGTGTTCGCGGTTGTCCTGGTTCTGGACCACCGCTTCGATCGTGCGCAGCCGCTCCTCGAAGAGCTCCCGTCCCGCCTTGCCCTCCTCGCCGGCGCCATAGGCATAGGCGCCCCAGGTGAGATAGGCATCGGCGAGATCGGCTTTGCTGTCCCAGCCCTTCTCGTCGATCAGCGCCTGCAGGCCGGCGCCGTAGGCTCCGGGCTTGGCACCGAAGACGCGGTAGGAGGCGCGGCGCGCGGCTTCCGCCGGCTCGACGCCCGACGCCTCCAGCCGCTGCGTCTCGGCGCGCATGCGCGCGGCGATCATATTGTCGGCATCGTCTTCCTCAAGCGCCCCGACGGCACGGATCGCCTTGTCGAACAGCGCGATCTGGTCCGGGAAGGCATCGCGGAAGAAGCCTGATATCCGCAGCGTCACGTCGACGCGCGGGCGGCCAAGCATCGCCAGAGGCACGATTTCATAGCCCATCACCCGGCGCGAGACCATGTCCCAGGTGGGCTTGGTGCCGATCAGCGCCAGGGCCTGGGCGATGTCGTCACCGCCGGTGCGCATGTTCGCCGTGCCCCAGGCCGTCAGGCCGAATGAGGACGGCCATTCGCCGTGATCCTGCAGATAGCGGCGGATCAGCAGTTCGGCGGATTTCTTGCCAAGTTCAAAGGCCGCCGGCGTCGGCACCGAGCGGCTGTCGACGGAGTAGAAATTGCGGCCGGTCGGCAGCACGTCGGGACGGCCGCGGGTCGGCGCGCCGGAAGGCCCCGGCGCCACGAAGCGGCCATCAAGGCCGGTGAGAAAGCCGGCCATCTCGGCAGCGCCGGAGTTGATGATCGATGGCTTCAGTCGCGCCTCGATCTCGCCAAGCACGGTGCGGGTGGCAGGCCAGTCCTCGGGCGCGAGCGTCTCGCCAGAAACGAACGCCGCCGCCAGCAGCTCGATGCGCTCGACAGTATCGCCGGCCGTCCGCCACGGTGCATCGGAAATGGAGGAAAGCATGTCCGGCCGTGCGCCTTCCCAGGGATCGGACATCACGCAATCGAGCGGATCGAAGCCGAGCCCGGCATCCGCGGCCATCGCCCGCTGCAGGCTCTGGTCGGCGCCTTCGCCAAGGCTGCGCGGCACCCGCGCCAGCGCCACGGTCAGGTCGGTCAGCAACCGCCCCTCCGGTGCAACGCCAAAAATGTGCAGGCCATCGCGGATCTGCATTTCCTTGAGGTCGCAGAGATAGGCGTCGAGCTTCTCCAGCGCCTTGTCGTCGCTGTCGCCCTTGTCGATACCGGCATCGTGGTCGAGGCCGATGTCACGCACGAGGTCGAGGATCTGCCGGCTGAGCAGCCTGAGCCGGCGCGGATCGCCGCCGGCCGCGTCGTAATATTCGTCGACCAGCGCTTCGAGATCCTTCAGCGGCCCATAGGATTCCGCCCTCGTCAGCGGCGGCGTCAAATGGTCGATGATGACGGCGCTGGTGCGGCGCTTGGCTTGCGTGCCCTCGCCGGGATCGTTGACGATGAAGGGGTAGACATGCGGTAGCGGCCCAAAGATCGCCTCGGGATAACAGGTCTCCGACAGCGCTAAGGCCTTGCCGGGCAGCCATTCCAGATTGCCGTGCTTGCCCATATGCACAATGGCCTGCGCGCCGAACTGGTTGCGCAGGAAAGCGTAGAAGGCGAGATATCCGTGCGGCGGCACCAGATCCGGCGAATGGTAGCTTTCCTTCGGATCGATGTTGTAGCCGCGCGCCGGCTGGATGCCGACGACAATCTCGCCGAAGCGGGCAAGCGGCAGCGCGAAGGCGCCATCGAGGAAGAACGGGTCGGTTTCCGGCGCACCCCAGCGGTCGCTGACCTCATCCTGAATCTGTTTCGGAAGCGAATCGAAGAACGTATTGTAATCGCTGAACGAAAGAACTTCGCGGATCTCGCGATCGCGGCTCGCCGCGTTGGTCGGCCCAGCCATCAGGTAGCCGATCAGTGCATCGCCATCCTCAGGCACGCCGGCGACGGGATAACCTTCGCTCGCCATGGCGCGCAGCACTTCAACCGTGCCCGCCGGCGTATCGAGCCCGACGCCATTGCCGAGTCGGCCATCGCGATTGGGGTAATTGGCCATGATGATGGCGATCCGCCGTTCGGCCGGACGGGCGCGGCGCAGTTTTGCCCAATTGACCGCAAGCCTGGCGGCAAAGCGGACCCGGTCGGAAAGCGGTTCGTGCCCGACGATGTTGGCTTCGACCTTGGGATCGTAGATCGAGGCCGCCTTGAAGGAGACGGCGCGCGCCAGAATGCGGCCATCGACCTCCGGCAAGGCAACGTTCATGGCGAGATCGCGCGCCATCAGCCCCTGCGGCGAGGCCTGCCATTGCGCGCGCGACGATCCGGAGAAGATCACCTGCAGCACCGGCGCGCCGGTTGATTCCAACACGGTCGGCTGCCTGTCGGCACCGGGCGAGGAAACGGCAAAGCCGGTGGCGTTCATCACCACGTCGGGTGCCGCCTCGGAAAAAATCGATTGCAGCGTGCCGACCGAAACGGCATCCTTGAGGCTGGAGACAAACAGCGGCAACACGCGCATGCCTTCGGCGGCAAGCGCCTCGATCAGCGCTTCGACCGGCCGGGTCTCGCCGCTCTGGACCAGGGCGCGATAAAAGCAGATCCCGACTGTCGGGGGTTCGAATCCCTCCCCCGCGACCATCCGCTCTTGGACACGTGCCTTCCATTCGCTGACGCCGATGACGCCCGCGCCCGGCCACCAGATGCCGGCCTTGAGCAGCGGTTTTGCCGGCTGCGGCTTTTCCGCGTCTGAGATCAACGCCTCGGCGTAGTCGAGGAACAGGCCGGCATTGTCAGCGCCGCCCTCGGTGAAATAGGCCCAGAGGCGCTGGCGGTCGTCGGCCTCAACGGTCGAAAACGGCTCGAGGCCGGGATCGGGCTTGTCGTCGCCGGGCAGCACCGCGATCTGGAAGCGGTGGGTGACGGCGGCGGCATGCAATGCTTCCAGCACATAACGGAAATAGCTGGCGCCACCGAGCGGCCTGACCACGATGAGTTTTGCATGCCTTGCCGTGCGCTCGACATAGGTGTCGACCGACATCGGGTGCATCAGGTTCATCAGGCTGGCGATGCGCAGGCTCAGCTCCCCGTCGCGCCGGCCATGGGCCGCCGCGATCGACGAAAGCTCGGTGTCGGCGGCCGACAGGAAAAGCACGTCGGCCGGCGTTTGCCCCAGGTCGATCGCCTCGTTGCCGTCGGCGATCGTTCCTTTCTGGGCGAGAAGCAGATGCATGTTTCTGTCCGTTCGAGCAATTCCAGGAAAAGCGTGAAATGGCTTTCCTGGAATTGCGTTGCTTCAAGGAGTTAGGCGAGTGCGGTGATGGCGGCGCGCACCGCAGCTTCGTCCATGTCGTGCAGGCCGATGACGACGAGGCGCGTACCGCGCTTCTCGCCAGCCGCCCAGGCACGGTCGTAATACTGGTCGATGCGGGCGCCAACGGCCTGGATCAGCAGGCGCATCGGCTTGCCGGGCACGTCGGCAAAGCCCTTGAGGCGCAGCACGTCATGCTCTGATATCACGCCCTTGAGGCGATCGATGAAACCTGCCGGATCGGCAATCGCGCCGAGCTCGACGACGAAGCTGTCGAACTCGTCATGAGAGTGCTCCTCGCCGGCCTCATGTTCCATCTCGTGGTGAGACTTGCGGTTGGCGATATCGCTTTCCGTGCCGACGCCGAGGCCGAGCAGGATGGCAGCGGCAACTTCGCCGTTCTTCGCCTCGATCATTGTTGGCTTGCGGTTAGTGCGCGAAGCGACCTCGTCGCGCACGGCCTTGAGGCCGGAGGCGTCGATCAGATCGGTCTTGTTGAGCACGATCAGGTCGGCGGCGGTCAACTGGTCCTCGAACAGTTCCTCGATCGGGCTTTCGTGGTCGAGATTGTCGTCCTCGACACGCAACGCATCGACCTTGTCATGGTCGTCGGCAAAACGGCCGGCGGCAACGGCGGCACTGTCGACCACGGTGACGACGCCATCGACGGTGACTTCGCTGCGGATATCAGGCCAGTTGAAGGCGGCGATCAGCGGCTGCGGCAAAGCGAGGCCCGAGGTTTCAATGATGATATGGTCAGGACGATTTTCGCGCTCGAGCAGCTTGGTCATGGTCGGGATGAAATCATCGGCAACCGTGCAGCAGATGCAGCCATTGGTAAGCTCAATGATATCGTCTTCCGAGCAGGCTTCTGCGCCGCAGCCCTTCAGCACGTCGCCGTCGACGCCGAGATCGCCGAACTCGTTGATGATGAGCGCAATGCGCTTGCCATCGGCGTTCTGCAGCAGATTGCGGATCATCGTCGTCTTGCCGGCACCGAGGAAGCCGGTGATGACGGTCGCCGGGATCTTGCCCTGGTTGGCTCTGGCAGTGGTCATGGATCAACCCTTCATTTTCAGCGGCAATCCGGCCGCGACAAAGTAAACTTCCGCGGATTTCTCCGCAACGATCTGGTGAAGCCGGCCGGCATGGTCGCGGAAATCGCGGACCATGCGGTTCTCGGGCACGATGCCGAGGCCGACTTCGTTGGAAACAAGGATGAGGCGCGCCCGCGCCTCCGGCAGGAAAGCGGCAAGGGCCGCGAACTCTGCCGCCATGTCGCGCCCTTCCATCATCAGGTTGGTGACCCACAGCGTCAGGCAGTCGACGAGCACCACGCGGTTCTCGTCATCGATGCGCGTCAGCAGCGAAACGAGGTCGAGCGGCTCTTCATGCGTCGTCCAGCCTTCGCCGCGCCTTGCCCGGTGATGGTCGATGCGCTCGCGCATCTCGTCGTCCCAGGCACGGCCGGTCGCGACATAGTGCATGCCGAGCCCGGAGGCTTCGACGAGCCTTTCGGAAAAGCTGGATTTGCCGGAACGGGCACCGCCGAGGACCAGAACCGGCCCGGCATGGGAAATGCTCATGTGCGTTGCAGCCTCACGCGCTTGGTCGCGAATTCGAGCGGCAACAGGATTTCACCGCGCCGACGGCGCGTTCGGGAAACGATCGATGAGCCAAGACAACCTCCGTGATGGCGTGGGAAGCGGGCTTCCCTTCGGGCGGAATGCCCCTGTCGGACGGCAGGTCTCCTGGCTCACGGCGTCACGAGCCCACCACATCGCGCCCCGCGTGATCACGCGAAGACCGATGCTTGGGCCCGAACGGCCCGCCTCACCTTCCCGGCGTTTTCTGGTTTCGTGAAAGGCGGACGATTCGTAGAAGAAGAGGCGTCCAACCCGGCTGATCACGAAGCCACGCCAGTGGCTTTTCCGGCTGAATTCCAAACCGCCTTCGATTGCCCCATGCAATCGAAAGGAAGCCGGCTATCAGCCCGATGGCGAACCCTGACCGTTCTACAGTCGCGGGGTCGGCTGCGATAAGGATGCCCGATTTGGGTCCATCCGTCACATTCCCAATTATTCCCCCGCATCGCCACGATCCGGGGAAACCATCCAACGTCAGATGATTAGGAAGCGGGCGCCGCAAAGTCAATCGACGCGTGCGACACGCCACCCGTCGAGATGCGGCGCGCGACAATTTGCCGGCAGCAGGCCGCAAAGGCCACTCCTGCATGTTTTTATCCTTAGATGGTATTCGACCTAAGGATAAAAACATGCAGCAATTCAAAGTGTTACAGCGACCTTTGCGCGTCCAGTAAGACGCGCGGCGCTGTAGTCGACGTCGGAGCGGACGCTCCACGGCAACTGAACTTTATTTTAGCAACGTCAGATATTGCGATAGAGTAGCCGAAAGTCGTTTCGATTATCCGGAAGGCAGATGGAACGCAGGCTCACCGCCGTGATGATTGCCGACGTTTCCGGCTATGGACTGCTCACCCAAGCCGACGAAGAGGGTACGTGTGCCCGCTTTCAGGCCGATCTGCACGGCCTGTTCGAACAAAGGATTGCCGCACATCGCGGGCGGTTGATCAAGACCATGGGCGACGGGTTATTGGTCGAGTTCCAGAGTGTCGTCGAGGCGGTCCGTTGTGCGGTGGAGGTTCAGCGCGCGAAATCCGAAAGCCGCGGCTCCGATCAGGGTCGACTGGAATTCCGCATCGGCATCAATCTTGGCGACGTCATCGTTGAAGGCGACGACATTCACGGCGATGGAGTGATCATTGCCGAGCGCCTGCAGAGCCTCGCCGAACCGGGTGGGATCATCATCTCCGGCACCGCCTACGACCAGGTCGAGAAGCACCTCGATGTCGGCTTCGTCTTTCTCGGCGAACAACGCCTGAAGCATATCGAAAAGCCGGTGCGGACTTACCGGCTGGGGCTGAACGAAGCCCGCCCCGGCAGCGTAAAGGTCGCTGGGCGCCACGCGAAGCGCTGGGCGGCACTCGTTACGTCTGCTGTCGTGCTCGGCGCTGCTGCCGGCGTGGCCTGGTGGCGGCCCTGGGAGTCGCCTGTGGAAACGGTCCAGATACAACCACCGAACCTGACCGCGCCGGACAAGCCGTCGATCGCGGTGCTTCCGTTTGCCAACGTGAGCGACGATCCCAGGCAGGAGTATTTCGCCGATGGCATGACCGATGGCCTTGTCACCGAGCTGGCTCAGGTATCCGGCTTGTTCGTTATCGCGCGTAACTCGACCTTCACCTACAAGGGCAGGGCGGTGACACCCAGGCAGGTGTCCAAGGAACTCGGTGTCCGATACGTCCTCGAAGGCAGTGTGCAGCGTGCCGGAGAACAGCTACGGATCAATGCTCAGCTCATAGATTCTCTCAGCGGCGGCCACGTTTGGGCCGGCAAGTTCGACGGTTCACTTTCCGATGTCTTTGCGCTGCAGGACGAAGTGATGCGCGGCATTGCCGACGCGCTTGCGCTTCGGTTGAATCCTGACGAGCAGATGGCCTTCGGACGCAAGGAAACGACGGTCCCGGCGGCCTTCGATGCGTTCCTGCGCGGCTGGGAGCATCACCGGCGCACGACCCCCGAAGATTTTGCAAAGGCAGTGCCTTTTTTCGAGCAGGCGATTGCGCTCGATCCTGCCTATGGACGAGCCTATGCCGCCGCCGCCATGGTCTACGCGCGCGTCTACCTGTGGCGTTGGCATTATCGGCTTGATATCTCGCGGATCGAAGCTAGAGCCAAGGCGCTACAATTTCTAAGGACCGCGCAGAAACACAAAACAGCGCTCGCCTATCAGGCGGCCGCTCTCCTGTCCGAAGCGGCCTGGCAGCATGCCGATGCGCTCGCCGAACTCAAGGAAGCGATCGCGCTCGAACCCGGCGATTCCTGGAGCTACGCGCTGACGGCCTTCGTGCTGACCTCCGCCGGCCGCCCAGCGGAGGCCCTGCCCTATATCCGTACGGCCATGCGCCTCGATCCGCACTCTCCGTCCTTCTTCATTTACGTTCTTGGACTGACGCAGTTCAGCCTGGAGGATTTCGAGGCGTCGGTGGCTGCGGTGAAGCGCAGCATCGAACTCAATCCTCAGGATGACGGTTCTTTCCTTCTTCTCGCCTCCGCTTACGCGCACCTCGGCCGGAACACGGAAGCGCAGGCAGCGATCACTCGTTTCAACGCGCTTCGCCTCGCACGCGGTGGCACTGCCGCCACCATCTCGACCAGCCCGCCCATGGATCTGGCAAAGCTGGCGGATAGCGAGCTCTTCTACCGGGGACTGCGCCTGGCCGGCGTGCCTGAGACCTTGATGAACGCCGACTTCGTAGGCAGGAACAGACTGGAAGCCGACGAAGCCCGCTCACTATTCCTGGGGCATCGGCTGCATGGACGCATGCTGGACTCGGGCGAGGAACATGAGGCTGTCATTTCAACCGGGGGCGTGGCCACTCTGACAGGAGGCTGGGCTTCCCTCGGCGCTGGTCGCATGACCGATGTCGAGGTCAAGTTTGACAGGGACGAGGTTTGCTTCCTGTGGCTCAAGACAACGAACCTCTGCGGAATGGTGCTGCGAAATCCCGGAGGACTTAGCGGCAAGGAAAACGAATTCATATGGTACCACGGCGACAGGGCGTTCACGTTCTCGCAGGTCCGCTAGCCCCTTGCGCTCGCCCATGCTACCGCTACCGTACCCGCTGCAGCGCGCTGAACTGAAAAGCCTGCACTGAATTCCATGGCGTCTTATGCTGGTGCCTGATCGCTTCGACCAGCCGGAAGGACGGCCCGATTACTTCGGCAAGCGCCGCCGGGTCGTAGCGCATCACCGGCAAACCGCTGCAGCGGTTCGGCCCATCCGGCGCAAAGGTGGCGATGATGGCGTGTCCGGAAGGCTTCACGGCAGCACAAAGACGTTCGACATAGGCCGCGCGCTCTGCCGCACCGGTCAGGAAGTGAAACGCGGCGCGGTCGTGCCAGATATCGTATTGCCGCGAAGGCGACCAGTCGGTCACGTCGGCGGCGATCCACTCTACCGCTTCGCCGCGCGCGCCGAGCCGGGCTCGTGCGGCGCCAAGCGCGGTTGGAGACAGGTCAAGCACCGCGACCGACCATCCGCCCTCCTCCAGCAGCCGATCGACCAATCTAGACGCACCGCCGCCGATATCGATCAGCGATGCCGGCAAGCCCCGCCCGTACTCGTGAATGAGCCGCAGCGACACCTCGGGCGTGCCTTCGAACCAGCTGACGCCCGCCTCGTCCTTGGAGGCATAGGCAGCATCCCAATGCGCACGCCGCTCGTCGTCACTCATTGCAAACCGCCTGTTGCGCCGGTCATCCCGTGGTCAGAAGTCTGCATGTGTCGGCGCCTGCGGCACGCAGTCCGCGACGCATCTTAACGCCCCGCGCGCGTGCTGCAAATGCTGCGGGCGGGCCTCAATTGCCGAGCAGTTGATGGAGCCACGTCGGGTCAAGCACCGCCTCGAGCTCCGCGGCGACGTCATCGAGCGCCGCATCGACCGACTGGCGGTAGTTGCCGATGCCGCCTTCGATGCCGAAGCTTTTGAGCAGGGCAGCACGGTAGGCATCGCTGGAAAACAACCCATGCAGGTAGGTTCCCATCACCCGTCCGTCGGCCGAAAGGGCGCCATCGGCGCGATCGTCGATGCGGATCGAAGGGCGGTCGCAGTCAGGACCCGTGGTACGGCCGAGATGGATTTCATAGCCTTCGAGCGGCACGTCGTGTTCCAGCGACCAGGCACGGCTGTTGCGCAGGGTCTTTTCCGGCGCCATTTCCGTTTCGACGTCGAGCAGCCCAAGTCCCTTGATTTCCCGCTCGTTGCCCTCGATGCCGAGAGGGTCGGTGACGCGCGCGCCCAGCATCTGGTAGCCGCCGCAGATGCCGATCACCCGGCCACCGCGCCGCACATGGCGCTTGAGGTCCTCATCCCAACCCTGCGCCCTGAAATCCTTGAGATCGCCGATGGTCGATTTCGACCCAGGGATGACGACGAGAGCGGCATCGGCGGGGATCGGGCTGCCCGGTTTGACGAAGACGAGATCGACCTCCGGCTCGGCGGCGAGCGGATCGAGGTCGTCGAAATTGGCAATTCTCGACAACACCGGAACGGCAACCTTGAGCGCCCGCCCCTCGCCGCGGGCCAGCTTTTCGAGCACGACCGAATCCTCTGCCGGCAGCCGCCCGGCCGCCTTCAGCCACGGCACTACGCCGAAACAGGGCCAGCCGGTGTAGCGGCCGACCGCGGCGATGCCGTCGTCGAACAGCGTGACGTCCCCACGGAACTTGTTGATCAAATAGCCCGTCACCATGCGCCGGTCCTCGTCGGGCAGGATCGCATGGGTGCCGACCAACGAGGCGATGACGCCGCCGCGATCGATGTCGCCAACGAGCACAACGGGGACATCGGCGCGGGTCGCAAAACCCATATTGGCGATGTCGCCTGCTCTCAAGTTGATTTCGGCAGGTGACCCCGCCCCCTCGACGACCACGAGATCGGCACCGGCCGAAATCTGCTCGAAGCTTTCCATCACCGCCCCGAGCAGCTTCGGCTTCAGTGCCTGATATTCCCGCCCCTTCGCCTGGCCTGCGACCTTGCCCTGCACGACGATCTGGCTGCCGACATCCGACTGCGGCTTCAAGAGCACCGGGTTCATGTGCACCGAAGACGGCACGCGGGCGGCTAGCGCCTGCAGCCATTGCGCCCGGCCGATTTCGCCGCCGTCATGCGACACGGCGGCGTTGTTCGACATGTTCTGCGGCTTGAACGGCCTGACCTTCAACCCGTGATTGGAGGCGAGCCGGCAGAGGCCTGCCACCAATACCGATTTTCCGACATCCGAGCCGGTTCCCTGAAGCATGATCTTGCGTGTCATGCGGCCACCGGTAACACCGAATTGACCGGCCGCAAAGAGCTGTATTGACACGTTTTCGCCGCATTTGCGGCGCGTCGATGACGGACTGTTTCGGCCGCTCATCAAGCTTGTCGAGTTTCCCTCCGAAACTAGCATAAATGCGACATCCCGTGACGAGTTTGGCATTCAATTCCATAAGGCGCGAGCCTATATCAGCGCCATCGAAACACACACCGGACGACAAACGTCCGGCCTCTCAAGGTCCATGCCCATGCTGTACATATTCAGCAAACCAAATTTCGTTCAGATCGCCTGGAATTCCAAGGCACCGGTCAGCCAGTCGCGCGTTCGCAACGTCGTTCTCGACGCTCCCTTCGGCCCGCTCGGCTTCATCCGCACGTCCAACGTCGGCTGACCCATCAGGCCCATAGGATCGGGCCCCTATCGGCCACGGCTTCGCATTCCGGCAGCTGACGCCTTCTCCTCCAGCCGTCTCCCTTCGTGGAGGCGGTTTTTTTTGGCCATACGGCGCATGTGAGGCGCTGGGTTTGCGCATGTCGTCGCCGCAGAACCGCCACGCACTTTTGTGCGACACGCCCTTAAACGCGAAAACCGCATCGACCTCTTATCGAGGGATGCGGCTTCCAAAAAACGCTGGTCACTCCGGAAAAACACACCGGAGGTTCGCTCAAACCCGGGACGCTATACCTTGATCCGGGTCGACGGCCGTTTCCCGCCGCGCAACAACAATTAGCCGGACATCGTTACCGGATGGTTATCGAGGATTTAACGAAAGATGAATCGCGGCATTTTTTGAATTTTTTTCGCGACATTTACAAAATGTGCGCGTGGCGCATTCACGACAGGAAAGGTCCTGATTGCAACAGATCGAAAACAAGCATTGCGGCGACCGCTATATTTTACGGCACTAATTGTCGCGAATGCTTAAATTTGGCCCGATGGAAGCCAAAAAAATCCCCTTCCATCATGTCGCAGACAGACGCTGCCCGCAGCCCGGCGCGGCCGTTTTCCGATTCAAGAGGTTGATTTCCCAACGAGAATACTTAGGCTTGCGGAGCGGTATAGAGGAGATCCGGCCGGCGACAGGGTTCCGCGGCCAGGACCAGATCGAACTCCCACACCGCCGCAGCAGGGGCTACCCTTGGCTTGTCTTTTGCCGAACCCCAGGCTGCTCATTTGGCTCGGGTGACCGGGATGCACGGCGTCCCCACGACGCCCGTTTGATCGTAGGCTGCAGTTAAAGACTGGGAGGTCTTGCAACATGAAGAAACTCCTCGCTTCCACCATTCTCGCCGCGGGTCTGTACGCGCTGGCGGGTTCCGCGCAGGCCGCGGAATGCGGTGAAGTCAGCATTGCCGAGATGAACTGGGCGTCGGCGGGCGTTGCCGCTCACGTGGACAAGTTCATTCTGGAAAACGGTTACGGTTGCACCGTGACGCTGGTCACCGGCGACACCATGCCGACCTTTGCCTCCATGAACGAAAAGGCCCAGCCGGATATGGCGCCGGAACTCTGGGTCAACGCCGTTCGCACGCCGCTCGACGCGGCCATCAAGGAAGGCCGGCTGATCGAAGCCGCCAAGATCCTGAGCGAAGGCGGCGTCGAAGGCTGGTGGATCCCGAAATTCGTCGCCGATGCCAACCCCGATATCAAGACGGTGCAGGATGCGCTGAAACACCCCGATCTCTTCCCGGCACCGGAAGACCCGTCCAAAGCCGCCATTCACAATTGCCCGTCTGGCTGGAACTGCCAGGTTTCGACCGCCAATCTCTACAAGGCGATCGATGCCGAGAAGGCCGGCTTCCAGCTGATCGACACCGGCTCTGCGGCCGGCCTCGACGGCTCGATCGCCAACGCCTTTGCCAAGAAGACCGGCTGGCTCGGCTACTACTGGGCACCGACTGCCATCCTCGGCAAGTACGAAATGACCCGCCTCTCCTTCGGCGTTGATCACGACAAGAAGGAATGGGACGCCTGCTCGGCCGTTCCGGATTGCCCGAGCCCGAAGGTCAACTCCTACCCGGTCTCCGACGTCTTCACTGTCGTGACCAAGTCGTTTGCCGACAAGGCCGGCGTTGCCATGGACTATGTCAAGGCGCGCAAGTGGGACAATGGCACCGTCAACAAGGTCCTTGCCTGGATGGATGAGAACCAGGGCACCAACGAGGATGCAGCAAAGCACTTCCTCGAAGAGTTCCCGGACATGTGGACCACATGGGTAAGCCCTGATGTGGCCGAGAAGGTCAAGGCGGCACTCTGATTTTCGCTGACGATGCAGGCGGCCCGCGTGAAAAGCGGTCGCCTGCATCGGCGTCTTCGCCAGCCGGAAAAAATTGTCGGACATGGCAAGCAATACCGGCGACGACGAACAGGTTCAGTTCGCTTCGCATGTCGCATTCAGTAAAGCGGGCGTCACGTTCCGCTGTCACATTCCTCACGCCGGGACCCGAAGAGGTCACCGCAAAGTCTGCGCAGGGATCGGCAACGACCGGTCTGAAGACGCAGTCGGCGTCATAAGACTTCAGGCCAAGAAGGGGAAAAATATGGCATCCATCTGCAGTGTCTTGCCAGAGTTGCTCTGCAAGTTCCCTGCCATTGACGACGGAACGATCCGCCTGGCTCGCAAGACCATCGACGATGGTTTCAAGGGTTTCGTCCGCACCTATGGCGACGCCATCGACACGGTCGTCCAGCCGCTTCAATGGTTTCTGAACTATCTCGAAAGCCTGTTCGTCAGCTCGCCGTGGATCGTCATCCTCGCGCTCATGGTGGCGATCGTCTATTTCGGCAGCCGCAACATCAACATCACCATCGGCACGGCGCTGTCGATGATCGCCATCGGCCTCGTCGGCCTGTGGAACGACACGATGGTCACGCTCGCAATGGTCACCGTCTGCACGCTGATCTCGATCCTGATCGGCATTCCGATCGGCATTCTGATGGCGCGCTCCGAGCGGGTGCAGTCGGTCGTCAATCCGGCGCTCGACGTGATGCAGACGATGCCGAGCTTCGTCTATCTTATTCCGGTCGTGATGATCTTCGGCATCGGCAAGGTTCCGGGCCTCATCGCCGTCGTCATCTATGCCGTGCCGCCGATGATCCGGCTCACCAATCTCGGCATCCGCCTCGTCGACAAGGAAGTGCTCGAAGCCGCCGACGCCTTCGGGTCGTCGGCCTGGCAGAAGCTCAAGAACGTGCAGATGCCGCTGGCGCTGCCCACCATCATGGCCGGCATCAACCAGACCATCATGATGTCGCTGGCGATGGTCGTCGTCGCATCGATGATCGGCGTGGGCGGCCTCGGCAAGAACGTGCTGCAGGCGATCGCCAACCAGTTCTTCACCGTCGGTTTCCTCAACGGCTTCGCCCTTGTCGGTATCGCCATCATTTTCGACCGTACCAGCCAGGCCTTCGGCAGGCGGCTACAGAAGCATTCGGAGGTTATCCATGGCTAGTCACGCGATCGAGGTGAAGAACCTCTACAAGATCTTCGGCCCCAATGGCGGCAACTATGTCGATGCCGTCAAGCGGGGCCTGGGCAAGGCGGAACTCAACGAAAAGCACGGCCACGTGCTCGGTCTGCAGGACATCAACATCTCGATGCCGGCCGGTGGCGTCATGGTGGTCATGGGGCTTTCGGGCTCGGGCAAGTCGACGCTGATCCGCCACATCAACCGGCTGATCGACCCGACCGCAGGCGAAGTGCTCTATGACGGCGTCGACGTCTGCAAGATGAACGACAACGACCTGCGCGAATTCCGTCGCCACAAGACGGCGATGGTGTTCCAGAAATTCGCGCTGCTGCCGCACCGGACCGTGCTCGACAACACCGTTTACGGCCTGGAGATCCAGGGCGTCGGCAAGGCCGAGAGCGAAAAGCGCGCGCGCGGCTGGATCGACCGGGTCGGTCTCCAGGGCTTTGAGAACCACTACCCCAACCAGCTTTCCGGCGGCATGCAGCAACGCGTCGGCCTCGCCCGGGCGCTCACCAACGATGCCGACATCCTGCTGATGGACGAAGCCTATTCGGCACTCGATCCGCTGATCCGCGTCGATATGCAGAGCGTGCTTCTCGACCTACAGAAAGAGCTGAAGAAGACCGTCGTCTTCATCACCCACGATCTCGACGAGGCGCTCAGGCTCGGCGACAAGATCGCCATCCTGCGGGATGGCCGCGTGGTGCAGCAGGGAACGGGCCAGGAAATCGTGCTGTCGCCCGCCGACGACTACATCAGCGCCTTCGTCAAGGAAGTGAACCGCGGACGCGTCATCAATGTCGAGACGATCATGCGGCCGCTTTCCGGCAACCCGGAAGGCATGCCGCTGACGATGGGCACGGTGCTGGAATCGGCGGCCCGCGCCATGACCGGCGCTCATCTCAACGTGGCCCATGTCGTCGACGAAAACGGCCGCCCGATCGGCGCGCTCGATCTGCCGACGATCATCTCGGCCATGGTGACGCCCACCAGTCACGAGGACAAGAGAGCCGCATAGACAGGCCAATCGGCAGCAAGGGCGCTCGGCACCTCCCATCGCGGGAACAGGCCGCAGCGCCCTTCGCATGTCAGGCGGGTCGTATCGTCTGCGGGGTGCAACTCGGAAGACGCACGCTGTCGGCGCTCATGCAGCAATTCAAAGTGCTACAGCGACCTTTGCGCGTCTAATAAGACGCGCGGCGCTGTAGGCCGATGTCAGCCTCGCATTCGCACCAAGTGCTCTACGGCGCTGTTCAGTTGGTCTTCGTCGTTTCGGCTGCAGCCGGCTCGACGGTGCTTGCGGACGAAAGCGTATCGCTGGTCGCCGGGAAATACTTGTCGAGCAGGCCCATCATCTGGGTGTCGCGCTTTTCGGCGGTCTCGCCGCCCATGACGACGCCGACGAGGCGCTTGCCGTCGCGCGTCGCCGACGTCACCACGTTATAGCCAGACGCCGTGGTGTAGCCGGTCTTGATGCCGTCAGCGCCTGCATAGCGGTTCATCACGCCGTTGTGGCCGCGAAGCTTCATGCCCCTGAATTCGATCTTGCGGTTCGAAAACAGCGCAAACTCTTCCGGGAAATCGCGCATCAGCGCAATGCCGAGCGTCGCCATGTCACGCGCCGTCGTCACCTGCTCCGGATCCGGCAGGCCGTTGGCGTTCTTGAACACGGTGCTGGCCATGCCGAGCTGGTGCGCCTTCTCGGTCATCACCTTGGCAAACCCGGTTTCAGTGCCGGCCAGCTGTTCGCCGATGGCAACGGAAGCATCATTGGCCGACAGCACGATCATGCCCATCACGGCTTCGCGGACGGAGACGGTGCGCCCGACGCCGACGGCCAGCTTGAAGGGCTCCTTGCCATTGGCATTTTCCGACATCGTCAGTCGCTGGTCCCACGTCAGCTTGCCGTCGCGAAGCGCTTCGAACGCAAGATAGATCGTCATCATCTTGGTCAAGGACGCGGGATAGTTCAGCTCGTCGGCATTCTCGGCTTCGAGAACGGTGCCGGTCTGCGCGTCCAGAACCAGATGGGCTTTTCCGGCGAACGCGTAGGACGCACCGCCGAGCAACAGACCGAGTGAAACCGCCGCCGACGCGAGTGTCCGGATAGTGAAATGCATGATGTTCTTCTCGTTTGAGGCTATCGATCAGCGCGCGATACCCGCGGGCAAGCTAGCGACTACATAAGTGCCGCCTTTTACAGCGATCACAAGCGAGCCGCAATCGCCTATCGGCTGCGGCTTTTCGTCGTGAGCAATCGCCCCGCTTCCGCCACAATGGCGTCAACGGACAACCTGGCTTCGGCGCCAGATCGAACCTGCCTAACCCTCACGCGCCGCGACAGCCCTCGCCCCAAAAGGCCAGCCTGACAGAAAGGGTTTTTCGATGAAACGGAAGGTCAGAGTAGAGACAACCAGCACCCCACCTATCGCAGCGAGCGTCACCAGCGTCGCGAAGCCCTGGTCGAGCGTCAGAACCGTGTCCCCATCGGGAGCGACGTGGGTCGGAACCTTCAGGCCGAAGCGCAGAATCTGGGTGACCGCCCAGCCGACAATGGAATGGGTCAGGTAGACGCTGTAGCTGACGGTGCCCAACCAGACGAAGGACGGCCACTCGAGAAAGCGGCGAAGACTCGTGTCCTCCTGCAGGTTCGCCACGGCCACAACCGTGACCGCAAAAAGAGGCGGCAGAAGGATTTCCGCGCGGCCGCCGCCGAGGCCCCAGATTGCCAAAACGACGAGCGTCAGCGCCGCTGCAGCCATCGGCGCCGCCGCCTTTCGGGGCAATCGGACGTGGAGCGAAGCGGCCCACGCCCCCAGGAAAAAAGAGAATACGCAGCGGATGATCGCAAAGATCGGATCGGTTTCGAGCCGTCCGCCCTCCAGAGCGAGCAGGATGATGGCCGCTCCACCCGCCAGAACAAGGCACCAGCGCACCGGTAACCGCAGGAGACCCACCGTCAAAGCGAAGATCAGATAGGTCCAGAACTCGACCGAAATGGACCAGCTCGGAATATTGAACCCGAGTTCGCTCAGAACCACGCCCTGCAGCAGAAAAAGATTGGCAAGGAACGCCTTTGCGTCGGACACCACAAAGGCGGGGTTATTGGAGATGATGCCGGTCTTCTGTTCAAAGATGTATTTGAGACACTCTATGCCGAGGAAGATCAGCAGCGTGAACAGATGAAGCGGATAGAGGCGCCAGAACCGCCGGCGCTGGAAGCTTGCGAGCTCTGCGGGGCTCGACAATCTGTTGGCATAGTTGAGAGCAATCACGAAGCCGCTGAGCACGAAGAAGAAGTCGACCATGAGGTAGCCGTGCCGGATGAAGGCATTCTCACTCAGCAGGCTGCCGTAACGGAAATGGTGCAGGACAACCGCAAGGGCCGCGAAACCCCGCAAGGATTCGAGCGCCAGGAGTTTGGGTTTCTTCACCATTGCGGAGAATGCTCCATCGCTGGCGGCAAGCGCCGCCATTTCGTCACGTTGCGCCCGTCGTTTAGACGGTCTGCTTCGAGAAGACAGGTCCCGCAAGGACGATTGGAAGCTACCTTCGCCCGGGAAGCCTTAAAATCCGGTAATGGGCATTCTGCGTTGAGCCAAAGACATTTGGCTTCTGTTGTCGGGGCAAGGCAAAACTGCCCGCTTTGGCAAAAGATGCCCGATTGAACCGAGCCGCCGTTTCATTCGACCTTAACCCGATTGCGCCATGCTTGATGGCAGGTCCCGGCCCTCTGGGGGCAACTGCAGACGGGAACCGCAAACCCGGAGGTGGCGCCGTGTCGGCGACGCCCCAGCAATCTCGGCGCCCTGATGCAAGTACCCCCCGCCACGGCAGACTTACCCACACGTCGGCATCCAGTGCCGGCGCGGGTAGGCTACGACGTTGGGCTCGCACAGCTGACGCGCCATTTGGCTTCGCTGCTATCCGGCCTCGGGCTCTTCCTCATGGTCTTCACGCTGATGCCCTTTCAGGGCGCCATGGAGACGGACCCGAATGCCGCCAACGATGGCAACATCATCAACCAGGTCGGCTACATCGTGCTTGGTGCGGTCTATCTGTTTGCGATGCTGCTCGTGGTCGACAAGCGGGTGCTGGCGCGGCTGGCCTCGCCGGCCTGGGTGGCGATCTTCGCCATCGCCTACTTCTCCTGCCTGCAGTCCTACGATCCGGCCGCCTCCGCCCGTGGTCTGACGCTCAGCCTTGTGGCGATGATCATGGTGGCCGGCGTGCTGGTGCTGCCGCGCAGCGAGGAGGATTTCGTTCATGCCGGGGCAAATGCCATACTGCTCCTCATCCTGATCGACTATGCCGCGCTCATCGTGGCGCCGGAACTGGCCATTCACTCGGCCGCCGGCGGCGAGCCCTGGCATGCCGGCTTCTGGCGCGGCCATCTCCTACACAAGAACGTCTCGGCGCCGGTGTTTTCGATCCTGTGCATGTTCGGGATCTATTGCCTGCGCTCCGGCGCCACGCTTCGCGGCTGGGCCATCACCCTGCTCTCGGTCAACTTCGTGCTGCACACCGGCTCGAAGACCACCATCGGCTTCCTGCCAATCGCCATAACGCTGGTGCTTGCCGGTCGCGCCGTTCGCAGCCCCGGCCTGATGATCGTCGCGCATCTGGTCATGTCGGTCGTCGTCTTCGGCCTGACGCTCGGCACGATCTATTCAGACACCCTGCTTTCGTTCACCAGGGCGATCATCGACGATGCCACCTTCACCGGACGCGACGACATCTGGAAGTTCGCCAGCGCCAGCATCGCCGAGCACCCATGGCTAGGTCAGGGTTACTCCAGCTTCTGGCTCTCGCCCGTCATCATGGGCCTTGAGGCCAACTTCGAGGCGAACTGGGACGTGCGTGGCATCGTTGCCGGCCACAACAGCTATCTCGACGCGGCGCTGACATTTGGCCTGCCCGGCGGTATCCTCATAAGCCTGCTGCTCTTCGTCAAACCGCTCCTCGACTACATCCGCGCCTCGCGCCGGCCGGAGGGTCGGGCCTTTGCCGACTTCTGCGTCATGGTCGTCATTTTCATGACTTACAACGCCATGCTCGAAAGCTTCTTCCTCAACCGCGCCGACCCGATGTGGCTGCTGACGGCGCTGGCCATCTTCGGGCTCGGCCTTGCCGGGCGCTTGGGCCTGCGCCACCAACAATTGTCCCGGCCACCCACGCCGACGCTTGCAAAGACATAAAGATATCTTTATATCTTATTGCATTCATTCTAGCCGGGAAAAGCCGATGACCGCTGCAGCCAACGTTCTCTCCGACCTTATCGCCGAAAAAGGCGTTCTTCTTGCCGATGGCGCCACCGGAACCTCGCTGTTCGCGATGGGCCTCGAAGCCGGCGAAGCGCCGGAAATCTGGAACGAGACCAGGCCCGAGAACATCGCCAAGCTGCACCAGGACTTCGTCGACGCCGGCGCCGACATCATCCTGACCAACTCCTTCGGCGGCACCCGCCACCGCCTGAAGCTGCACCACGCCCAGGATCGCGTGCACGAACTCAACAGGCGCGCGGCCGAAATCGCCCGCGCCGTCGCCGACCAGGCACCGCGCAAGGTCATCACCGCCGGTTCTGTCGGCCCGACCGGCGAACTGCTGATCCCGCTTGGCGCGCTGTCCTATGAGGACGCGGTCTCGGCCTTCGTCGAACAGATCGAAGGCCTGAAGGCCGGCGGCGCCGAAGTCGCCTGGATCGAGACCATGTCGTCGCCGGACGAGATCCGCGCGGCCGCCGAGGCCGCCGCCAAGGTCGGCATGCCCTATGTCTATACCGGCTCCTTCGACACCGCCGGCAAGACCATGATGGGCCTGCACCCCAAGGATATTCACGATGTCGCCAAGGATCTGGGCAATGGCCCGGTCGCCGTCGGGGCCAATTGCGGCGTCGGCGCGTCCGACATCCTGTCCTCGCTGCTCGACATGACCGCGGCAAAGCCCGAGGCGACCGTGATCGTCAAGGGCAATTGCGGCATTCCGGAATTCCGCGGCTCGGAAATCCATTACTCCGGCACGCCGCCGCTGATGGCGGAATATGCTCGGCTCGCGGCCGACGCCGGCGCCAAGATCATCGGCGGCTGCTGCGGCACCACCTGCGGGCACCTCGCCGCCATGCGCGTGGCCCTCGACGAGCATTCGCCGCGCGAACGCCCGACGCTCGATGTGATCATCGAAAGGATCGGCCCGCTGCGCAACAAGTCGGCCAATGAAGCTCCATCGGCCCCGGCCCGGGAACGGCGCAGCCGCCGCGGCTAAAAGCACTTCCAGGGGAAGTGCGAAAAGCACGCAAGATCGACAAAATAACGAAACGCTCCGGCATCATCTGATCCCGGAGCGTTTTCATTTGTAGCGTTCGCTATGGCTCTCGCAACGAGCGGGAATGCCCCCGAAAATCAGGCGCTGCGCTTGATCGCACTGTCCGCCCGAAGATGCTGCCGCCAGGCCTCAAGCCCGATCTCGATGTTCTTGCGACCGAAGCCGACACGGAAGCGATCCTCAGCGACCGGCAGCAGGTCGGACACGAACAGGCTGGATGGCAGCAGCAGCACGCCCGCCTCTTCCACCAGGCGGCGGCAATGGGTCTCGACCCCATCGGCTCCGAGATAGCGGGCAAAACCGACGCAGCCGCCATCCGGCTCCCGCCATTCATAGAGGGCGGGGAATTCGGCAAAGAAGGCTCCGAGCTTTTCGAGGTTCGAGGCGCAAAGCGCCCGATTGCGTGTCAGCAGTTGCTCGCGCGCCTTGAGTGCGATCGTTGCCAGAACCTCGGACGGACGCGAATTGCAGATCGACAGATAGTGCTTCATCTTCTCCATGCGCTCGATCAGCGCATGATCGCGGCAGGCGATCCAGCCGATGCGCAAGCCCGGCAGGCCATAGGCCTTGGACATGACGTTGAGCGAGATGCCGCGCTCGAACAACTCGGCCGCCTGCGACAGCCTCAGCGCCGGGTCGCGCTCGAGCCCACGATAGACCTCGTCGCTGAAGAGATGGATGCCGCGTTCGGCGCAGAGCTCGGCCAGCGCCTTGAAGGTCTGCTGATCGGCGATCGAGCCGGTAGGGTTGTTGGGGAAGTTGACTGCAATCAGCCTGGTGTTCGGCTTCAGCGCCGCACGCACGTCGGCAATATCGAGGCGCCAGTTGTTTTCCGGGCGCAGCGGCACGCCGGTGACCGAAGCGGCGATCGTGACCGGCAGCGTTTCCATCGACTGATAGTTTGGCACGGTGACGATGGCGTGGTCCTGAGGGCCGAGCAGCGCCAGCATGGCGCAGTAAAGCCCCTCCTCCGCCCCGGCAAAGCAGAGAATGTCTTCAGCCGAGAGCCCCTGATAGGTCGACGCAATGGCCGCGCGCAAGGCCGGTGCGCCATAGGTTTCGGTGTAGCCGAGCGTCAGCTTGTCCCAGGCTTCCCGGTCCGCGTCGTCGGCCAGCGCCAGCAGTTCGCCCATGCCGATGGTTTCGCTGTCGCTGGCGGTCATGTGGTGGCGCGCCTTGAACTCCCAGCGGGAGAAATGCGTTTCGAGGCGGAAGTCTGGCAAGGTGGTCATATCGGGTCCTCCAATCGCTGCGTCCGGCGGACGGGCGAAACCATTGTCTTCGTCGTGATCAGGAAGCGTCGCCGCGGGCGGCAGTGAGATAGTTGTAGATCGAGGCGCGCGAGGTGCCGATCAGGCTGGCAAGATGGTCGACGGCGTTGCGGGTCTTGAACAGGCCGCGCTCCTCCAGCGCCGCCACCAGCGCCACCCGGTCCGCCCGTTTCAGCGCTGAAAGCGCGAGCCCCCGCTCCTTCAGCCAGTCATGCAGCGACGCGTTGATCTCTTCGCGCCAGTCACGCGAAAACAGCACCTGCGGCCGCGGCTGCGCAGCACCGGCAAAGGCGGAAAGCAGCTTCACGGCATTGTCGATCATCGAGACATCGAGATTGATGCAGAGCAGGCCTGCCGCGTCGCCCTTGGCGTCGCGCAACACCGCCGAGATGGACTTGATGCGCCGACCGTCGACTCCAGTCTTCTCGTATGGCCCGAGCACGTTTTCCGCGCCCGAAACCACGCCGAACTCTTCCTCGATCAGCGAATCCTCGCCGACCGCCCGGCCGGAGGAGGCATTCCAGATGGCAACGACGGTGCCGCGCTTAAGGTCATGCAGCACCACCTCCGCATGCGGATAGAGCAAGGCGCTGATGGTCGCAGCCGTTGGCGCGTGCATGGCAATGTCGAAGGCAATGGCGGGCTTTATGTTCATGTCACTGGAATGACCGATTCTGGACTTTTTGTCAATTCTAGACGTTTCGTTTAAGTGCATCATTCACCGATGCTTGCGCGCCCTGCCGGCCTGTCCTATCCCGAAGAAAACGAGATTCGCCTGGAGACACTGACATGAATGCCGGACCCGCTTCCTTCCCCGACAGGGACACCGTTGCCGACAAGCTTTCGGCTTTTGGCGAAGCGGATCAGGCCTTTATCCGCCTGCTGGCGGAAAACCCCGAGCAGGACGAGCAACTGATGGAAGGCCTCCATCGCTGCCTCGACATCGCCTCCGAAGCCCGCTTCCTCAACACGTTGAAGCTCGAAAAGCTTGGCCATTGGCTCGGCAGCGAGGCCCCGGCGCGGCTGCAGATGCGCCTGATGGAAGCCGCCCGCTCCAGCCAGCACCCGGCCTACCAGGCGTTCAGAACGGGTTTGACGAAATCAGGCGGCCTGGAGCGCGCGTTTCCGAAGGGTTGAGGTTAGGCGTTTAAAGAGCGCCATGGGGCTCGGCGCGATCACAATGAATCTTTGACCTAGCTGGTTGGTCCGCTGCACCTTGCTGCCCGAGTGGGATTTCTCGCCCTCATTCCTGTGCTTGTCACAGGAATCCAGCAGCGCCGTGTCTACGGCGCGGAAGAGCTTGAGGAAGAAGGGCCACTGGAAGGATCCTTAACTGCGCAGACGCGCCGTTACTGGATTCCTGTGACAAGCACAGGAATGAGGGAAGTGGTACCGTCCGAGGACAAGGAGACGGCACCTTTAGTCAGGACGATGGTTGCCGGGCATCGGACTATCCCTTTCGGCAACGGGGTCCTTGAACTCCCCGACGCCTACCAAACGGACCACGCGCAGAACAGGTTACGTCAGACGAAGGCAGCGCCGTATATCCCTTCTCCCCGCAAGCGGGGAGAAGGTGGCGGCAGCCGGATGATGGGCCACGCCGCGGTAACGGCGCAGCCTCATCCTCCCGCCCGACCCTCAATTGGCCGAGCCGCCGCCCGAAAGCCCCTTGGCGAGCCGCACCAGATTGACGAATTCGCCGCGATAACCGAACGGGTCCGCCCCCTTGGCCGCTGCCGCCAGATCGACGACGGCATCATAGGAATAGTCCGACAGCGCCGTCACACCCGAAAGCTTCTGCCCGAAGGCGGCCACGGCGACCGAGAAGCGCACGTCATTGGGCGCCTCTGCGAGCGATGGCACGGCGTTCGCCTCGGTAACCGGCGTTGTGATCAGTTCGCTTTGGTCGCCATCCGGTTTCTTGTAGCGGATTTTGAGGAAAGCGAGTTCGCCGGTTTTCGTCGTCGCATCGGCTGCCGGCTTCTCCGCCGCCGCGTAGCGCAGGTCGTCGTTCAGCACCGCCGGACTGCCCTTCGGCGTCACCTCGTAGATCGCCGTGACGCTGTGGCCGGAGCCGATGTCGCCGGCATCGACCTTGTCGTTGTTGAAGTCCTCGCGCTTCAGGGCCCGGGTCTCGTAGCCGATCAGGCGGTATTCGGCGATTGCATCCGGGTTGAATTCCACCTGCAGCTTGACGTCCTTGGCGATCGGGAACAGCGATGAGCCCGCCTCTTCCACCAGCGTCTTCTGCGCCTCGGCCAGCGTATCGATATAGGCGGCCGTACCGTTGCCGTTCTGGGCAATCGTCTGCATCAGCGCATCGTTGTAGTTGCCGCGGCCGAAGCCGAGCACCGACAGGAAGATGCCGCTCCTGCGCTTGGCCTCGATCATCTGCTTGAGCTCGTCGTCGCTGGCGGGACCGACATTGAAGTCACCGTCGGTCGCCAGCATGATGCGGTTGACGCCACCCTTGACGAAGGCCTTCTCCGCCAGCCGGTAGGCAGCGTCGATGCCCTCGGCACCGGCGGTCGAGCCGCCGGGCTGCAACGTGTCGATCGCCGACAGGATCTTCGCCTTGTCCTTGACCGCGGTCGGTTCCAGCACCGTGCCGGCATTGCCGGCATAGGTGACGATCGAAACCGTATCCTCGGGCTTCAGTTTCTCGACCAGCAGCCGGAAGGCGCCTTTCAAGAGCGGCAGCTTGTCCGGCTCGTCCATGGAGCCGGAAACGTCGATCAGGAACACCAGGTTCGCCTTCGGTGCCTGCGCCGGCACGACGTCATAGCCCTTGATCGCCACGTGCATCAGCCGTGTGCCGCCATTCCACGGCGTCGGCGTCACCGTCACCGTCGCCTTGAACGGCTCAGTGGCGCTCGCCGGGCGCGGCCAATCATAAGGAAAATAGTTGACCATCTCCTCGACCCGCACCGCATCGCGCTCCGGCATCTGACCCTCCATTAGCGAGCGGCGCACGAAGGCGTAGGAAGCCGTATCGACATCGACCGAGAAGGTGGAGACCGGGTCGGTGGCGACGCTCTTGACCGGATTGCTGTCGGCCTTGTTGAAGCGCTCGCGGTTTTCCTGAGGAGCCGGAGCCATCTCCTCGGCAACAACGGGCGCCGGCATAAAGGTCATCCGTGTCTCAGCGCCCGGAGCTGCAGAAAGCGGTGCTGCGCTATCGCTCATCATCTGGTTGCCCAAAGCATCCGCCTCGGCCTCGGCAGTGGGCGCCGGGTTCTCGGCTCGCGCCGCAGATTGAACCTCGACGGTCTTCTGTTCGCGGGCGCGGGCAAGCGCCTCGGCGGCTGGCTTATCGGCCGGTGGCCGACCCTCAGCATCAACGGCAACCGACCCGCCGACTGCAAAGCCGGAGGTCTCCTGCCTCTTCGCAGCAGCTAGGTTTTCGTCCACCGCCGACGCAGTCGGAGCTGACTTCGGCCGTGGCGCTGCCTTCTGTTTCGGCTCTCCCTTCACCGCGATCTCTGCCCCGGTGTCGCCGGGCAGCACGGAGTTGCGCGTCAGTTCCAGCGTCAGGAACGTGGCGGCGGGGATGACCAGCAGCGTGGCGAGTGCCGATCCGGCAAGCAGTTTCCTGTTCATGATGGGGCTCCATATCCGGTTGAAGATGGAGCTTTGACGAACCGGCAGCATTGATCCTTGGGTGATGGTCGAATTTTCTTCTGCCATGTCGAAAGCCTGCATGGCGGCCGCGAGCGCACGCGCGCGTGCCTCGTTCGAAGCCTTTGGCGGGGTCAGCCCGGAGAGCTTGTCGAAATCGTCGGTCATGATCACACGGCCTCCTTGCCAAGCAATGTCTTCAGCCGCTTGCGCGCCTCGTGCACGTGCCAGGACACGGTCGCCTCGGAACATCCAAGCACATCGGCGGCCGCGGCATGGCTCATCCCCTCGGCATAGACGAGCAGCACTGCGTCGCATTGTTTTTCCGGCAGCGCCCTGACGGCCGTCCAGAGCGCCTCCTGGCGATCGTCTTCGGCCGTCTCGCCGCCGCCAAGAACGGCCTGCTCGTTGGCATAGGCCTGTATCCTGCTGGTGTCGCGCATCTGTCGGCGCTTGTGGTCGCGCGCCGCGTTGAGCGTTAGGGTGTAGAGCCAGGTGCGAAACCGGCTGGTGCCGCGAAAGCCGCGAACGGCGGTACCCAGCCGTACGCAGACGTCCTGGGCGATGTCTTCCGCATCCGCGGCATTGCCCGACCAGCGCCAGGCGACGGCATGGACAAAATCATAGTGCCGCTCGACCAATTGGCCGAACGCCCGTCTGTCTCCAGACACCGCTTTCTCGACGAGTTCAGCGTCCAATGGCGTGCCCGCTCCTAGCTGTTTTGAACCTTAGACGTTGCACGACGACAATTCCTTGGGGCCGCGACGAAAAAAATCGCATCGGCCCCAAAGAAAAAACTAGCGCGGGAATTTTCCGACGACGGCGATCATCGGCCCCATCGGGAACAGCCGGTCGTGCCGGTTGATATCAGGCGCATAGAGGCTGGAGATCGTGCCGTCGAGGAAAAGCGCGTTGGGGCAATCGAGCTCGTCGCGGAAAAGCGTCGCGAAGTCGTGAAACCGCACCGGCCTTTTCGAGACGACGAACACCACCTCGCCCGCAGCCGTCACGCCGACGCCGTTGCGGGTCTTGAGGCTGGTGCTGTCGGGCAGGAAGCGCGGATGCAGCTCGCCATCGATCACCAGCATCGGGCCGGACTGCGTGGCAAACCGGGGCCGGATATTGGCGGCGCGATAGGCGTCCGCCGACATCACCCCCGCCTTGCCGCCATCGACATAGAAGACGCCGTTAGGAAGAAGGTGGAAATTGCCCCAGCCGGTATTGGTGTTGAGCGGCGCCTGCTCGCGCCCCTCCTCGATATGCAGGCCGACCGGCGACAGGTCGTCGTGATACATGCCGCCGTTCATGGCAAAGAGCATGTATTCGTCGCGATGGCGCAGTTCCAGCGACAGCGCCCGGAACGAGCGGAAGGGAACGCCGGCCTGATCTTTGTTGTAAAGACGGATGTCGTTATCGGCGGGGTCGACGGTGCAGGCGATATAGTCCTGCCCGAGATGGCTGACGTCACGGCAGGCGCCGAGCGCCGGGCCGGCAAGGCCGGCCGAGAGAACGGCACCGACGAGAAATGGTTTTGGAAAAAGCGGCATGAAAAACATCCAATGGAATCAGTCGCCCAGCATCATCGAGATTGCGGCGGTTCTGGCGCAGGAGCGAGGAAAATGCTGATGGCAGGCCCGGCCTCGCCGTAGACGGACAGGCCAACCGTGCTCTCCCCCTCACCCCTGTGCTCGTCACAGGGGTCCAGCCACAGCGCGTCTGCGCCGTGAAGGAACCAAAACCTCGCTGTCTGCTGCATGACGCGGTCTTTGCGCGCCGCCGACGCGGGCGGCTGGATCTCTGTGACAAGCACAGAGATGAGGGAGAGGAGAAATCGGCATCCGTAGCCGCAGCCAAACATGGCATCGTCGCGGTGTAGGTAGGTCGCCGTCGCAATTCTGTGCGCACAGGGATGAGGTAAGGAAAGTACAGGGCCTTACGGCCGCGACAGTTCCGCTCAGCCGCCAGCCATAATCCCGGCAATGCCGGCCAGCACAAAACAGCCGGCCGCCGCCGCAAGGCCGAAGATCGCCGCCAGACAGGCAAGGCCGGCAACGCCGCTGCGCAGGTAAGAGTTGGGATTACCGGTGAGGATCTCGCTCGACAGCCTGGTCAGCAATCGCTTTTCCTGCAGCGTGAAGCGCAGGTTGCTGGCGTGCTGGCGCGCCACCCGCTGCACCTCGCCGTAATTGTTGGCGATGGCAAAGAAAGTGAGCAGCAGGCCAATGCAGCCGACGACCAGGGCGGCCTTGCGTAGAAAATCGATCGCCTCCGGCAGCAAGCTCGCGCCCAATATGGAGCTGTCGAACAGACCGTCGAAGCCGGCGATGCAGGCCGCAACCACCGCGGCATGGGCGGCGGCAATCGCCAGCAGGCGCTTGTACGCCTCGTCGAGAAGCTGCGAATTGGCGGCATGAATACTGTCCAGACGCGATACCTGCGCGTCGACTTCCTCCCGCGACAAGCGCGGGGGAAAGTTGCTCACGGATACCACTGGGCTGCGCGTCATGAGATGGTCTCCAATGCCACACCGTCCAAATCGGTATAAATTCGGAAATTTTACGTTTCCAGAACACCTGCAATTTTAGTCATTTTGGAGATTTACACCATCTTTGCGTGCCGGAGCGGAACAGCGAAACAGGCGCTCGGTTTTCCATGCGCACCCAGCTGCGGGGACAGCACCAGTCAATCAGCGCCGGAAGGTGACGGCGCAGGTCGTGTGGATGCCTGTGCCGGCGGTGCCTTGGGATTGTGCGTTACGCACGTCACTTCCTGCTGTGTATGCGGCTGTGGAAAGTATGCCCGAGCGGCCATCGGTGGATGGGCAGGCTGGACCTTGCCGTGTCATTCACGGCCCCGGCCGACGCTTTACCGTCCTCTATTTCATTGGAGGCTTCGGCGCAGGTGAAAACGCCAGCGTCAGCCACACATTCCAGCCTTCCGGGCGGTTTTTGGCCCCGAACTCGTAGTATCCCTTGAGGTTCACATAGCCCGCCGTTTCATCGCCGGCGTCGAACTTGCAACCGAGCTGGGGACCGACCCCGAACACGCGGGACTTGAAATCACCAAGGGTCGCGCCTTCGCCGCTGTCCCCCGTAAGCTGCTGATAGGCGTATCCAACGACGCCGACATGGACATGCTCGTTCAGGAATTGCGATGCGGCCCAGTCGACGTGCCCATCAATGCCGTTCCGATAGTCCGTATCGGGGTTTTTGAAGTTGTAGGTCAGGCCGCCGACAATCGAAAACTCGCGACCCGTGTCCGGATTGAGATAGGTGTATCCGACCCCGCCATCCATGGCACCGTGGCCGAGCCCCAGGTTCGCCAGGCGATCAGGATCGTAGGAACCAACGGGAATGCCGCCGGTCATATAGACGAGATAGTTGTCGACGTCGTCGTTCCATTTAAGTGCCGCCTGGGGAAGGACATCGCCAAACGCGGTTAGAGAATCGCATCTTTCGCCGGAGACCGAACCGCCGAGCGGCCCAGTCAAGGTGGCGTCTACGCAGGCGTGGCTTCGTCCCGCAACGCCCAACAGGCTGAGGGCGAGCTGCCCACCCCATACGGGCTGATCGAAGGTGTAGGTCGGTCCGAAGGCAACCAGGTCGCCGCGCCCGCTCATGCCGACATCGACTTGCCCGGCCCCGCCGCGTGGAAAAGCCTCGCTCGCACCCGCGCTGATGGAGGAGTGGTAGTAGATCGAAGCGAAGGACCAGCCGGGTTTACCCGGCACCGCAGCAAAACTGCCGTATAGGCCAGGCAGCCAGAAACTGACGCCAAATTCATCCGCGCTGGCCTGTGACGCGGCAAACGCAACCACGAACACCAGCGAACCGGCGCACATCTTTCGAATCATGCGACCCCCTGCATTAGCCTACACACACTAGGTTACAATCGGGGCAATTCAACCGCATGTTTCCCGCAACGGCGGCATGTGACGGAGGCTTCAAATGCGCAGGTTCGCCATGGCGATTCTGAGCCTGTTGATCGCGGCGGCCCCGGCCAGCGCCGACGACAAGCTGGTCAAAGACCTTGACGCAAGGACAATCGAGAGCCGAGCGATCGAGGCCGTCAACTGGGGCATGCCTGTCGTCAACTTCGACCTGATGCTGCAGGCGATGATCACGGGCGCCAAAGGCAAGCCCAATCAGATCGTCTACTGGTCTCGCCTGCCGGACTGAAAGAACCAGACACTCACCCCCAATCCGGACGTCATGCATGGCAGTTCCCCCTGGAGGATGTCGGCCCGGCCGGGGTCGACAAGGGCAAGGGCGGAAAATACCTCATCCTGCCACCTGACCACTCCGGCGCGATCCCGGACGGATACATCGTGCTGCCGTCATCGACCTATCAGGGTTACGCCCTGCTGCGCTCCATTCTGAACAGCGGCAGCGAAGCCGACGTTGCCAAGGCGTCGATTACGCCAAACGGATCAGGCTCTATCCATTGTCGCAGGCCGTAAATCCGCCGACGACTTTTGTCGATGCCATCGACGTTGTCTACGATTCGACCATTCCCTACGATCTGCGCTTCTTCCAGTCTTTGAACCGCGTGGTCCAGGCTGAGCCCTGGCTCCGCCCATCAGGCCATAGTTTCGGCAGCGGCGACAGATCAAAGGTCCAGTGCGGACATGTGGAAGCGAAGCTGCGCCGGCGGATAGCGATAGTCCTGCCCGACGGGACAGGCGTCGCGGGCCAGGCATCCGTGCTCGAGACAGCCACTCCTGCCCGCCTCCGTCCTCAGATAGCTGCGACAACGGCCGACATCGAATTGCAGGCGCTCGAGCGCGCCGGCCGGACAGGCGGAAATGCATGGTTTATCCACGCAAGTGTCGCAGGGATGGCTGGCCAACCGCTCGCTATCGGCAGCCAAGGGTTCGTCGAAGGCGAGCGCGCCACGATAGCCGTGCCAGAGCCCGTAGCGCGGATGAATGAGAATGCCGAGCGGCGAAGTCTTCAGCCCCTCCGCCCGCATCGCCCATTGCTGGAATGGCTGCCAGGGTGGATCCGACGGGAAGTAGGCCGTCGCCCCACTGCCTCGAGCGATTTCCCCAATCACCGACTTCGACCACGTATCGAGCGGATCGTTGCCGCCATGGTCCGGCGCACTTTCGCGCCAGCGCACGAAGGGCTGCCACAGCGAGCCGCCGACATTGCCGATCAGCGCGACGCTTGCAGCCGGCCGACCATCCGAAAGCAACGGCGCGGCATCGCCGGAAGCAAAGTTCAGCGTGCCGCGCAAAAAAAGTCCGTGCGGCTCAAGAGCCGCACGGACGGTTTCAAGTCGAGTTTCCGCAGATGCGGAAGGCGCCGTCATTTCGGTTTCGGCCCCTGTAGATCGTAATGCGGGCGCCAGACTTCCTTCTGGATCATGTCAGCCACCTGCGCCGCGCCGCCTTGCTCCCTGGCTCGCTCGGGACCCTTTCAGGTGAAAGCGTCGGGCATCGAGTCCTTGCGCTCGGCGATAAAGGCCTTGAGCGCCTCGTCAATATCAGGATCGAGGTAAGGCGCCTCGTAGTGCTCCAGCCAGCTGCGGGCCAGCGCATTGGCGCGCTGCTCGATGCGCTTTTCGCCTTCCACTTCCCACTGTTCGTAGGAATTGTTGTCGGCGAGCGGCGAACGGTAGAAGGCGGTCTGGAAATTGGCCTGGGTGTGGGCGCAGCCGAGGTAGTGACTGCCCGGACCGACTTCGCGGATGGCGTCGAGCGCCTGCGCGTCTTCCGAGAGGTCGATGCCTTCGGCCATCTTCTGCATCATGCCGAGCTGGTCCTGGTCGATCATGAACTTCTCGTAGGACGAGACGAGACCCCCCTCGAGCCAGCCGGCCGCATGCAGCACGAAGTTGGTGCCGGCAAGCAGCGTCATGTTCAGCGTATTGGCCGATTCATGCGCGGCTTGAGCGTCCGGAACCTTCGAGCCGCAGAGTGAACCGCCGGTGCGGAACGGCAGCTTCAAGCGGCGGGCAAGCTGTGCCGCGCCATAGGAAACCAGCGACGGCTCCGGCGTGCCGAAGGTCGGCGCGCCCGACTGCATCGAGATCGAGGCGGCAAAGGTGCCGAACAGCACCGGCGCGCCCTTGCGGATCAGCTGGGTGAACGAGGCACCGGCCAGCACTTCGGCGAGAATCTGCGTCAGCGTGCCGGCAACAGTGACCGGGCTCATGGCGCCCGACAGGATGAACGGCGAAAGCACACAGGCCTGGTTGTGGCGGGCATAAACCTTGAGTGCGCCCACCATGGTCTCGTCGAAGACCATCGGCGAGTTGGCGTTGATCAGGTTGAGCGTGACGCAATTGTTCTCGACGAACTCGTCGCCGAAAACGAGTTTCGCCATGGCGATCGTGTCTTCGGCGCGCTCGGGTGCCGTGACCGAGCCCATGAACGGCTTGTCGGAATATTTGATGTGGCTGTAGACCATGTCGAGGTGACGCTTGTTCACCGGAATGTCCACCGGCTCGCAGACCGTGCCGCCGGACGAATGCATCGACGGCGCCATATAGGCGAGCTTCACGAAGTTGCGGAAATCCTCGATGGTCGCGTAACGGCGGTTACCCTCGAGATCGCGCACGAAGGGCGGGCCATAGACCGGTGCGAAGATCGTCGCCTTGCCGCCGACCTGGGCGCTGCGCGCGGGATTGCGGGCGTGCCAGGTAAATTCGGACGGCGCCGTTTTCAGAAGCTCGCGGCAAAGACCCTTGGGAAAGTGAACGCGCTGGCCGCGCACGTCGGCACCAGCCTGTTTCCACAGTTCGAGTGCTTCGGCGTCGTCGCGGAATTCGATGCCGATTTCCTCGAGGATCGTATCGGCATTGCGCTCGATGAGCTCAAGACCCTCCTCGTCGAGAACCTCGTATTCGCGAATCTTGCGCTGGATATAGGGCAGAGACGGCCCCGGGCCGCCGCCGGTGCGCGAGGCACGCCGCGCCGCTGCTCCCCGTCCCTCGCCACGCGAGCGGCGACCGCCACCCTCAACCGCGTCCTGTTCTGTCACGTCGCTCATTTACTCATTCCTCTCCCGCGCATTTCGTGCGCCTTCAAGCACCATTTGGCCCTAATGCTACCAAGCCGCAGGGACTGTACGGGTCTCAATGCGCCAACAAGTGGCGCAACTCGAACACTGCGACCTGCGTCATCGCCGGCCAAAAACCGCATGGCGCGAATATATTGTTTTTGTTAAGAATATACAGGCCTCGAAAGAAGGTGCCCTGCCGTCGCTTTTTGTCATATGCGACGTCGCTTTCGAAAACAGATTTTTACGCGTCGACCGCTATTGATTGTTGAACGTGTCCGGATTTTAGCCCGGCCGTGCCAGGAACCGAGGAACCCTACTATGGCAGACGATGAAATCATTCTCGAGGACCTTTCCGACGAGGAACTTGTGCAGCAGATGCATGACGACCTCTATGACGGCCTCAAGGAGGAGATCGAGGACGGAACCAACATCCTGCTCAAGCGTGGCTGGACGCCCTACGACGTCCTGACCCAGGCACTGGTCGAAGGCATGCGGATCGTCGGCGTCGATTTCCGCGACGGCATCCTGTTCGTGCCGGAAGTTCTGCTGTCGGCCAATGCGATGAAGGCAGGCATGTTCATCCTGCGGCCGCTGCTCGTCGAAACCGGCGCGCCGAAGCTCGGCAAGATGGTGATCGGCACCGTCAAGGGCGACATTCACGACATCGGCAAGAACCTCGTCGGCATGATGATGGAAGGCGCCGGCTTCGATGTCGTCGACCTCGGCATCAACAACCCGGTCGAAAACTACCTGGAAGCGATCGAGCGCGAGCAGCCCGACATCCTCGGCATGTCGGCGCTTTTGACCACCACCATGCCCTACATGAAGGTCGTCATCGACACGCTGAAGGAAAAGGGACTGCGTGACGACTATGTCGTGCTCGTCGGCGGCGCGCCGCTCAACGAGGAATTCGGCAAGGCCGTCGGCGCCGACGCCTATTGCCGCGACGCGGCAGTCGCGGTCGAAACCGCCAAGGACTTCATGAAGCGCAAGCACAACCTGCTCGCTGCCGGCTGAGCCCGCTTCACGAACACGAAAGCCGGCCGCAGCAATGACGCTTGCGGCCGGCTTTTCATTTGCTGGCATGAAAACGGAGGGCTGCGCAACCGCGGCGTCTGCTGATGTTCCACGTCGCGACCGCCGCGGAACACCAGGCTGGACACCAGGGGATCAAAGCGTCTCTGGCACAGCCGAATTCGACGCGCGGCGCTTCAGGTCACGGCTCAGTTGGCGGCGTTGGCCACCTTCTTGCCGGCCGACTGTGTCGCGTTGACGGTGTTTGCGGTATCCTGACCGATGCCGCGGATTGTGTTGCCGCAGGCGCTCAACGTCATAAGCGCGATGAGCACGGCTCCGACGGTCGCAACAGTTTGTGTTTTCATGGCCAGCTTCCTTCACGTTGATCACTGGGTGGAATCGAGATGGAAAACGTATCGCGCACAATAGAACGCGCACAACCGGAAAAAGTTCACGTCATCGGTTGCGGCGCAATCGCGCGCGAAATTCTGGCCATCTGCCAGGCCAACAGGCTCGACCATGTCGACCTCTCCTGTCTGCCCGCCATCTGGCACAACACGCCGGAAAAGATCACGCCGGGGGTCAAGGAGGCGATTGCCAAGGCACGTGCAGCCGGCTTCGAGCGCATCTTCGTCGCCTATGCCGATTGCGGCACCGGGGGCCACCTCGACCGGCTCTGCGAAGAAGAATGCGTCGAGCGCATTCCCGGCCCGCACTGCTATTCCTTCTTCGCCGGCAACGATGCCTTTGCCAGCCGCTGGGACGACGATCTGACCGCCTTTTTCCTCACCGACTTCCTCGCCCGCCAGTTCGAGGCCTTCGTCATCGAGCCGCTCGGCCTCAAGCGCCATCCGGAACTCCGGGATATGTATTTTGGCCATTACCGCAAGCTCGTCTACCTCTCGCAGCAGGAAGACGAAGCGCTGCAGGCAAAGGCCAAAGAAGCCGCCGATTACCTCGGCCTCGAATACGAATACCGCTTCACCGGCTATGGCGACCTGACGAAATCACTGCTGAGCGCCTGATCCCGCAGAAGGTATGTGGCGCCCAGCTCAGGTAGAAAAGACCGAGGGAAAGCTCAGTTCGCCAACAGGATGAGCTCGGATCTGGCAGCATACACAACCCGCCTCAATTGAAACTCAATCGACGCGCTATGCTGTGGCAAGTTGATTTGGCCGATGTGGCTTTCGCGGTATCAGAACTTCGAACCGCCCCAATCCCCTAAATTCTCGACAGACAGGCAGGCTCGGCGTCAGTGCTTGCGGCCAACGCGTCTCGAAACAGATCTCGAGCCGTCTGTCNACAACCGCCTCAATTGAAACTCAATCGACGCGCTATGCTATAGGTAAGTTGATTTGGCCGATGTGGCTTTCGCGGTAGAACTTCGAACCGCCCCAATCCCCTAAATTCTCGACAGACAGGCAGGCTCGGCGTCAGTGCTTGCGGCCAACGCGTCTCGAAACAGATCTCGAGCCGTCTGTCCGGCCCATCGCAACGAGCATTTGATCCGTCTACGCCAGCGCGAAATGCGGAGCGGCTGTTGCAGCCGAATTACTCTTACCAACGCTTGAGGAGGACTGAGACCACTATGAACGCTCTATCTTTCACGAAACGCATCATCCGCGGCCCGCGCGACACGTTACCGATCCACCGCTTCCATGTTGGCCAACTTGTCCGCTCCAAGGGGGCGCTGACGAGAGAGTCAATATCTGGAGAAACGTATCGCATCGTTGCGACGCTGCCGATCCGCGACAATGCGCTCCAGTATCGCATCCGCAGCAGCCGCGAAACCCATGAGCGTGTAACGGATGAAGGCAATCTCGAATTGNTTGCGACGCTGCCGATCCGCGACAATGCGCTCCAGTATCGCATCCGCAGCAGCCGCGAAACCCATGAGCGTGTAACGGATGAAGGCAATCTCGAATTGATTGTCAGTGCCGGCAAGGATGGGATGGCATTGGCCGAGCGAGCCTTCAGAACGGCACATATCCTATAACGACCATGCCAAACCGGCCAAACAGATCAGCCACGGGAGGCGATCATGAAATACCACATACCGGCTCAGATCTATCTCTTCGACTATCGCGGTCTGTTTGCCTGGATTGCTCTTTCGGTCGCGGTCTTTGTGGTCATCACCACGATCCTCTTCGGCCGGATCTTGTGATGGCGCGGCACGGAGCCAAACGCCCNGTTTGCCTGGATTGCTCTTTCGGTCGCGGTCTTTGTGGTCATCACCACGATCCTCTTCGGCCGGATCTTGTGATGGCGCGGCACGGAGCCAAACGCCCATCCTCACTCGTCCGCCCGGCCGACCGCTGGCCGAGCTGGCTTATCGCTAAAAAGGATCACACGATGCCACTAAGCTTCCCCAACCAAAGCCGAAGCTTCGACGATACCAGGAACGCTGTTCGCTTCCTTGGCCACGATGGCATGTTCGAAGTGCCCTTCTATGTCGAGGCGGAGGCGCTCTCGCGTGGCGCGCCGACCCGGACGACAGAAGCGGCCTGCCTTCTGGCATTCGACGCTGCACGCAACAAGATCTACGAAGTCGCAAAGGCAGCATATGCCCACGGTCGCAAGACGATCTATGTCCTGACCGCCGCGGACTTCCGTTAGACCGGACAAGCCGGCGCCTTATCTGCCACCATCGAACGAACACGCTCGTCGCGACGCGCTCGGGGTCCGATGCCCCAGCCTCGGCCAAACCGTCTCCCGATGCCACTTCTGGCATCTGCTTCCCAAATACCCGCCATTAAGTCGCCGGTAACGCGCCAGCCGCCATATCTGTTGCGACCAACGCTTCAGGGGCCGGCATGGCGGACGCAGACAATGAGACCAACACCGCGGCCAGGCAGCCGAGCCGCGTCGTCGTGGTGACGGCGGGCGGAGAAAATCCCTGGATCATGATCAATGCGCTCGCCGCACGCTTTGACGATATCGTCGTTCTCCAGGAGCAGCCGGAATCCAAGAGCCTCTTCCTGCGCCGGCGGGCGCGAAAGCTCGGGTGGCCGACAGCGATCGGGCAATTGGCGACAATGATCGCCTCGCGCTTCGGCAAGCGCTTTACCCGGAAGAGAGCGGAAGGCATCCTTAGGCACTACGGTGTATCGGGCGCGCCGGATCCGAGCGTACCGGTTTGCCAGATCACGTCCGTGAACGACGCTGAGGCTGTGTCGCAGATCCGGCAGCTCGCGCCAAAAGTCGTCTTTCTCATCAGTTGCCGCCTGTTGAAGGCCCATACCCTGGCGCAGATCCCCTGCCCGGTCGTCAACTTCCATGCCGGCATCAATCCGGGCTATCGCGGGCTGATGGGCGGCTACTGGGCGCAGGTCAACGACGATGTCATCAATTTCGGCGCGACCGTGCATCTCGTCGACGAAGGCGTCGATACCGGCGGCATTCTCTACCAGTCGCGCCAGACGCCCGACCGCCGCGATACGATGCATACCTATCCGCTGCTGCAGACGGCGGCCTCCACCGGCATCGCCATTGCCGCCGTCGACGATGCCCTCAAGGGCAAGCTGCAACCGCTCGATGTCGCAGGCCCGTCGCAACAGTGGTACCACCCGCCGATCTGGACATGGCTCTGGAATGGAATTCGGCGCGGCATCTGGTAGGAAAACCGGGCGCAGATTCGCCGATGAGGACACGCCGCCTGTGGCCGTCAGAAGGCCCTAAGGCCCTGAAATTTCTGACACTCCTCAACCGATGGATATCCCGAAGTGTGGACTTGCCCGCATTGCGGCAACGCGTAGAGTGCCGGGGGTCTTCGACGTTCTGCGCCGGCGTCGTTTTTGGACACATCCAACGTCGTGGCGAGGTGAGCCACAGCGCCCGGACATAAGCATTGTCGCAGGAAGAGGAGAACGACACCCGATGGCAGATCGCATAATCGTCTACTGGCGCGACATCCCGGCCCAGGTCATCATCAAGAAGGGCCGCACGACCGCCAAGCGCGAGCTTTCGCTGCGCTTCACCGAGGCGATCGACATGTGCGCCATGCGCACCGGCGCTGCCGAAACCGACGATTATCTCGCCGAATGGCGCAAGGCCGAGCCAGAACCCGTCTCCGACGAACTGGAAGCGGAAGCAGACCGTGCGGCCGCCGAGCTCGAAGCCGCCTATGACCGCGAGCGCCTGGTTGCCCTCGTCAAAGCAGGAGGCCGCGACAATGGCTGAGCCGAAGCTCGCAGGTGCAGCGGAGGCGAAGATCGTCAAGGGCAATGCCGCGCCTGCCGCCAAGGCCGCGACCGGCGCCTATACCCCCGCCGGCGTTTCGCCGAGCCGCCGCTCGCGCCACAAATATACCGTCCGCCTCTGGGCCGTGCGCCATTCGCGCTTCCTCGAATGGTTCTACAACCGCTTTGCCGATCTCTTCCTGCTGTTGCACCCGCTGTGGAACGCAATTGGCTACGGCCGCGTCGAGCGGCCGGTGACCTTCGTCGAACGCCACGTCAAAGGCTTTCTTTTCGACTGTCGCATGTGCGGCCAGTGCGCGCTGTCGTCGACCGGCATGTCCTGCCCGATGAACTGTCCGAAGCAGCTGCGCAACGGCCCCTGCGGCGGCGTCAGGGCCAACGGCAATTGCGAGGTCGAGCCGGATATGCCCTGCGTCTGGGTGCAGGCGTGGAAAGGTTCGCAGAACATGACGAAGGGCGATGCGATCATGAACGTGCAGAAGCCGGTCAACCAGTCGCTGCGCGAGACCTCGTCGTGGCTGCGGGTGACGGCGGAAGCCGCCGCCCGCCGCGAAGCCCAGGCAAAAGAGAACCAGGCATGAGCCCCGATTACAATCCATACGACCCCGGCGCGCCGCTCGATCCTCTGCCCGGCCACTCCTCGCGCGGACGGCTCGAGCGCGTTTTGCGTCGCGGCGAATTTGCCGTCACCGCCGAACTCAACCCGCCCGACAGCGCCAACCCGCAGGACGTCTACGAGCGCGCCGCAATCTTCGATGGCTGGGTCGACGGCATCAATGCGGTCGATGCCTCCGGCGCCAACTGCCACATGTCATCTGTCGGCATCTGCGCACTGCTGACGCGCATGGGCTATGCCCCGATCATGCAGATCGCCTGCCGCGACAAGAACCGCATCGCCATCCAGGGCGACGTGCTCGGCGCGTCCGCCATGGGCGTGCAGAACGTCATGTGCCTGACCGGCGACGGCGTGCAGGCCGGCGACCAGCCGGGCGCCAAGCCGGTGTTCGACCTCGACTGCATGTCGCTGCTCGAGACCGTGCGCATCATGCGCGACAATTCCAAGTTCCTCTCCGGCCGCAAGCTGACGACGCCGCCACAGGTGTTTCTCGGCGCCGCCATCAACCCCTTTGCGCCTCCCTACGACTTCCGCCCCTATCGGCTGGCCAAGAAGATCGAGGCCGGCGCGCAGTTCGTCCAGAGCCAGTACTGCTTCGACGTGCCGATGTTCCGCGAATACATGAAGAAGGTGCGCGATCTCGGCCTGCACGAAAAATGCTTCATCCTCGTCGGCGTCGGACCGATGGCGTCGGCGAAAACCGCCCGCTGGATCCGCTCCAACGTGCCGGGCATCCACATTCCCGACAGCATCATCACGCGGCTGGAAGGTGCGCAGGATCAGAAAAAGGAAGGTAAGCAGCTCTGCATCGACATCATCAACGAGGTCAAGGAGATCGAAGGCGTCTCCGGCGTCCACGTCATGGCCTATCGCCAGGAAGAATATGTCGCAGAGATCGTGCATGAATCGGGCGTGTTGAAGGGTCGCAAGCCCTGGAAACACGAAACGCTGCCGACCGATGCGCTTGTCGCCTCCCGCATGGAGCACATTCGCGAAGGCAAGGAAGAAAACCAGCAGGAGATGGCCGAGGCCGCGGCCCACCATCCCCACTGAGGCAATCGCAGACAAAACCGGCGCCGGCCCGTCCGGCCGCCTCCATCGCTTAACGGGTGAGATAACGAAACCCGACGCCACAGGATCAAAGGATCTTACATGACCCGTACCATCGTCGCTTCCGCCACCCGCGAAATCATCATCGGCTTCGACCAGCCCTTCTGCGTCATCGGCGAGCGCATCAATCCGACCGGCCGCAAGAAGCTGGCCGCGGAAATGATCGAAGGCAATTTCGACACCGTCATCAAGGACGCGCTGGAGCAGGTCGCCGCCGGTGCGACGATGCTCGACGTCAACGCCGGCGTCACCGCCGTCAACCCGAACGAGACCGAACCGCCGTTGCTGGTCAAGACGCTGGAAATCGTCCAGGGCCTTGTCGACGTGCCGCTGTCGATTGACAGCTCCGTGTCGGCGGCAATCGAGGCGGCGTTGAAGGTCGCCAAGGGCCGGCCGCTCGTCAATTCCGTCACCGGCGAAGAGGAAAAGCTGGAAGCGATCCTGCCGCTCTGCAAGAAATACGACGTGCCGGTTGTCGCCATCTCCAACGACGAAACCGGCATTTCGATGGATCCGGACGTGCGCTTCGCCGTTGCCAAGAAGATCGTCGAGCGCGCCATGGATCATGGCATCAAGCCACACGACATCGTCGTCGATCCGCTGGTCATGCCGATCGGCGCCCTGGGCGACGCCGGCCGGCAGGTGTTTGCGCTTCTGCGCCGTCTGCGCGAAGAGCTGAAGGTCAACACCACCTGCGGCCTCTCCAACATCTCCTTCGGCCTGCCGCATCGCCACGGCATCAATGCCGGCTTCATCCCCATGGTCATCGGCGCCGGTATGACGTCCGCGATCATGAACCCCTGCCGTCCGCAGGAGATGGAGGCCGTTCGCGCTGCAAACGTTCTGAACGGCACCGACGCCAACTGCACCAACTGGATCAGGACCTACCGCGACCACAAGCCGGCAGAAGGCGGCCATGCCGTGGCGGCGGCCGCAGCACCGGCAGCCTCCGGCGGTCGTCGCGGCGGGCGCGCCGCGCGCACCGGCGGAGCTGCGGCGAGCGAATAGGCTTTTGCTCGGCGCCGTACTGCACATCGAAAGGACAACCAGGTCATGAGTTGCCCTGGTTGTCCTTTGGCTCTCCTTGTCAGATATGCGCTCTTTGAGGATGCGGGCGAGTTCAAAAGGCTCTACGGTGCGCTCAGGACCTAAGGCATGTCGCGCAAAAGTGCGCAGCGGTTTTGCGATAACGACATGGGCAAAAACAAGAACTTAAAGCGCAGCAAGCGAATCCTGGAGATCGCGACGCGCTTTAAGTCCTGCCGGTCCTGTTCGCAAACCTCGCAGTGCTTGCCGTCACTTTCGTTGCGGTTGTCACGAGGAGGATCAACTTTGGTTCCCAGGAACGGCTCATGAACGTCTGTTTCTGGGGTAGCTCGACGACACTGGCGGCGGCGTTTGTCTGGGCAATAGCAGCTGCGAAACTGACCACGGCTCCATAGTCAAGCATCCGACCGTCGCTGTCGCAGCACAAGAGTAGGGATCATCGATGACAACGCGCCGACTTCACCTCGACACTTTCACGCTCTGGTTCGAAGCCCCTTTCGTCATGGCGCTGCGGCTGCACGAAATGCAACTGGCGGCACTGACCGGGAAAACGCAGGATCCGACCGAGCTTAGCCGCATGGTCTCCGAGAAGATCGCGGCCACCGCGGAAAGTGCCATGGCCGTGAACATGGCGCTGTGGCGCACCGGTTTCGATAATGCGGTGCGGCTGATGACCGGCGGCGGCGCATCGCTTGGCCTGGGTGGAACGGCGATCGCTGCCGCCGCCCTTAAACCCTACGGCAAGCGCGTGCGCGTCAATGCCCGGCGCCTGTCGCGCAAGACGTCATGAACGGATACGCCCCGCGAGCGCAACCCTGACGAAATGATGCTCGCAGATCTTTCCATGTCGGGATCTGACAACTATCAGGCAGCATTCCGGTGCAGTCTGAAGACGTTTACCCATGCCTCGGTCCATCGGGCAGAAGCAGGCTTTAGGAAAGACAGAACAGAATGCGCATCGAAGGCACTTCCGAAATCGAGACCAACATGACCGAAGCCGCGCACAAGGATCCCCTCGTTCTGTTCATGCCATCGGGCAAGCGCGGCCGCTTCCCGGTCGGCACGCCGGTTCTCGATGCCGCCCGCTCGCTCGGGGTCTATGTCGAAAGTGTTTGCGGCGGCCGCGCCACCTGCGGGCGCTGTCAGATCGAGGTGCAGGAAGGCAACTTCGCCAAGCACAAGATCGTCTCCTCCAACGACCATATTTCGCCTGTTGGCCCGAAGGAACAGCGCTACGCCTCCGTGCGCGAACTGCCTGACGGTCGCCGGCTTTCCTGTTCCGCCCAGATTCTCGGCGATCTCGTCATCGACGTGCCGCAGGATACCGTCATCAACGCCCAGGTGGTGCGCAAGGCCGCAAGCGACCGGGTGATCGAGCGCAACGCCGCCATCCAGCTTTGTTATGTCGAGGTCGATGAGCCCGACATGCACAAGCCGCTCGGCGATCTCGACCGGCTGAAGGTGATGCTGGAGAAGGACTGGGGCTGGAAGGACCTGCTGATCGCGCCGCACCTGATTCCGCAGGTCCAGGGCATCCTGCGCAAGGGCAATTGGGCCGTGACCGCCGCCATCCACCGCGACATGGACAGTTCACGCCCCTTCATCGTCGGCCTGTGGCCGGGCCTCAAGAACGAGGCCTATGGCGTTGCCTGCGACATCGGCTCGACGACGATCGCCATGCATCTCGTCTCGCTGCTCTCCGGCCGTATCGTCGGCTCCTCGGGCACCTCGAACCCGCAGATCCGCTTCGGCGAGGATCTGATGAGCCGCGTCTCCTATGTGATGATGAATCCCGATGGCCGCGAGGCGATGACCAAGGCGGTGCGCGAGGCGGTCAACGGCCTGATCGGCAAGGTCTGCGCCGAAGGTGAGGTCGACCGCCACGACATCCTCGACATGGTCTTCGTCGGCAACCCGATCATGCACCACCTGTTCCTTGGCATCGACCCGACCGAGCTCGGCCAGGCGCCGTTTGCGCTCGCTGTCTCCGGCGCGCTGCAATATTGGGCGCACGAGATCGACATCGACGTCAACCGCGGCGCCCGGCTCTACATGCTGCCCTGCATCGCCGGCCATGTCGGCGCCGATGCCGCCGGCGCCACGCTGTCGGAAGGCCCTTACCGGCAGGACAAGATGATGCTGCTCGTCGATGTCGGCACCAATGCCGAGATCGTGCTCGGCAACAAGGATCGCGTCGTTGCCGCCTCCTCGCCCACCGGCCCGGCCTTCGAAGGGGCTGAAATCTCCTCCGGCCAGCGTGCCGCACCGGGCGCGATCGAGCGCGTGCGCATTGATCCCGAGACGCTCGAGCCGCGGTTCCGCGTCATCGGCGTCGACAAATGGTCTGATGAGGACGGCTTTGCCGAGGCGGCCGCCGCCGTTGGCGTCACCGGCATCTGCGGCTCGGCGATCATCGAAATCGTCGCGGAGATGTATCTCTCAGGCATCATCTCGCAGGATGGCGTCGTCGATGGCGCGATGGCGGCGAAAAGCCCGCGCATCATCCCGAACGGCCGCACCTTCTCCTACCTGCTGCACGAGGGCCAGCAGCGCATCACCGTGACGCAGAACGATATCCGCGCCATCCAGCTCGCCAAGGCGGCGCTCTATGCCGGCATCAAGCTGCTGATGGAAAAGCTGGATATCGACCATGTCGACACCATCCGCTTTGCCGGGGCCTTCGGTTCCTTCATCGATCCGAAATACGCCATGGTGCTGGGCCTGATCCCGGACTGCGACCTCGACGAGGTGAAGGCCGTCGGCAACGCCGCCGGCACCGGCGCGCTGATGGCGCTCCTGAACCGCGGCCACCGTCGCGAGATCGAGCAAACCGTCAGCAAAATCGAGAAGATAGAGACCGCTCTTGAATCAAAATTTCAGGAGCATTTCATCAACGCGATGGCAATGCCGAACAAGGTCGACGCCTTCCCGAAACTGTCTGCAGTCGTCACCCTGCCGGAGCGCAAGGTGGCGGCAGATGATGGCGAGGGCGGCGGCAGACGGCGGAGGCGTAGCCGGGAGTAGGGCCGAAAAGAAGCAAGCGGACACACTGCGCCCTTTAGAATGGTCTTCAGCGCATCAACGTATGACGTCCATCAGCGTCCTGCGCAGCGGCCCGCCGCGTTCGTCATGAACCACGAGGGAGACCGTCTCGAACAGAACGTCGATCGTGACGTCGTGGAAGGATATGATCCAAAATCGTGGACTGAGGACTTCCCACCGGGCTGTTTCCTCGCCACCAGAGACTTCATTGAACGCCCACGGAAGGACCGGGTATCTGCATCCTGGCAGGCCATCGACATTCATCGGCGTGACTCGGAAATCGATAACGTCACCGAACCTCAGGACCACGTTGCCACCGCCAACCGGGGGCGAGGTCTCGTAGCAAACCAGGGCGTCAATGCCGTCATAGAACACTACGGGGTTTGCGACTGATCCCAATTCGGGAAAAGCCTCCAATGGCGTTGATACCTGCATAATTGATCGCGCGTTGCTTCGGTTGAACGTCATGGCATGCTTGCGTTCAAGTCACTGCATAGTCAAATGTTTTGGCCCAACGGCAAGTGAGGGCGGTGACAGTGCCAAGCATCCCTCCCCCCGCCTGCGGGGGAAGGTGCCGGCAAGCGGATGAGGGCTGCAACAACGCACCAGGGAGCGCGTTCGAGAAAGGCGGTGACGCTTAGAATCTCACGCGGCCCTCGCCGCAAATGCCCCCAGCAGTCCCGTCCATCCATCTTCTGAATCAAGCGCCACGCGGGCTTCATTCGCCTTCGCACCATAATTGGCGAGATCGCGATGTTCGAGCAGTACGGTGGTGCCGCCATCGACTGCGGGCTCGAAGATGACCTCCACCGCGGTCTCAAACTCCGGATCGAACACCCAGTCGGCATTCAGTTGCCATGCAAGGAGGATGCGCCTCGGCCGCTCGCAGGCAAGCACCCGCCCCCATTCCTTCTCCTCGCCGCCATTGCCGATTTCGTACCAGCGGCCGCCCGCAAACGGCTCGACCACGACGGTCCTCTGTCCGCTTGCCGTCAGGCTATGGCTCTTCAGCCACCATTCGCCCATGCCGGCGACGAAGATGTCGAAGGCGCGCTCCGGCGTCGCGCGGACTGTCACGGTTTTGCGCACAGGGGCAGGCTCGATGTGATGCATTTCACAAACTCCCGTTTGCCTCATGGACCGCACCACAAACCATGCCGATATGTCAGATGGCTTCGTCGCGGTCCGCCACTGCCTTGAAGGCGGCGAGTTGATCACCCCAGAAGCGATCGAGCCATTGCCGCAGCGGACCAAGGCCAGCGGGGTCGATCGAATAGATACGGCGCGTGCCTGAAGGCGTGTCGTGAACAAGGCCCGCCTCTTTCAACACTTTCAGGTGCTGCGATATTGCCGGCTGCGACACCGGCAACGACCGTGCGAGATCGGCAACCGAGCAACGACCGGTACCCAGCCTCTCGAAAATCTGGCGCCGCGTCGGGTCTGCCAACGCCGCAAGCACTCTGCCTTCATAAGTCATTACTTATTATAAGCCTACGCTTATGGAAGGGCAAGCACCGCTTGAGCCCGGCGGCAAGACAGCGGGATTGGCACAATGGAACGGCACAAAGTCATGCTGTTTCATGGCGATAAGCTGCGAACGTGATTCAAAATATCAGCAGCGGGTCGGCGCGCTTCACCATCGGACCGAACGTGCTGCGCCCTCTACCCACCAAGCGCGATCGTCACTGCGACAAGTACGGCACCGATCGCTGCCATGGCGAAGGCCATCGGCCAGGGGCTTCGCCCCATATAGCTGCCGAGCCGTGCTCCGACGATAAAAAGCATGATGAGCGCGATGGCGTTCGAAACGCGCATGGCGACGTCGATCTGCTCGATGAACAGGAAGGGAATGCTCGGCGGCAGCGTCGAGATGACGACGAGCGCGAAGATGGCAAGCGCGGCCTTGAGGTCTCCGCCTGTGACCACGGAATGCTGACCGTTGGACGGCAAGGCCCGTACGCGCAGAAGCAGCGCCTCGATTTCGCTTTGCGCTGACACCAACCTGATATCATCAGGGAGGTTGTCGAGAAAGATCTGGCGGGCGCGATCGAGAGGTTCGCGCTGCAGAGCGTCGACCAGGCCGCGACGTCGCACCCGCTCGACCGCGGTCGTTACCACATGCATGACGCCATCGACGATGCCCCAGGCCAGATTGCAGCCGAAAGCGGCGACAAGCACCGCATTCACTTTCTCGCCGCCACCGACGGCCGCACTCATCGTACCGGTGAAGGACAGCGCCATCAGCAGCCCGAAAATGATCTCCGAGAGGCGATCGATCGGATCCAAAATGCGTCGCGACTGGTCATCTCGCGCCATGGCACGCCTTCCCCTTGCGCCGAGATCAACGCATGACGATCGGGTCGCTTTCGGCCGGTTTGTCAGGCAACCGCTGTTGCAAGCCGCGCCTCTCCCGACTGGATCCTCAGTTCCGCGAATGCGTCGCGAACATGATCTGCGACAGCCAGCACCGGCGCCGGCGCATCGTCGATCACCTGCAAGCCGATGTCGTAATGGCCGAGATCCGGTAGGCCGTCACGCTCGCCGAGCTGCACCATCTCACCCTGGACGAGGTAGCGCGGCAGCGGGGCAATCGCGAGGCCCGCGAGCACGGCGGCACGCTGGCCCGTGGTATAGGCGCTGAGAAAGGCAATGCGGAACCGGCGGCCGGCGCGCGACAGCTTTTCCACCGCATCGGCCCGCCAGACGCAACCGTCCTCCCACATCGACACCGGCAGCGGATCCTTAAGATGCGCATTGCCGCATTTGACGCCGGCCCAGACCAGCTTCTCCTGCATCAGGATCTCGCCGTTCTTCGGCGCGACGTCGGTCAGGCTGTTGAAGATCGCGATGTCGAGACGGTGCTCGTCGACGCGCTTGCGCATGGCGCCGCTCATGCCGATCGAGACGTCGACCGTGACGTTCGGATAGGATTCGGCAAAGCGCTTCAACACTTCCGGCAGAATGCGCTCGCCGACATCCTCGGGCGCGCCGACACGCACGACGCCGTTCATGTCGGGCAGCAGGAAGCGAGACACCGTCTCGTTGTTGAGCGCCAGCAGGCGGCGGGCAAAGCCCAAGAGCATCTCGCCCTTGGGCGTCAGCGACACCGAACGCGCATCGCGCAGGAACAGCGTGCAGCCGAGCTGCTCTTCCAGCTTCTTGATCTGCATCGAGACCGCCGACGGCGTGCGATAGACCGTTTCGGCCGCGGTGGTGAAGTTGCCCGTTTCGGCGATGGCGACGAAGGTTTTCAACACATCCATTTCCAGGAGCGGAAGCGCATGGCGCAGCATCATGTTCATGGCGGCATCCTTGTTCAATAAAACTGACAGAATGGTTCACTTCATTTCGTTTGATTGAACATCAGCAAAGACCGATAGTCAAGTTGCAAGGACGCCAAAGGAAGGAAACCAGTCATGTCCGCGACAACAATGGCCTTCTCTGCCCCGCAGGACATCCGGCACGTGAGCAAGGTGAAGCCCAAGATGAACCGCACTCCGGATCATGCCGTGCAAATGGCAAAGGCCCTGCCTGTGAGACAGGTCAATGCCGACGGCGATCTCGTCCTGTCGTTCCTCTCCCGCGTGCAAACGCTGATCGACGGCATTGCACGAAAACGACAGGCAAAACGCATCGCCCGGAATCGGGTGGAAGCCCACCGCGAATTGGCGAAACTACCCAAGCGGGTCCGCAACGACCTCATCTTCGCCGAGACGCTGATTGATCACCATGTTTGATGGAAAACATCAAACATATTCGTTTGAATGATGATTAGGGTTGCGACATATATAGATCGTGGTCGCGACCTCTGAGGCACTCAGAAGGAGCCATGAAATGTCTACTATCCATCTATCACAGACCTCGGAGCGGGCACCCTCCCTCTCGTCCATCCCGGGTCTCTTCAATCTGCGTGCACGCGCCTGGGCTGCCTGGAAGCGCTATGCCAACGAGCGCGCACTTGAAAACCTGTCCTACGACACGATGAAGGACATCGGCTTCCCATCCGTCGACGACGCGGTGCACAAGACCGAACAATGAATGACCGCCTGACCTGTTCTCGGGGACCCAAGACCCCGAGCGCGAACCGCTGAAGGGCATCGTCGAGAAGGCGATGCCCTTCTTCTTTTGTGGTTTCGCCAGATGCCGTCGGGCGTCGAAACGCCCCAAACCGGCCCTTGCGCGAACTTGTCCGATACCGACACCTGGCCCTTTCACCGCCGGCGCGTCGCAATCGGCAAACACAACCCAAAGGCGTTCTTTCTGAAAATTGCGCATCTCTGGCGTTTCTTGTCAGATTACGTCAACGACGCCGGTAAATCTGTCGCATTCCTTACAAAAGCCGCAAAGCCGGCTCGACAGCGGCTTTCCCGCCCCATGTCGCAATGCGAAATGTCTTTGCGGTCGCTGCTTTCCATGTCAATGTCGCAAACAGACAAGCCGGATGGTATCTTCCAAGCGACGAATATACGGCATCGCCAAGCACGGGAAGCCTCATGAACAAGCCCTTGACCAAAAAGCGTTCTCTCGTCTTCTTCCTGGTACCGAACTTTTCCATGCTGCCGTTTTCGGCCGCCATCGAAACGCTCCGCATCGCCAACCGCATGCTCGGCTACGAGGCCTATACATGGCGCCTCACATCGACCGACGGCGAAAAGGTTCTCTCCTCAAGCGGCATCGCGCTTGAGGTCAACTCGTCTCTCGCCGACGAACGCAAGTTCCTGGGCGGGGAAAACCGTCCGTCGATGGTGCTGGTCTGTTCCGGCATCTATGTCGAGGATTTCAACAACAAGTCGGTCAATGCCTGGCTGCGCGAAGTCTACAACCGCGGCGTCGCCGTCGGCAGCCTCTGTACGGGCGCCCATGTGCTGGCCTCGGCCGGCCTGTTGACGGGCAAGCGCTGCGCCATCCACTGGGAAAACCTGCCCGGCTTCTCCGAGAACTTCCCGCAGGTCGACGTCTATGCCGACCTCTATGAGATCGACAGCAACATCTACACCTGCGCCGGCGGCACCGCCTCGCTCGACATGATGCTGAACCTGATCGACCAGGATTTTGGCGAGAACCTCGTCAACCGCGTCTGCGAACAGGCGCTGACCGACCGCGTGCGCGGCCCTCACGACCGCCAGCGGCTGCCGCTGCGCGCCCGTCTCGGCGTCCAGAACGCCAAGGTGCTGTCGATCATCGAGCTGATGGAAGGCAATCTTGCCGAACCGCTGTCGCTCCTGGAGATCGCCGAGGGCGCCGACCTGTCGCGCCGGCAGATCGAGCGACTATTCCGCCAGGAGATGGGGCGGTCCCCTGCCCGCTACTATCTGGAGATCCGGCTCGACCGCGCTCGACACCTCCTCATCCAGTCGTCGATGCCGGTCGTCGAAGTCGCCGTCGCCTGCGGCTTCGTCTCGGCGTCGCACTTCTCCAAGTGTTATCGCGAACTCTACAACCGCTCGCCGCAGCAGGAGCGCGCCGACCGCAAGCTGACGCTGCAGATGGCGCGATAGGAACTGGTGCGAACACACAAAAAGTGCGGGTCATCCGCCCTTTTTGTTGGCAACAGGCCGTCCCTTCTTAACCTATCCGGCGATGTGAGCCCGCCAGCCGCCAAAACTTCCCTCATTCCTGTGCCTGTCACAGGAATCCAGCCAGCCCAAGTCCTTGGGCTGAAATGCCCCCTAACCCGACAGACGTCGGGTCGCTGGATCCCTGCCACAGGGGCGAGGATGAGGAGAACGGGGTGCAAACCTCGTTGAAGACGGTATCGGTCCGAATTTCAGATGGAACCGTCCGCCCAATTTGCGGTTGCGCTTGCCGCCGCAGCGATACCACAGACCACCTGGCCCGCTTTGTCGCCCCTCATTTCCCGCCATTCTGGAACCCGCTCCACCCACGTTCGCGCTTGCGTCGATCCGCATTTTTCGCTTGAACGGAAAAGGAGAACGCGTGGCCGCGCCGCAGCCGGAACGTGCTGGCACGCCTCCGCCGCTTGAACATCAGGAGCATTTCACCCCATGGCACCCGTGATCATCGATCCGAGCAAGGTCCACGAGTTCGAAGACAAAGAGCGTTTCTATGTCTGGCTCGGCGCCAACCATGCCGGCGAAACCGAGGTCTGGATCAAGATCCACAAGGTAAGCTCCGGCCTCAAATCGATCACGCCGAAGGAGGCGATCGACGTGATCCTGTGCTGGGGCTGGATCGATGGCGTGCGCAAGAGCCACGACGACCAGAGTTACATGCAGCGCTACACCCCGCGCGGCAAGAAAAGCATCTGGAGCCAGATCAACGTCGACAATGTGGCCCGGCTGATCGCCGAAGGCCGGATGACCCCGTATGGGCTGAAAGAGGTCGACAAGGCCAAGGCCGACGGCCGCTGGGATCGCGCCTATGGCAGCGGCAAGGAAATGAAGATCCCCGACGACCTGCAGGCAGCGATCGACGCCGAGCCGCAGGCGCGAGAAATGCTGGCAAAACTCAGCGCGCAGAACCGCTTCGCGCTTGCCTTCCGCACGCACAATATGAAAACCGAGGCCGGCCGCCGGAAAAAGATCGAGACCTTCGTCGAGATGCTGAAGCGCGGCGAGACGATCTACCCGCAGGCGCGGAAATAGCGCAGGCCACACCGTCAACCCTTGTCCATGAGCGCACCTGTTCAGCCGGATCTGGCTCAGGTCCGGGCGTGGAAGGCGCGCTCCAGTTCGGCGATATCGAGCTTGATCATGCCCAGCATGGCCTCGGTCACACGCCGGGCGCGCTCGCGGTCGGTATGGGCAACCATGTCGCCGAGCGCTCTCGGCACGATCTGCCAGCAAAGACCCCAGCGGTCCCGCAGCCAACCGCATTGCTCGGCCTGCCCGCCGTTTTCAAGCAGCGCATTCCACAGGCGATCGATCTCCTCCTGACTGTCGCATTGGATCATGATCGAGAAGGAATGGTTGAACGGGTCCAGCGGTCCGGCTTCGAGCGCGGTGAAGTTCTGGTTTCCCAGGGTGAACTCGATCACCTTGACGCTGCCCGCCGGCCCGCTCGGCGAATCCGCCGGCATCACCGTCGTGCGGACGATCGCCGAATTGGGCACGAGCGAGACGTAGAGTTCGACGGCCCTGAGGGCGTCCTTTTCGAACCAGAGATTTGAGACAACTTTGGTCATATGCGGCTCCTCTTCGCAGGCCCGGATCATGTCCGGCTGCTTGGAAGACGTTTCGCCGATGCCGAAACCGACAATGCTTCGCGATTCATTGCAATCATCGCGGCTAGCGGCACTAGCTCGCCACCATGCAGGAACAGGTCCTTGGCCGGACAGCGTCGCGGATTGCGGCTCGCTACGACGCCAGTGCGTCGAGCAGTGCGAGCTCCGAAATCACCCGGTTTCGCCCGGCGTGCTTGGCCATGTAGAGAAACTGGTCGGCCGCATGCAGGTAGTTCTCGAAGGACTCCGGCGCCTCGATGGTCGCAAGACCGATCGACACTGTAATCGACAGTTCCTCGTCATCCGCAACGATGCGCGATCTCGCAAGCTCGATGCGCAGCTTCTCGCAGAACGTGAAGGCGCGCTGGACGTCGAAGCCGTTGAACAGGATGCCGAACTCCTCGCCGCCGAGGCGGGCAAGCAGGTGTTCGTCGCCGACCAGCGTCGTCAACCGCTTGGCCACATGCTTCAACACGACGTCGCCGATCTCGTGGCCATAGGTGTCGTTGAGGCGTTTGAAGTGGTCGATGTCGAGAATGGCGATGGCCGTGGTCTCGCCGCGGCGCAGGCACTGCTCGACGAGGCGCGGGCCGGTCAGGAAGAAATGGCGGCGATTGTAGATATCGGTGAGATAGTCGCTCGCTGCCTGTCGCTGCAGCGTCTGCAACCGTTTCTGGATGCCGGCGGCATAGGCGATGCGACCGTTGAACTCTGCCTCAAGGAATGGCTTCTGGATGAAGTCCGTCCCGCCGGCCTCAAGGAACCGCGCTCCGATCCGGCGGTCGCCGCTGTCGGAAAGCGCGATCACCGGCAGCGCCTCATCGCCCTGGCGCCGGCGCACCTCGGCAAGCAGCGCTGCCCCAGTCATGTCGGACAAATCAAGATCGGTGACGACGATATCGATCGCCTCGCCGGAATCGAGCACCAGCAGCGCATCGGCGGCGCAAGCGACCTCGCACACCGAAATCCGCTGCCGGCGCAGGATGCCCGCAAGCTCGACCCGCGACGGCGTGTCGGAATCGGCAAGCAGCACCGTCGTCTTGCCATTGGTCAAGGCCCGGTCCACGGCGCCGATCAGGAGATTGATCGATTCCGGCTGGTTCTTGATGACACAATCGAGCGCGCCGCGACCGAGGATCTGGTCGCGCGTGTTGTCGTTGAAGGCCGCGGTGAAGACGACGGCCGGAACGTTGTTGGCGAGGATGAAGTCGAGCGCCTCACAATTGGGCGCGTCGGGAAGATTGAGGTCGAGCACGGCGAGCGAGAAGCTATCCGGCGCTGCGGTCATTTCCTGGCGCAGCGCCTCCAGCGAGGCGCAATGGGTGACACGAATACCATGCACCGTTTCCAGGCCGTATTTCAGCGCGGTGGCAAACATGCGGGAATCTTCGATCAGCAACATGCGCTTGTCGCTGTGCTTCTGCACAGAATTGATCCGACCTGGCGTGCGGCGCAATCTCACGTCCCTGCAAATCCCGATTTCGAGCCGCAGGCGTGCTGTCCCAAAAAGGGCGACGCTGGCTCCCAATATACAATTATACCCGGCACGGATCGCGCCAGACATTTTGTCTTGGCATGACCAGGCGTTACCGGGCTCCCCACTTTTGTTGCGGCCGATTGAAGACGGTCCGGATTGCAATTTCGTTAATGCGGCAACCGTAAGAGGGCTTTTCTCGCGACCCCGGCAATTTTAGGGGTCGCAAGCGCAGGAAAGCGGCAGATGCGCCGGCGTGTGTAGCCGACGGATGAGCGCCACCGCCTCGAAACGGAGGTGGCGGGCGGGATCAAGGCGCCGACAAACGGCGCATCCGGCAACCAGGTTCGCGGAGTTCGCAGGCGCGTTAAAGCGCGTCGCGATCTTTCAGATTCGCTTGCCGCGCTTCAAGTTCTTGTTTTTACGCATGTCGTTATCGCAAAACCGCAGCACACTTTTGCGCGACATGCTTTAGGCCGGAACTTTCACCTTTTCGCTCAAGGTCTTGATCTTGATCAGCGTGTCGAGGTTCTGGTTGACGCGGCAATAGAACTCTTCGTTGACGAAGGGGCGCACGACGAAATCGTTGCCGCCGGCCTTGAGGAAGCGTGCCGACAAGAGCCGGTTGGTCGAGGACGAGACGCCGATGATGCGCAACTGGTGCGGCCCATAGGTGCCGCGAATGCGCCGCGTCAGCTCGAAGCCGTCGATGTCGGGCATGTTGTAGTCGGTGATGACGAGGCCGATATCCGGATGGTTCTTGAGGATTTCGAGCGCCGTCGCACCGTTTTCTGCCGTGCTGGTGCGGAAATTGTAGCGTTTCAGCTGCGTCGTCAGCAGCGCGCGCGCCGTCGGGCTGTCGTCGACGATGAGCACATGGTGCTTGTGGTTGGTGAGAAACCGGCAAACCGATTCCGCCAGCATGTCGACGGCAAAGACGCTGTCCTTGATGACATAGTCGACGATCTCCTTGGCCAGGATCTTCTCGCGCGTACTTTCCTGGAAGGAGCCGGTGAAGACCACGGTCGGCACGCTCATCTCGATGAGATAATTCAGCGCCTCGCCATTCTCGGCACCGGGCAGGTTGATGTTGGAAATGGCCAGCGACGCCGGGAATGTCGCATTTTCGACGGCAAACTGCAGATCGTCATAATCGCGGCAGACGATGACGTCGATGTCGAACAGCTCTTTCAGCCGCTTCGAGACCATCGACGAAAACAGATTGGAGTCCTCGGCAAGCACGATGCGGTGCTCAGCAAGAGATTCACCGGAATAGTACATTCCGGAAACGCCGAAAAATGACATTGATCGCCTATAAGAAAGAGTGTCCCCGAAGCCATGCTAGAGGAGAAAGACTTTCCCGGCTGTTAATGAGGTAGCCGTGAAATGCTGCTTGGCGCGCTTGCATTCAGGTCTGCGCATACGACCCAATAGCCCTGCGGGGCCGTCAAGCCTTCGGCGTCGCTCCGCGCCGCTCGAGCGCAGTCTTGCGGATGATGTCCGCGATCTCCGGGTTGCTGCTGGACAGCATCTGGAAATCCTCCGAATACAGCGACAACAGCGAGACCTCGGTCGCCGCGCTGACGGTCGCCGAGCGGGGCTCGCCCGTAATCAGCGCCATCTCGCCGAAGAAGCTGCCAGCGTCTAGCTCCACCGGGTTCGGTGTCGCGATACTGACGCGTCCCTCGACGATGAAGAACATCTGGTCGCCGGCCTCGCCCTTGCGGCATATGACAGCGCCCGCCGGCACGACGCGAGGCCTCAGCGCCCGCACGATCTCGACGAGCGCCGACGAGCCAAGCCTCTGAAACAGTGGCACGGTCGCCACCAACTGCCAATTGCGCACGAAGTCCCGGCGACGGACCTCTTCGTAGAAGCCGGTGGCGAGGATGCCGGCCCAGAGCGCAAAGATGCCGATGCCGCACATCATGACCAGCCCGGCAAGGACGCGGCCGGCGAAGCTTTGCGGAATCTCGTCTCCATAGCCGGTGGTCGACAGCGTCACCACCGCCCACCACATCGCCTGGGGGATGCTGCCGAACGTGTTAGGCTGGACGTCGCGCTCGATGAGATAGGCCGTGAGCGCCGCACCAAAAAGAACGATGCCGAAGATCGAGGTGATGCCGATCAGGTTACGTGCCTGTTTGCTCAGGACGCTGCCCATAAGCCGGAAGAAGGGCGATCCGCGCAGAGGCTTCAGCAGCCAGATGGCACAGTAGAGGGTCTGATCGCGCGTGCCGACAAACAGCACCGCGGCGAAAGGAACCAAGACAGCAAGCACATCGATAGCAATCGCCGGCAGCCTGTCCCAAAAGTCTCTCTCGCGCGCGGCGATCAGCGTCACGATCAGTTGCAGGACATAGATGGCCCAGATGAGAGCAAGCAGGACCTCCAAATTGAGCCTGGTTCGTCCGGTCATGTCCGGCGTCGTGAGTGCAGCGACCGCCACGAGCCCAACCACGGCGAGCAGCCCGCCGAGCGGCGCAGAAATCTTCGAGAACGGCCGTGCCGACATTCAACGCTCCCGCGGCCTACCACCCTCTTAGCATAAGATGCTTCAGGCCAAGCGCAATGGGGCCAACGAGACGACCCTGGAGCAGAGTTGACCTTGGCAAAAGCGTCGACGCGGCGCCGGCTCCCATCGGCTGGTCGAAGAGCCGGCTCAGTTTCTCAGCCCGCCAAGACAAGGCGCTGACCGCGCGCCCATTTCAGTATAAGATACCACCATGAGCGAAACCCAGGCCCTCTTCGACGTCCTGCGCCAGTCGGCGGCACCCGCCTTCGCCGATGCCATCGAGCGGCACGTGCGCGACGCGCCGGACCGCAAGCTCGGCCGCATCAATGCGCTCGCCTTTGCCGCCGAGCACGGGCTGGACGAAGAAAAGACGATCGCCGGTTTCCTGCACGCCTCGCGGCTTGGTCTGTTCGAACTGTCCTGGAATGTGCTCTGCCCCGGCTGCGGCGGGGTGCTCGACGCCAACACCTCGCTGAAAACCGTGCAGAGCGAGGCCTATACCTGCGCGCTTTGCGCAGCCGGCTACGAGCCGACGCTGGACGAGATGATCGAGGTGACGTTTACCGTCAGCCCGCGCGTCCGCCATATCGAGGCCCACAATCCGCACGAGCTTCCAGCCGCCGAATATTTCCGCCAGGTCTACTGGGGCTCCGGTGTCGACCTGCCTGAAGACGATTACGAGGCGAAGGCCGAGGAGTTCATTCTCGAGACTCTCGAACTGCCGCCCGGCGAAAAGGCCGTCATCGCGCTGCAGCTTCCGGCCGAGTTCATCATCATCTTCGAGCCGGTGACACACGCAGCGCAGTTCATCGACGTGTCGGGAGAACCGACGAAGGAAAGGCGCAACCTATCCCTGGTGTTCGATCGCACCCATCGGCATAACGAGACCATCAGCATGCAGCCGGGTCCGCTGCGGATCCAGGTGGAGAACCATGCGGAGGTGCGCACGCTGCCCACGGTCTGCGTCGCCGGCGAAGCGCTGCATGCGCTGCTCGGGCGCCGTCGTCCTTTCCTGACGGCCAAGCGGCTGCTGTCCAACCAGACATTCCGCGACATCTACCGCACCGATACGATCGACGTAGACCAGCGCCTGAAGATCACCAGCATGACATTCCTGTTCACGGACCTTCGCGGCTCGACCGAGCTTTACGAGCGTGTCGGTGATCTCGCCGCCTTCGATCTGGTCAAGACCCATTTCACCGTGCTCAACGAGATCGTTGCCGCCGAAGCCGGCGCCGTGGTCAAGACGATCGGCGACGCCGTCATGGCAACCTTCCCGACGCCCGATCGGGCGATCGCCGCGGCCATGCGGATGCGCGACGCCATGCGCGAGCTCAATCACGAGCGCAGCAGCGAGGACCTGCTGTTGAAGATCGGCATCCATGAAGGCCCCTGCATCGCCGTCAGCCTCAACGAGAGGCAGGACTATTTCGGCCAGACGGTCAACATCGCCTCGCGCGTGCAGCACCTCGCCACCGCCCAGGAGATCTTCGCCACCAGCACGGTGCTGCGCAATCCGGCCGCCGCCGACCTGCTCAGCGAGCGCGGCCTCAACCCGATGACACACAACGTCACGCTGCGCGGCATCACCAACGAGATCAGCATCTTCGCCATACCTTGATCGTGATGTCGGCAAGCGCGTTCAGCGCGCGCTCAGGATCCCAACAACTCCAGGAAATCGAAAAACATCGAGGGCGAGTAGGCGAACAAAACGCCGCTGCCGTAACCGATCAGCCCGTACAGGCTCGCCCCGACCCAGCCGTGGCTTTGCCACCCATAGACAATACCTACAGATGTCGCCGCGCTGATGATGGCAAGGACCCAAACACCGTGAATGAAGGACTGGAACGTCCTAGCCATTCTTGCCTCTTCCAAAGCGCCGCCTATTACTTGGCGCAAACGAACGTCGCGGCCACGAGACGGATTTGCGGGCGCCGATTTTCGTCTCTGCATTGTAGGTAGGTACGCCTGCACGCTTTGACCAGAGGTTCGGCGCGTGAGCGTTGCATCGCTGAAGCCGGCCTGACAATTCGTTGAGCCGGCACCGATTTGAAAAGAGACTTCGGCAACTGATGCAAGACGTTACGGCGTCCTTGTCGCGTCAGCGTAGGCACGCGACGCCGCGACGAGGCGACAAGGCGCTCTGCTATTCCTCACGATGCGCGGGACATAGAGAGAGCGTGGATTATTTGCTTCTGGCGCTGCGGTCGGCGGCCTCCGCCCGCTTCGGCCGGCGGATGGCTCTGACCTTGCCGCTTGCGCCTCCGCCGCAGAAGAAACGGTCGCCGCCATCGGCCTCAAGCCCCGACACGCCCATGCCGGCCGGCATGTCGAGCCGCTCCAGCACCTCGCCCGTTTGCGGATCGATGCGCCTGACATCGCTGTCGTCGCCTTCCCAGGTGCCGTGCCACAGGTCGCCATCGACCCAGGTGACGCCGGTAACGACACGGTTTGACTCGATCGTGCGCAGGATGGCCCCCGTCTCGGGATCGATCTGATGGATTTTTCGCCCCCGATGCTGGCCCACCCACAGCGTACCTTCCGCCCATGCAAGGCCGGAGTCGCCACCGTTGCCCGGCGCCGGGATCGTCGAAAGTACGCGGCCGGTCTTCGGATCGATCTTCTGGATGCAATCCTCGGCGATCTGGAACAGGTGCTCCCCGTCGAAGGCCGTGCCCGCATGGGCGGCGACATCGATGGAACGCACCGTCTCACCGCTCTCGGGGTCGAGCGCATTCAATTTGTCGCCGGTGGCAAACCAGACGTGATGGCCGTCGAACGTCACGCCATGCACCTGCTCGGCACCGGGAAAGGGACCATATTCGCGGAGAATTTCGGCTGAGGCTTTTTTCATGGTTTCATCCTAATCGCTCGGCAGCGGCCCGGGGAGTAACAACACTGTCGGGAAACCCGGCACCGGCGGCGTCATCCATCGGCGTGCACGTCCCCGCCCGATCGGCTGCACCTTGCCAGCCGCGCAAAGCGCGTCAAGCGCCCGCTGCACCGTGCGCGGGCTCGCCCCAAGCGCAATCGCCAGCGCCGAACTCGCCCACGCCTCGCCATCAGCGAGCAAGGCAAGCACCGCGCCGTGCTGTCCCTCGACGGGCGGCGCCAGCACGGCGACCTCGCGAGCGTGCCGCGGCACCAGCACAAAGCCGCGCGCTGTCGCGCTTACCTCGGCCACATCCCGTAGCTCAGCGCGAAGCCGTCCGATTTCGACGCGCAGTCGCGCCCGGTGCGATTCGTCTGCGTGCCTCGCCCGGAAGGCGCGGGCGAGAAGCGCGCTCCTCGAAGCATCCCCCGGCCAGGCTTCAGCCAGCGTCCTGGCAAGCGCAAAGAGAACCGGGCGCGTCGAGAGTGATGCTAACCTATCACCTGCCCGCACGACATGCCGGCATGCATCGATGACCAGCGCGCCGGATGCCAGCAGCGCCGCGACCTCTTCGAGCAGCAACGCCCTCTCCTCGCCACGGGCGATCAGGCGCGCAGCCGGCTTGGAGAGCGCTAAAAAGGCGCCGTCGACTTCGGCGGTCAATGCCGGGATACCGGCTTCACGCGCCGCCTCGCGCGCCAGCGCCAGCTGAGCGCGCGCCGTCTTCGTCTGCAGGCGCCTGACGGCGATGCCGGCGACAATGAGAGCGTTGGCGGCGCGTGATGCGGGCGGCAGCGGCATCGGGTCGAAGCCGTCAAGCGCCTGCTCGGCTTCATCGAGGCGGCCGATCAGGACGAGACGTCGGACCTGGAGATTGCGCGCATGGGCGGCGTTGACGCGGTCGCCATGGGCCTCGAGCACAGCCCGCGCCGTCTCAAGCGCCTTCTCCGGCCAGCCAAGGTCGCGTGAAACCAGCGCAATCTCGGCGTCAGCCACGACACATCGCGCCCGTGCCACCGCTTCCCTTGGGCCGAATGCACGCGCGGCACTTTTCAGCAGGGCTTTTGCGCGTGGGAAGTCGCCGAGCTGCGCCATCGCGATCCCGCGCAGCGCCAGCGCCGGCGCGTCGTCGCGCAGTGCGACGCGTTTCAGCGCGCCGAGCGGATCGCCCGCCGCCAGCGCCCGCGCCGCAGCCGTGATCAGCGAGTCCATCGCAATCCCGTCAAACTTGTAACTCCCGCACTCTCAGCTTCGGACGCTAACTGTATTCGCAGACCCGCAACGACCTGCGCAACCGCCGAACAAATGGATAGCCGAAAAATGTCGACGCACAGAACCGGAACGATTGAAGGGTCGCGAAGGGCGATAGCTCGTGGCGCGGCCGATCGGCTCCCTCTCCTCGCCAGTCCGACCTTTGCGTTCATGGCGCTTTTGACCGGCGTTCTGAGCATCGGCGAGCCGGACATGCTCTGCACGACCTCAGCCGCGTCCCCGCTGACGGGAATGGTGGCGATGTACGGGCTGATGAGCGCCTTCCATTCCGGGCCGTGGCTGCGGCTGCTCTCCGGACGGCGAAACTCTACCCATCGGCCGTGAGCCCCGATCGTTGCCACCAGACAAACATCTCAACACCAAGGAGGTGGCATGAAAGCAGCCGCGTCCCAGGAGAGAACGGACCATTGAGATGCAGGTGATGATCGAGGGACAGTCACGCTTCCGGCCTTTCGGCTTACCTTATT
>NZ_LMFK01000045.1:0-1327 GCF_001426785.1 Ensifer sp. Root142
GCAAGGTCGATATCCCGATCTACGATCAGGATGGCCTCGCGGTCGCAAGCCGCGAGGACCGGGCCGCGGCGCTGGCCGAATGGGGCGCGGAATTCCGTGAGGCCTATGCGGTCAACGCGCTGGCCACATTTTCCTTTACCGTCGCCGATACGGTCGACGATACCGCGTTTCACGACGCCCTGAATGCCGCGTTCGGATCAAAGCCTTTCCTCTATTCCCGGCATTCGGATGGCAAGGTCTCGGTCTACGCGGTAACGGACCTGCCGGCCAAGAAGATCGCCGGAGCGCTGAAGACCCGCGAGAAAGGCGAGGGGCCGGCGCGCGGTCTACGCGGTAACGGACCTGCCGGCCAAGAAGATCGCCGGAGCGCTGAAGACCCGCGAGAAAGGCGAGGGGCCGGCGCGCGCTGTCGAAAATGCGGAAGCCAGTTTTGCACGCCGATTGGCCGACGCTGGAGTGACGGCCGAGGTGCGTATTCTCGGCGCCGCCGTCTCCGAAAAGTCCGGCCGCTACTTCCTCGAAAAATTCCTTCGCAACGAGAAAGCCGTAAGCACCAGCGCCGGCGATCTGATCGAGCGCGGTTCGAGCGTCAAGGAAAAGGCGGATAGGATTTGGCGGGACTGGTCATCCCACATTCGCACCGTCGAGCCACGCAATGCCTTCCATGTCATCTTCTCGGCACGGACTGGGACCGATCCGGAAGCGATGCAGCGGGCCGTGCGGGATTTCCTGAGCGAGCAGGTCGCCGGGCATCGCTGGATCACGGCGTATCACCCCGAAACCGGCCATGTGCATGTCCATGTGATGATCTCGGCGCGAGACGACCTTGGCAAGGCGCTGCGGCTGACGAAGCCGGAACTTTACGAATGGCGCGAGCGGTTCGCGGCAAAGGCACGCGAGCATGGCATCGCCATGGTCGCCACCCGGCGCGCGGATGTCGCCGCCACGCGGCCCTATAGCCAGTCGCAGGCCGGCGCCTACGAGCGCAGCAAGAGCGATCCTCGCTATCTCAAGACGCCCGCCGTCACCAAACGCGTCGAGCGCAAGCGCGCCGGCGTCGTCGATCGCGCCTCGCTCATCAATGGCAACCTGGCTCTCGCCGCGAAATGGCAGGCAACCGCAAACGCCTTGAAAAATGCCGGCGCGGAGCCGTCGGTGATCGCGGCGGCCGACCGGTTCGCAGCCGCGGCGGCCGGACAAGCTGCGCAGCCAGCGCCGCGCCACGCTGCCGGCTTTGCTCTCCTTCGTCTGGAGACGGAGGAGGTCGCTGACCGCGACGCGATGATTGAGATCGTCCAGCGGGTGGCCGGCGTCGATAGCAACTTCG